>JAIQFJ010000342.1 GCA_020073325.1 Terriglobia bacterium | reverse complement strand
ATGCGCTCAGGGTGGACAAGCTGCCGGAGCAGCCGCGCCGCAAGGCTTGACGGTCTTCTCGCTCTGCACGCCTGTCTGCAACACCATCACCCCCGTGCAATGCGCTCAAGGTGGACAAGCTGCGGGAGCAGCCGCGCCGCAGGGGCCGACGATCTTCTCGCTCTGCACTCCCATCTGCAACACGTACACTCCCGTGCACTGCGCCCAGGGTGGACAAGCTGCGGGAGGGGCGGCGCCGCAGGGTCTGACGATCTTCTCTCTCTGCACGCCCGTCTGCAATACCTATACCCCGGTTCGCTGCTAGAACCTTTGTGTAACCGCGGTGTCGCAGGCATTGTCTTGCGACACCGCGAATTTCCCGATGAACTGCTGATCAGCCGATATGTTCTTAACCACGGACAATGTAGTCCACTATCTCGTCGCGCGCGGTCTTCTGGACACCGAAGCCATCGTGGGAGGTGCAATCTCCGTCGTCGAGGTAAGCCGGCGCAATCGAAATTTTCGCGTTGAGGTCGATGGGAGCGCCGGCTTTTTTGTGAAGCAGGTCCCCGCACTCTTCACCGAAACGACAGGCTCGATTCATCGCGAAGCATTCTGCTATGACCTCGGCAGCAGCGACCCGTCCTTCGCTTCTCTGCGGCCGTATATCGCGCCGCTCCTCGACTACGATCCGCGCCAGCATACTCTCACCGTGAAGGTGCTGCACGGTGCCGAAAATCTCAATGCTTTCCATTCCCGCGTGCAGCGATTCCCCGAAGACATCGCGGAGGCCCAGGGACGCGCGCTGGGCGCTGTTCACCACGGCCAGATCGGCTCGCTGAACGGTGCATCCAGCCGCGTTTTTCCGCGCATCGCGCCGTGGGTCCTGACCATTGCCCAGACTGCCGAGAGCGTCTTCACCAACATGGGCCCCTCCACGCGCGAGTTGGTGGATCTCCTGCGCCGCAACCCGATTCTCGTTCAGGGACTCTATGTCCTGAGCACGCGCTGGCGCCAGGAAACCCTGATCCACGGCGATATCAAATGGGACAATTTCATCCTCCTCAAGAGCGACGGTCAGGAATCCCCCGCCCTTCGCATGGTCGACTGGGAACTCGCTGACATCGGCGATAGCGCATGGGACGTTGGGTGCGCATTCGCCAGCTACATTCAGCATTGGCTCGCGACTCTCGGTGCCGATGGCAGCAGCGAGGACATCTCGACCTTGATTCTCAAGGCCCCGCATCGTGTCGAATCCATCTGGCCGGCGATTCGCAGCCTCTGGCACGCTTACTCGCAGAAGCGCGGTTTTCAGCTCGACGAAGCCGGGCGAGAGATGCGCGCCGCGGCCAACTTTGCCGCTGCCCGCCTGGTGCTCACGGCCTTCGAAATGAGTATCCGCATGCCGAACGTCACGCGGACGTCGGCTGTGGCCTTGCAACTGGCGACGGCCATGATGGCGGCCCCGGACATCGCGGTTCGGGACATCCTCGGCCTTACTCAAGCGGAGAAACCAAACTGATGCGGCCCGCAACTGCGCTTCGCTCCGTCTCGCCCGAGGTTGCACCCGCCCCCTCTGATGCGGCAGTGCTTGCGGGAATCCTGTCACACGTGCACATCGATTCTCAAGGCATGGTTCGGTTTGGCGATCTTCCTCCCGTCCCGGTCAACCTCCAAGGCGTGATGCTGCCTGCCGGGACCCACCCGCTGACAGAAACTCTGACCAGCCTCATCTATCACTACCCCTATGCACGTGGGGTTACGCGCGACGCCGCGGCAGTCGCAGGCCGCGCCGCCCAGGAGGATCAGGCCGATCCCGACCCTGATTTTCTTGCCCGTCTCTCCGCGGCCAATCGCAGCCGTGAGCGGTGGGATCCGATGTGGCGCGTTTATCAGACTGGTTCCAACGGCGCCTTGAGCGTGGAAAAGCGCAGCGTGCATTTCCAGGCACTGCCTGGTTCTTATCTGTTCGTCGATTCGCCCGGGCGGACTCCCGCGGCCGGCGACTTTGTCTCCGTGCACGCTCCGAAAGAGTCCTCTCGCGTTCAGCGCGGTTTCTACTTTGCTTTCGGCGAGACCATCGCCAGCGAGTTTGATGACGTCCTGCTGGCCCGGCTCTACTTCAATGCGACGGCCGAGTCCGTGCCGCTTCTCGTTGAGTGGCTCAGCACAGACCTGAATCGCTACCGCATCCCATATCGCTTCAAATGCCTCGCGAATCCGGCTCTTTACGACCGCCGCGATCCGGCTGTCTTATATATCGCGAAGCGCTTCTTGCCGCTCTGGCTTCACCTCGCTGTTTCGAGACGCGACATGATGCAAGCCCTTCTTCGTCCGGGCACGCCGCTGTTCACCAAACCTCTGCTCGACGGACTCGGCGCGGCCGATGAGCCGGGCGGCGGCGCCAGTTTCGGCCAATCGCGAAGCCGGCTGGTTGCCGAAGGAATTGTTGCGGCATGGCTCGCGGGAGGCCAATCGGTCCCCGAGCGTCTGCGCTCCATTGCCGCTTGCTTTCACGCCGCCGGTCTTTCGCTCGCGACGCCTCATCTCGCCGAGGGCGCCCGCGATCTCTATCAGTGGCCGGTTGAAAATTGAGATGACCAACACACCCAACCTGTTTCGCGGAGATTCGGACGGTCCGGCCGACTTCCTTCGGGCGGCGGATCAGATCGGCGCCGAGTTCGTCCGCGATGCCATCTGGAGCGGCGATCGTTGCAACTGGATCGGCTGGCAGATGAAGCCCGTCGATGGTTTCTTTCAAGCCGTGCATGGCGCCTGCGGCCTCTCGCTTTATGACGGCCTCGCCGGCATCGCCCTTTTCCTTGTCCACCTGGTGGAATTCACGGACGATCGCCATCACCGCACCGTGCTCCGGGGCGCGCTGCACCAGATCTTGCAGGACGGCTCAAAGCTCGATCAGCCCGGTATGCGCGGATTCTATTCGGGCCTTGCGGGCGTGGCGTATACCTTGGTCTGCGCCGGAGAGGCCCTCGCCGACGACATGCTCATCGAGACCGGCCTCGATTGGATGACGCGCGCGGCGACCCCCTCGTCCGATCTTCACGACGTCCTGTCCGGCTCGGCCGGCCTGATCGCTCCGTTGATCGACCTCGCCGGGCGCTACGGCCGTCCCGATTTCCTGCGCCTCGCCGGGGAGCAGGCGCGCGCCCTCGTCGCCGCCGCGGTGATCAGCGGTGGCACGGCGTCCTGGCCGGAGCCTGGCGGCGTCGGTCCGAACCTGCTCGGTTACTCGCACGGTACCGCCGGAATCGCCTGCGCACTTTTCGAAATCGCCGCCCATCTCGATCACCGGTTTGCCGAAACGGCATCTCGCGCGGTCCAATATGAGCGTTCGCTCTTCGACCCGTCCGAATGCAACTGGCCGGACTTGCGCGAGCGCAGGACGAATCCTCAGGCGGCCGCCGGTTTTCCCGTCGCGTGGTGCCACGGCGCTGCGGGAATCGGCATGGCACGACTCCGGATGCTCGAGCACCACCCCGATGATGCGACATTGGCCGAAGTCGATGCCGCGCTGCGGTGCGTGTCTGCCGATCTGGCCACGCCGAAGACGCCCGAAAATGGCGATTTCACGTATTGCCACGGCGCGGCCGGGAATGCCGAATTCCTTCTTGAAGTCGCGCGTGAATGGGACCGGACAGACATCCGCACCGCGGTCCATAACGTCGGATGGTTCGGAATCGAGCGCTATCAATCGAAGGGTCTATCCTGGCCGTGCGGCCTCCGGCTCGGCGAGGTTCGCGGCTTGATGCTCGGCTTGGCCGGCATCGGACATTTTTATCTCCGTCTGCACGATCCCGAGCGCGTACCGGGGATCTTATTGGTTCGCCCGCGCGCCGCCGCGGCGGCCGCAGCCGGTTCAGCCGCACAGACCACAAGCGCGGTCTATCTATGAGCAAGTCCGGCAAACAACCCCGCTCCGCCAGGTCGCAGGGGCAGTCCAAATCCACAATTAGGGAGCAATCATAAATGCCTGAACACGAAACACCCGACACGCCGCCCGCAGCCGGCGCTTCCGAAAACGGAAACGACACCAGCGCGACGCAAGAGATGTTGTTCGTCGTCTCCAATCGCCGGTCAGGCATGCGGAGCGAAGACGCCCTGAAGCGATCCCGAGAAGCGCTCGACTTCAGTTTCTCCAGGGTTCTCGCGGCGGACGTGGACGTCCTCCACGATATCGCTCCGAAGGAGGAGGATGCGCGGCGCGTCACTCTCGTTAAGGGCGATCCCGCCGACGTTGCTCGTAGAATGGGCGAACTCCATCCGGATGTCCTGGTCGAAGTATTCGTACCGCGACAGCCGCAATATTACGAGAGCCTGGCGGTCCACGCTCTCGATGCCGCGGTCGGCCCCAAGGCCGCCGATCCGGGCGCCGGCGCCACGCTCCGATTGCGCCTGCAGTTGGGAGATCGTCCCGCGCCTCGGGCGAGCGTTACCGTTTACTTGCAATCGAAGAACACACCCAATCAGTTGACCGTGACCAGAGCTGTGGCGAATGACGCCGGCCAGGCCGACGCCCCTTACGATTCCTACGCCTGGCTGCCCGTTGCCGCCCACATCGAGCCTGCGGCCGGAGCATGGGATATTCTGCTGAAACCCGTTGCCGACGGCCAGACCATTTCCCTTCCGCCGATCGTCCAGAGCGTATCCGTCGGATGGTGGGCGCAACTCACCGGAGCGACGTCGTACGCCGCCGATCGCGGCAAGGGCATCCATGTCGGTGTGGTCGATACCGGCGTCGGTCCCCATCCATATCTTCAACATGTCCATCGAATCGGCGCCTTCAGCCGCGGTGTGGCCGATCCCAAGCCGGACGCCACCAATGACGTGGCCCGCCACGGGACTCACGTTTCCGGCATTATCGGCGCACGCCCCACCGTGGAGCAGGACTTCGGCGGCATCGCCGCCGGCGTCGACCTGTTCGTCGCGCGAGTATTTCCGAACGGGACCCAGGGCGCCGGCCAGGGCGAAATCGCAATGGCAGTCGAGGCGCTCTCCGTTGATCACGGCGCGCATCTTATCAATCTCAGCCTCGGCGGCGCGGCTTCCGTCATCGAGGCCGACGCCATCCAATTTGCGTTGGAGCACGGCACGCTTTGCCTGGCCGCCGCCGGCAACGATAGCGGCGCGCCGATCCTTTATCCGGCTGCTCTCCAGAACGTCGTGGCAATCTCCGCGATCGGCATGCCCGGCGTCATCCCGCCCCAGGCGGTTGAAGCGCTGAATCAGCCCACCACGCCCGACAAGTGGAGCCCCGCCGGCCTGTATTTTGCCTCCTTCAGCAACGTCGGTGTCCAAATGGGCGCCGCCGCGCCCGGCGACGGAATCATTTCGACCGTCCCGGTACAGCCCGGCTTCGATCAACCGTATCTGCCGATGAGCGGAACATCCATGGCCTGCCCCGTCGCTACGGCGACACTGGCCGTACTTCTTTCGAAAGACGCTGCCTACAAAGCGATGAATCCGGATGCGCAGCGCGCAGGGCGCGCTCGCCAGATCTTCCAGACCAGGCTGGTGAATCTGGGTTTGGCCCAGGTTTATCAGGGCGGCGGATTGGTCCGGCAGTTGTAAACGCATTCCCGATCCATAATGGAGGCAGGATCGGTGTCTTTATGCCAAATGATGGATCGAAAGCGCGACAATTTGCGGTTGCTGTTAAGAGTTCGGCTCGCGGAAGCGTCCAGTCTGACTGGCACAAACTGCTGGCGGCCATCCCGGGAGTGCGGGTCCTGGGCGTTTCGCCCAACCACGCTCAAGTGCAAGCGACGCCGGAAGCCGCCGAAGCTTTGCGGAACAAGTTAGGGAACGATTTCTTAATAGAGGAGGACCAGGAACGCTACCCTGCCTAGCAGGCAGCGGGTTGCCCTGCCGGACCTCCTTGTCAGGAGGGGTATGGGCAAACAATCATGGAGCCGGTTCCTGGGTGCCGGTTTTTTCGCGACGGCGGCTCTATTGCTGCTGCCCGCGTTGCCGCCGGTTCCTGGCTTCGCAATACGAAGCTGCCTCCTGGAAGCTCCAGCTACAGCCGCAGCTTTTCGACCGCCCAAAGCCGGACCACTCAATTCGCCCGCGACCTCATCGCCGGCAAATACCCCGCCAAGAATCCCGACGCGCTGAAAAATATCCAGGACTATTACGCATCGTGTATGGATGAGGACACGATCGAAAAGCTAGGTCTCACCCCCATTCAACCGCTCCTCGACCGCATCGACCAGGTCTCCGATGTCGCCTCCTTCCTTGCTGTCACTGGCGTGCTTCAGCAAGTGAACGTCCCCGTCCTGTTCGGTTCCACGGTCTTTCCCGATTCCAAGGACCCGGCCACCAACCTGGTTCAGTTCACGCAGGGCGGCCTCGGACTTCCCGGCCCGACCTACTACGCCGGCAACGCCATCCGGCAGCGCGTCAGGCATTCGTCAATTTCATCCAAACCATGCTGACCTTCGCCGGGATGAAATCCGCCGACGCACCTGCTGCGGCTCAAGCCGTGCTCGCGTTCGAGACGCAACTCGCCAACGCCTCATGGTCTTTCGCCGACCTGAATAACGCCACGAAAACCTACAATCCTCAGAATTTCGCCGCGTTCCAGGCGAGCACTCCGGCGCTTCCATGGCAAGCGCTCTTTCAGGCCCAGAACCTCGCGATCCCAGCGCGTGTGAACATTCAGGTGCCTCCTTTCTTCGCCGCCCTCCAGCGGATCCTTCCGGCGACTCCGATTCCCGCCCTGCGGAACTACCTTAAAATTCACCTGCTCTTCGGCATGGCTCAGCAGCTCCCGCGGCGTTTTCGCGACGCATACTTCGAGCTCTACGGCAAGGAGTTGGCCGGCCAACAACAGCCGCCGCCGCGCGCCTCGTTTTGCGAAGCCACCACCGTCGGCGATCTTGGCGATCTCATCGCCCAGCAGTACGTCGAGATTTCGCTGCCGGCCGCCGATAAAAAAATCGTCGATGAGATGATCGCCGATCTTCGTGGGAACTCCGCGCCGATCTCGAAAGCGCTGCCTGGATGGACGACTCAACCCGCAGTGCCGCGCTCGCCAAAGCCGACGCGATGATCTCTCTGACCGGCGCCCCGAATACTGCGCCGCCCATCGCTCATCTGCGATTCGATGCCGCCAAATGGACCGGCACCTCTTCCGCCGTCGCGCGCGAGACCCTCCAACTCACCATGTCGCAGGCAGGCCGTCCGGTGGATCGCCTGCATGTTCAGAGGAACGGGCGCGACCTGGAATCCCTTGAGTACCTTGGCCACGTCAAATGTTGTTGTAGCGGACTGTGCCTGCGCGCCGGGTGAAAGAATCAACAACCCGGCGATGATCAATGTGGCAATTCCGGCGACATGCAACTTGTGCATTGGTTTCTCTCTTTCGACTGCAACTATCAACGAACAGC
>JAIQFJ010000341.1 GCA_020073325.1 Terriglobia bacterium | reverse complement strand
GACCACGCCCACGACCTCGAACGGCTGCTTCCAGATCGAAATCTTCTTACCGACCGGATTTTCCGATCCAAATAATTTCTCAGCGGCCACCGAGCCGAGCACCGCCACCTGCGCGCCGTTCGATTCCTCGCGACGGCTGAAAAAACGGCCGTGCTCAAAAATCCAGGCGCGGCGGATCATCGGCAGCGAAACATCGTCGCCATGCAGCCGCGTGAACCAGCGTTTTGCGTCCGCCGTGATATGGACGTTGCTGTGAATCCCTTCGGAGACATACTGGACACCTTTGATCCTGCGAATCGCGTCCGCGTCGCCTGAAGTCAGCGTGGCCGCCGCGCCGAGTCCCGCTTCCATATCCCCCAGCCGCTGGCTGGCCGTGGGATGATCGTGCTTCTCCATCGGATCGTCTTCGGGATGAAACACGGCGATGAATGGCGAGCGATTGTACATCCGGCCCCAGCCCCGCCTGTAAAGGCGGGGTTCACCCATCAACGCTCCCGCATAAACCGCGGGAATGAAATAATTCAGGTTCACCAAGCGCCCCTGTTCCTCCACCGCGCCGCCCTGATCGTCCGTCTTCGTCTTATAGTTCCCCGCCGTGACGACGATCATGTTCATGCCCGCCGCGCGCACCTGATCCTCAATCGACGATTCAGCGCCCGCGCCCAGCGCGATCATTGTCAACACGGTCGCGACGCCGACCGTAATCCCGACAATCGTCAGCGCGGTCTGTAGTTTCTTCCGGCGCAGCGCGCGAAGCGCGATGATGATGCTCGGCTTCAGCGTTTTCATGCGGTCTCCTCGGCGACAGGCATCGCGGCAAGTTCGCCGCTCGCGACACGCTGGCGATCGTTGGCGATGTCGGAAACGATGTGGCCGTCCTTGAATGAAATAATCCGCGACCCGTATTCGGCGACCAACTGCTCATGCGTGATCAGCACGATGGTGATGCCGCGCTGCTCGCGCAGGGATTGAAAAATCTCCATCACCTCGACGCTCGTGCGGCTGTCGAGGTTGCCCGTCGGTTCGTCCGCCAATAGAATCGACGGATTATTCATCAGCGCCCGCGCGATCGCCACGCGCTGCTGTTGTCCGCCTGAAAGCTGGTTGGGATGATGCTCGATTCGATCCGCCAGGCCGACCGCGGTGAGCGCATCGATCGCGCGCGTGCGGCGTTCGGCTGCCGTAAGCTGCTCGCCCGCGCCGTAGAGCAACGGAAGCTCGACATTTTCCAAAGCCGACGTTCGCGGCAGCAGGTTGAAGCCCTGGAACACGAAGCCCAGCTTGCGATTGCGAACCTCCGACAAGTCGTCGTCTGAAAAATGCGAAACGTCCTTCCCGTCCAGAAAATATTGTCCCGAGGTAGGAAGATCCAGGCACCCGAGAATATGCATCAGCGTCGATTTGCCCGAACCCGAAGGCCCCACCACCGTAACGAATTCGCCGGCGTCGATTTCGAGAGAAATTCCGCGCAGCGCGTGGACGGTCACTTCGCCGACGTGATAATCCTTCACCAGACTGCGAATCGAAATGGCCGGCATTGACTAATTGCTCGCCGAAGCCGTTCCTGCGTGCGCGTAGTTGTACAGAATCGTCGCGACGGATTTTTCCGCGCCTGCCATTCCGTAAACTTTGCCCGCGCCTTCAATCACGAAATATTCGTTCGCCGCGTGCGCCATTCCGCCGTGACCGGCCGCGCCCCCCGCGATCGGCATCGAAACCTGCGCGACCTTCTGGCTGGTCTTACCGTTGCCGAACAGGTACGCCGGCCAGTAGCCGCCCGCGACGATCGTTTCGGTCATCGACGGCTGCGTGTAAGGAATCCCGAACGTGTCATACATCTTGGTGATCGAGCGCGCGATGTCGGTGTCGTAGGACATTTTTTCCCACGGCACATCGCCGATCAGTTTCAGCTCGACGTCCTTATATCCGTTCTTGTCGAGCTGCGCGCGGATTTTCTTCACGATGTCGAGCCCGTTCATATTCGGGACATAGCGGATATTGTGCTTGGAGGTGATCTTGTTCGGCAGGATCGCTCCCGCGCCGCCCGCGAACATATTGCCGCCCCAGATTCCGTCCATATTAAAAGACGTGCCGTAGCGGCTCATCTTGAGCATCTGGAACGGATCGTCCGAAATGTAGCGCGCGACGCCGATGTTCTGTGCCGCGACTTTCAGGTCCACTTTCTCGGCGCCTTTTTTCAGGCGATCCGTTTCCGCCTGGCTCAGCGGCTCGATATTGTCGAAAAATCCCTGGATTTTCGGAGTATTGCCGTCGTCGCTCACCAGCGAAGCCAACATTTTTATATGCCGCCACGCCGGGCTGTCGACTTCGCGCTTGTGGCTGCCGTGAATATCGGAATCGGTGGGACCGCGTCCCCAGCTTTTTCCGCTGGTAGTCAGCTCGATATAAACGCAGCCTTCCGAACCGCCCGACAATCCGCCGCCGCCCGACGGCGCCTGCTGGCCGAACATCAGCATCGCGTCGGCTTTGACTAAATCGGGATGATCTTTGACGAACTTGCGCAGGCCGATATCCATGCGCTCTTCGTCGCCCTCGGCGATGAAAATCAGATTGACCGGTAGTTTGCCCATCGTCTGCTTCATCGACATGATGGCGTTCAACTGCACCATCTCCGGACCCTTGGAATTGGTGGCCCCGCGGCCGATCAGGACTTTCTTGAACGGCGCCTGCTCGATCAGCCGCGCCTCGAACGGAGGCGTCTTCCACGCGTCGGGCTGAGTGATCGGCATGGTGTCGTACATCCAGTAAATCGCCAGCGTTTTCGGCGCGCCTTCGTCGCACTTTGCGTACACCACAGGATTGCCGGGCGTCCCGTATTCCGTGGTCCCGACGTCGTAGACTTTCGACTCCTGGCAGCCGAGCTGGTCGAAAAATCCCTTGACCATTTCCGCGCTTTCGGGGATGCCTTCACCGCTGTTGGAAATGCTTGGCTGGCGGATCCATTTTTGAAGGTTTTCGACGTGATCGTCGATGTGCTCGTCGATGTAGCTGTACACCTTCTTCAGATCTTCGGGAGTCTTGCTCAAATCCGGCTGTATGGTTTCGTCGCCGTGCGGCCGGATGCTGAGCTTTTTGGCCGCGGCCGGTCCCTTCGATTGCCCGGCCTGCTTCGGGCTGGTGGTGCAGGCAGTGAAAACAAATCCGAGTAGGATCGCGGAAAGTCCCCAACGCATTGATTCGGCTCCAGGTAGATTGCCGTCGTCGCGGACGACTGACTGTAAAGAATACACCCGTTGTCAAATGCGTTCCATGCCGTTCGGCCAATACGTCAAGCTATGCTGTTCAGCGGATTGACATCAAAGACACATAAACCTATACTCACGCCAAGGCGTCGCGTTTTGCGACCTTGGTGAACCCGTAACGTCACCGCCCTGCTCTTCATGACAAAGCTTTTTATTTTGTGTGGCTTAACCGGGCTCGCGTGGGCACAAAGCGGTGATACTTTCGCGACGCCGGCAGCTCAGCAGGCGTTTGTCGACAAGACCTGCGCCGGGTGCCACAACGACAAGGTCAAATCGGGCGGATTTTCGTGGACCAAGGTCGACCTGACGCATCCCGAAAAAACCGCGCCGGCGGCCGAAAACGCGATCCGGATGTTGCGCGCCGGAATGATGCCTCCGCCGGGGATGCCTCGTCCTCCCGCCGCGACGCTCAAAGCTTTTGCGACGTCGCTCGAAAACTCGGTCGATAAAGGCGCCGCCGTGCATCCGAACGCGGGGGCGCCGGCATTGCATCGGCTGAACCGGACGGAATATCACAACGCGATTCGCGACCTGCTGGACCTGGATGTCGACGTCGCCGCGCTGCTGCCGCCCGACGACATGAGCCATGGATTCGACAACATGGCCGACGTTTTAACCGTTTCACCGACCCTGATGGAAGGCTACATTCGCGCGGCCAGCAAGATCAGCCGCGAGGCGGTCGGCGATCTGAAGATGGCCGCGGTGACCAAGACGTATCATATCCCCCGCGTTGTCAGCCAGATGCGACATGTCGAGGGCACGCCGTTCGGAACCCGCGGCGGCTTGGCAGTGGTGCATCCGTTCCCGGTCGACGGCGAATACGTGTTCCGCCTTTCGCTCTACTACGATATTTGCGGACCGCTGTGGGGCAAGAATCAGGGCAAGGGACAGCAAATCGAAATTTCCGTGGACGGCGCGCGCGTCGCGCTGATGACGATCGATCCAAATTCGGTTTTCACCGACGACATGGTGAGTCCGCCGGTTAAGATCACGGCCGGTCCGAAGCGCGTTTCCGCGGCGTTCATTCCCAAGTCCGACGGACCCGTGGAAGACACGGTGATGCCGTTCGAGCAGAGCCTGATCGATTTCAACAACGCGGACATGCCGGGGATCACCGCGCTGCCGCATCTTCGTGAACTGCGCGTGGTCGGGCCGAAAAATATTACGGGCGTCGGCGATACGCCCAGCCGCCGGAGGCTTTTCTCTTGCCGGCCTGCGTCGCCTTCCGAAGAAATTCCGTGTGCGAAAAAGATCATCACAGCGCTGGCTCGACAGGCTTATCGCCGTCCGGTGCGCGACGCGGATCTGGAAGATCTGCTGAGCGTCTACCAGCAAAGCCGCAACAAGGCGGATTTCGAAGCCGGGATTCGCGACGTGGTGCAGACGCTGGTGGCCGATCCCGAATTTGTGTTCCGCTTTGAGCGTGCGCCGTCGGGTGTCGCGCCGGGTGCGAACTATCGCATCAGCGATCTCGAACTCGCGTCGCGCCTGTCGTTCTTTTTGTGGAGCAGCGCTCCCGACGACCAGCTTCTCGCGCTGGCCGGCCAGGGCAAGCTGAAAGATCCGGCGATCCTGGAACAGCAGGTCCGCCGCATGCTGGCCGATCCAAAATCGGATGCATTGGCGACCGTGTTCGCGTCGCAATGGCTCGAATTGCAGAATCTCAAGGACGCGCAGCCGGACGCGTTTCTGTTTCCGAATTTCGACAAAAACGTCGCCGAGTCGATGACGCGCGAAACGCAGTTGTTCTTCGACAGCATGGTGAACGAGGACCGCAGCGTTCTCGATCTGCTCACGGCCGACTATACCTTCGTCGACGAGGTTCTGGCGCGGCACTACGGAATTCCGAACGTGATGGGCCCGGCGTTCCGCCGCGTGACTCTGAAGGATCCGAACCGGTTCGGATTGCTGGGGCAGGGCAGCATTCTGACGCTCACGTCGAGTTCGAACCGGACGTCGCCGGTGCAGCGCGGGAAGTGGGTGATGCTGGTGATGCTCGGAACGCCTCCGCCTCCGCCTCCTCCGAATGTGCCCCCGTTTAAAGAAGCCGGGGAGAACGAGAAGGCGATGACGGTCCGGCAGACGATGGAACAGCATCGCAAAGTGGAGCCTTGCCGGAGCTGCCATCAGTTGATGGATCCGATCGGCCTGGCGCTCGAAAATTTCGACGCGGTGGGCCAGTGGCGCACGAAAGACGCGGGCATGCCGGTCGATGCGAACGGCAAGATGTTCGACGGGACCAAGCTGGACGGGCCTATCAGCCTGCGCAACGCGATTTTGAGCCACTCCGATGCGTTCACCGGGAATTTCACGGAGAAGCTGCTGTCCTACGCGCTCGGCCGCGTGATCGACGATAACGACATGCCCATGGTCCGGGCGATCGAGCGGGACGCGGCGCGCGACAACTACAAATTTTCGTCGTATGTTTTGGGGGTGGTGAAGAGCATGCCGTTCCAGATGCGGCGAGCCGAGCCGGCCGAATCGTCGGGCGGCGGGCATTAAGGAAATCACGGGGACTTCGATGTTTATCACGAAAAAGCATCTTTCGCGGCGCACCCTGCTACGGGGCGTAGGGGTGTCGCTGGCGTTGCCGCTGCTCGATTCCATGGTTCCGGCGCAGACGCCGCTGGCGAAGACGGCCGCGAAGCCGAAGGCGCGGCTGTGCTGCATCGAAATGGTGCACGGGTCGGCCGGCAGCACGGTCGATGGATCGGAAAAACATTACTGGTCGCCTGAAAAAGAAGGCCCCGATTTCGAATGGAGCGAGACGCTTGAGCCGCTGAAGGATTATCGCGATTACATCACCGTCGTCAGCGACACCGACCTTCGTCCCGCGGGCGCGTTTATCGACGCGGAGGAGGGTGGCGATCATTTCCGCTCCACGTCGGTCTTTCTCACCGCGGCGCATCCTAAGCTGACCATGGGCGCCGATATTTTCTGCGGCACCTCGATCGACCAGATGTATGCGCAGCGCTTCGGCCAGGATACGCCGCTGCCGTCGCTACAGGTTTGCATCGAGAGCGTGGATTCTTCGGGACATTGCGATTACGGCTACGCCTGCGTGTATTCGGACACGATCAGCTGGGCCTCGCCGACGCAGCCGCTGCCGATGACGGTGGATCCGCGCACGGTTTTCGAGAGCCTGTTCGGCGACGGCTCGACGCCGGAGGAGCGCGCGCTGCGGCAACAGGCAAGCGCCAGCGTGCTCGATCGCATCATGCATCGCGTGAAACTCCTGCAGGCGGAATTGCCGGCCAGCGACCGGACGCGCCTCAACGAATATCTGGAAGACGTGCGCGAAATCGAGCGTCGCATTCAGCGCGTCGAACAGCACAACCGCAGCGGCATCGCGCGCGCCCTGCCGGCCGCCCCGATCGGCGTGCCGGATTCTTTTGAAGAGCACGTGAAATTGATGTTCGACCTTCAGGCGCTGGCGTTCCAGACCGAAACGACGCGCTGCTCGGCGTTCAAGATGAGCCGCGACGTGTGCCAGCGCGTGTACCCGGAAAGCGGCGTGAAGGTGCCGTTCCACACGGCGTCGCATCACGGCGAAACGCCCGCCAAGATTGCCGATTTCGCCAAGATCAACCGCTATCACGTCAGCTTAGTCCCGTACTTCCTGGACAAGCTGAAAAACATCAAGGATGGCGACGGTAACCTGCTGGATCATTCGCTGGTACTCTACGGCAGCCCGATCGGCGATTCGAACGCGCACAATCACAAGCGCGTGCCGGTTTTCCTGGCCGGCAAAGCCGGCGGATCGATCAAGGGAAACAATCACGTTCGCTGCAAGGATTCGACGCCAATGGCGAACGTGCTGCTGACGGCGCTGCATAAAGTCGGCATGGACGTCGAAAGCGTCGGCGACAGCAACGGAGTGATCTCGATTTAGCGGAGGCGCGGCCATGAAGAGCATCCTGATCGGAATTTCGATGTCGCTGTTGGCGAGCGCGGCGGACACGCGGCTCGCGGACGCGGCCATGCAGGGCGATCGGAACTCGGTGCGCACGCTGATCGCGCAAAAGGCCGACGTGAACGTGGCGCAGGGTGACGGCAGCACGGCGCTGCACTGGGCGGCTTATAAGAACGACGTGGAGATGGCGAAGATGCTGCTCGCCGCCGGTGCCTCGAATAAAGCGACGA
>JAIQFJ010000340.1 GCA_020073325.1 Terriglobia bacterium | reverse complement strand
CTCGACCGGTATCCGCTTCTTCGACCACATGCTGGAGCTGTTCGCGAAGCACGGCGGCTTCGATCTGAAACTGCGCGCCGAGGGCGATCTCGACGTGGACCAGCACCACACCGTGGAAGACGTGGGCATCGTGCTGGGGCAATTGTTCGCCAAGGCGCTGGGCGACCGCAAGGGCATCAACCGCGCGGGTTACTTCGTCATGCCGATGGACGAGACGCTTGCGGTCGTCGCGGTCGATCTCGGCGGCCGCCCCGCCCTGGTCTACAAGGACCTCGTGAAAGTCCGGCTCGTCGGCGACCTGCAAACCGAATTGATCGAAGATTTCTTCGTAGGCTTCGTCCATCACGCCGGAGCCAACCTGCACGCGAAAGTATTGTACGGCCGATCAAGCCACCACAAGATCGAGGCCATTTTCAAGTGCTTCGCCCGGGCCATGAAGTACGCCTGTTCCACCGACGCCCGGCTGAAAGATCAGCTGCCGTCCACCAAGGGCTTGCTATGATCGCCATCTTCGATTACGGAGCCGGGAACCTGCGCTCGGTGGAAAACACGCTCGGCGAAATCGGCTGTGAGTACGCGCTGGCGCGCGACGCTGAAGCGCTGCGAAGGGCGTCGAAAATCATCCTCCCCGGGGTGGGCCATTTCGGCCAGATGATACGGGCTTTGGACGCGCTGCAGGTGCGCGAAGCCCTGCTCGGCCGGATCCGCGCCGGCGTTCCGTTTCTCGGCATCTGCCTGGGCCTGCAGGCGCTGTTCGAAACCAGCGAAGAGGCGCCGGAAGTGCGCGGGCTGGGCGTTTTCGAAGGCGCGGTCCGCAGGTTTCCCCCGGGTGCGCGCGTGCCGCACATGGGTTGGAATGAACTGAAAGTCCGCGGCGATTCCCGGCTCCTGCGCGGCCTGGAAGCGCGCCCGTTCGTTTACTTCGCCCACAGCTACTATGTCCCGGAAAATCTCCGCGCAGCCGCGACCTGTACGTATGAGTTGCCGTACACCGCCGCGCTGGAATCGGAGAACGTCTTCGGAGTGCAGTTCCACCCCGAGAAATCGGGACCTCTGGGGCTGCGGATTGTAAGGAATTTCCTCGAGTGCTAGCGAAACGCATCATCCCCTGCCTCGACGTCACCGCCGGCCGCGTGGTCAAGGGCATCAACTTCGTCAACCTGCGCGATGCCGGCGATCCGGTCGAACTGGCAGAGCGCTATAACCGCGACGGCGCCGACGAGCTTGTCTTTCTCGACATCACGGCCTCCAGCGATGCCCGCGAGATCATGGCCGGCGTGGTGGCGCGGACGGCGCGCAAGGTCTTCATCCCGCTGGCGGTGGGCGGCGGCATCCGCTCCGTGGCCGATGCGCGCCGGATCCTGCTTTCGGGAGCCGACAAAATCTCGGTCAATACCGCGGCCGTGCGCCGCCCCGAGCTGATTTCGGAGCTCAGCTCGGAATTCGGAGCGCAGGCCGTGGTGCTGGCCATCGATGCCCGCCGCCAGGCGCCGGGAGAGTGGCATGTCTACACCCGCGGCGGCCGCGACGACGAAGGGATCGACGCCGTCGGCTGGGCCGCCCGCGGCGAGGAACTCGGCGCCGGGGAGATCCTCCTCACGTCCATGGATACCGATGGCGTTCAGGAGGGCTTCGATTGCGATCTCACCCGCGCCGTTTCGCGCGCCACGCGCGTTCCCGTGATCGCCAGCGGCAGGGCGGGGAAGCCGGCTTTGACGCACGCAGACGGAACGCGCGGCTGCGTCCGAACAGCAGCCAATCCGCCAGCAATCCCAATCCGCCGAGCGCGGCGAGCCACGGCCACAAATCCGTCACCGACGATCCCGTCTCCGACGACCGCGGAATCCCGCGCCGGACATTCTGCGGCGGTTTCCACGCCACGTCGCCGACATCCGGCAGCGTCAGCGAATAGACCGATTCGCGATCGCCCGTGAGCACGCGCACCGTCCCCGGCGCACCGGCGAAAAATCGCAGCGAGTTGTTCTCGATCGTAAACGGCAGCGGTTTCTGATCCTCCGTCACGACGCGGACGCTCGATGCCTCGGTCCCTTTTTCGAGAGGAACGTTCACCGTCCCCACCGTTCCCGCCTGCACTTCCCAGCGCCGGAACGTTTCCGGAGCCATCCAGTGCAGCATGTTCGCGATCAGCAGCGGCGTCGCCAGTTCGTACTTCATCGACGACTTCATCGGCTCGAATCCGATCACCGCAATCTTCGGCGACGATGCGCGCGCGACGATCAGCGGCCCATCCGACGATTCCGCCACGACAATATCGCCCTGCGCCGCCGAAAAAATCTGGCTCGACTCGAGCTGCGTGTTCTTCGTATGCAGCCCCGCGCCCAGCGCTGTTTCCGGATGCCAGTGCTCGATTTTCACGCCCGACTTTGTGCCGCGCACCGGAATCGGCGATCCCGAAGCGGGCGGCTGGATCCACAGCGAATCGGCCTTGGGACGCTGCGCGGCCGCCAGCCGGTCCAGCACCACGATGTCGGCCTTCACGTTCGGGTCGTACTTCGAAGTGGGTTCGAACACCGCGTCCACCTGCGGATTCGACGCGATCAGCGCGCGCAAACCCTGCGGTTCGTCGGAATAAACCACGACGTGCAGCGGCTGCTGCGAGGGCAGCTCGATCACCGCGCGATCGTCCTGCGGAAACTGATCGTGCGGCGCGATACGAGCCTCCAGATATCCGCCGACCTTCGTTTTATAAGTGAACGTCGCCTGCTCTTCCGCGCCCGGCTTCAACGTCATCGACTTCGATCCCGCCGGCGATCCGCCGAACTGCAGCGCCAGGTCGATCGCATGCGGACGCGTGCCGTAGTTGTGCACCGCGACGAAAATATCCCACGAGTCGGCAGCGGTCAGCGAGCGCCGCAACCCGATCTTTCGCAATCCGACGTTTTCCGATGGAGCGTTGTTGACGGTGAGCACGCGCAGATTCGACGGCGGCGCGATGCCGCTCGATTCCTGCTCGGGAATTCGTCCGGCGCCCGCGAACACGATCTCGCCCGCGCGCTGCGATTGCAGTTTCTGCGCGCGTTGCGCAAACTCCATGGCCTGCTCGATGTTCAGCGCGGAGGCTCCCGGTTGCGAGAGCCGGATCGCATCGTCCAGCACCTGCCGGTTCGATTCGAAGACGGTGGCCGGAGTTGCCAGCGCATCGGCACGCAGGATCATGACGCGGTCGCGCGACGGCAAAGCTTTGATATACGCCCGTGCCGATGCCTTGGCTTCGTCCATCAGCGTTGCGCGGCCTGCCCTTGCTCCCATCCACGCCGCCGTGTCGAGAATCACGACATGGTCGCGGCCGTTCTCTTCGTCGCCGCCGAAGCGCGGCCCGGCGATGGCGATCAGCAGGAGAATAATGCTGATGATCTGCAGCAGCAGGCTCCACGGCTGTTGGATGCGGCGGCGATGCTTCAGCTCGGTCCGGACGTCCGCCTGCGACCAGAACCGCAATGTCGCGACGAGCTGCTTGCGCTTGGAACGGTCGAGCAGATACAGCGCGACGATGCCGGCCGAAATCGCCCCCGCCAGTCCGATCAGTTCGCCGAGACCGAGATTAATGAAGTTCACTTATGTCTTTTCCCAAAGCCCGCTACGCGAGGGCTCCCCCGCGCGTCATCGGTCCGAAAATGGCCTCATCCACTGGGACGTCTGTGGGTAGTCCGACGTAACGGCCATTGTTTCGCAGCGCGACGCGGCGCAGGGACTGGGCATATTCATCGAACGCCGCCTTATACGACTCACGGGCGTCGGAATCGAATGATAACTCAACGTGCTGGCCGGTTTCCGCGTCCTCGAGTTCGAGCTCGCCTTCCCACGGCGGCTCGCGATCCTCGACGGCCCAGGTGTGGACCAGGATCAGTTCGTGGCCGAAATCGGAAATGAATTGGAGCGGCTTTTCGCAATCGCCGTCGTCCAGAAAATCCGAGATGACGATCACCAGGCCGCGCTGCGGATACTTGGAGATAAAATCGCGCGCGATTTGCAGAAAATTCGTTTTGCCGCCCGGCTTGAGCGACGTCAGAAAATTCACCGCCGGCGTGAAACGATGCCGCCCGCCGCTGGCGAGGAACGCATCGCCCAGCTTGTCGGAAAACGGCTGCAGGCAGATCGAATCGAGCCGGACTAATCCCACGTAGCACAACGCGCCCGCCAGCCGCCGCACGTAGTCGAACTTATTGTTCGCGCCGGTCTGCATCGAAAGGCTGGTGTCGAAAAGGATCCGCACGGGGATGCGCGGCTCCAGTTGGAACATTTTGAGAAACAGCTTGTCCAGGCGCAGATAAACGCGCCAGTTCACCGCGCGCAGGTCGTCGCCCTGATGGAAATTGCGGTGATCGAGAAATTCCTGGCCGGCTCCGGCGAATCGCGACGTGTTGTGTCCGCCGACCAGTCCGGGCAGCGATTTCTGCCACTGGATGGTCAACCGCTCCAGTTTTTCGAGCAGCGGAGTTGGAAGAAGAGGTTCGGAAGCCATTTTTAACCGCGAATGAGCGCGAAAGCACGCGAATGAAGGATCTTAAGCAACCGCCGCCCCGACGCTCGGAATGATCTTCGAAAGAATCGTCTCCGGCGTCTGTCCTTCCGCGTGCGCGTCGAAATTCAAAATGATGCGATGGCGCAGCACCGCCGGAGCCACCGTGTCGACATCTTCCTGGGAAAGATGAAGGCGGCCCTTCATCAGCGCCAGGACTCGTCCGCATTCCACCAGCGCCTGCGCGCCGCGCGGAGAGCTTCCGTAGCGCACAAACTTATTCGACAGCTCATGCGCCTGCTTGGCTCCCGGCTGCGTCGCCATCACCAGGTCGATCGCGTGCTCCTGCACGTGCGGCGCGACCAAAACGTGATGGCATACATCGCGCAGTCCCAGAATTTCTTCCCGCGTCAGCACCGGATTCACCTGGATGTCGTCGCGCTGAATGGTGCGCTCGACGATCGTGCCCAGATCGCTGCGCGAGGGATACTTCACCAGAATTTTCATCAGGAATCGATCGAGCTGCGCTTCGGGCAGCGGATAGGTTCCTTCCATTTCGATCGGATTCTGCGTCGCCATGACCAGGAACGGAGGCTCCAGTTCCATGGTCTGGGTGCCGCTGGTCACCGTGTGTTCCTGCATCGCTTCGAGCAGCGCCGACTGCGTCTTCGGCGTCGCGCGATTGATTTCGTCGGCCAGCACCAGGTGCGCGAAAATCGGCCCCGCCGCGAAACGCAGCGTCTTCGCTCCGCCTTCCGTATCCATCATCATGCTGCCGACGATGTCGGCCGGCATCAGGTCCGGGGTGAACTGGATGCGCGAATATTTCAGATGCAGCACGCGCGAAAGCGTGCGCAGCAAAGTTGTCTTTCCAAGACCGGGGACGCCTTCCAGCAAAACATGGCCGCCGGCGAGCAAACAAATAAGGACTCCATCGACCACGTCCTGCTGGCCGACGATGATTTTTCCGATTTCGTCACGGACCCGGGTCAGTTGTTCAGAAGCGAGTTTCAGAGCGGTGTCGGGCTGCACGGATACATTCTACCTCTCATTGGATTGCGACCGAGACAGCGTTACTGACCCGGTTAACGGAGATTACCACGACTTTAGCGGCGCTCTGCGGACCCCCGGAATCCGGCACGATGCAGTTGATCTGGTCGAGCCCGGCGATGCCGGGAACGCGTCCCGCGTAGGTGACCGGACAATCTTTCCCGCCGATCGTCACCGTGGGCTGCTGATTGGCGACGTCGAGTCCGTTGATCCGCGTCGTCGCGCCGAGCCCGGTGAGAAACAGCGCCACATAATCGCCCGCGCGCAGTGGATGCGCCGCGTCGACCAGCAGACCGGTGGTCGCATCCAGCGCGGCGGCTTCACCGGTCCCCGACTGATCGCTGGTGAAGATCGCGGGCGCCGCCGTTGCGATCAGGAGGTTCACGCTGGTTTTTCCGGCGCCGTTCTGGATCGCGAGCGGCACGTAGCCCGACGCGTTCTCGGGAACCACGGCGTTGATCAGGGTGTCGGAAGCGAAATAGATCTGCATTGCGTTCCCGTTGATCGTCGGCTGCGCCCCGCTGAGTCCGTTGCCGTAAATCGAAATGATCTCCCCGGGAGCCGCGCCGAGAGGAAACAGAAGCGCCGCCGCCGGGACGATCCCGGTGATCGCCGGCCCGGGCTTCACCACCAGAGCCTTGTAGACCGCCGGCGGCAGATTGATCTGCGCATCGGCGCGCGTCATCGCCGCTATCGCCGTGATCGTGACCGGTCCCGCGGCGAACATGTCCGTGTACGCCGACGCCGCGGCATTGAGGGTCTTGCTCTGCGACGCGCCCATCGCGCCCGCCGTGTCGATCTTCAGATCCGCATCGCCCGAATCGCGCATGACCACGTCGAGCCCTCCGTTGACCGATAGCAGCGGGTCCTGCTCGGCCGCCGTGCCGACGTTCTGCCAGTCCGCCGTCCCGCTGAAGAACGACACGATGATCTGCGCGGTGGGATGCGCCGGCGAATCGATGCGCGCGATGCCTCGCGCATTCGAAGGGCAGAATCCGAAGGTGCTCAGAAGACCGCCTGCATCGGTGTGGCAGAACGGCAGCACGCGCGTTCGACCGGCCGCATAGAATCCGAGCGACGCACTGGTCAGCGCCGCCACACCGTCGTCGAAGCCCTGCCGGGTCGCGAGGCCAGTACCGCCGTTGCCGATCGCGGCAATCGCGTCGACACCATGCAGATCGTCGGCGCCCTGATTCCATGTCGCCAGGTCGAACAGGAACCGGCTGCCGCTGGAGAGTTCGCCGGTCAGGCCCGTTGAAAACGGCAGACCCAGCGGAATACCGGTTCCAAAGTGCGGCGTGGCCAGAAAAACGACTTTGCGAATATGCGTGACGCCGGGCGGATTGAAGGTCCGCGGCGCCGTTCGCTTTCCGCTCAGATAACTGCGCAGGATCAACCCGCCCATGCTGTACGCGACGCAATCGACTTGATCCACCGGTTTTCCGTTGGTGTATTGCAGGCCGCCGAGAAATGTTCCGAACGCGTCGCCCAGATCTTCAATCGAAGAATTTGCCGATGCCGTCGCGCAGTAGTTGAAAAACACGCTTACTCGTCCCGCGCTCGCGAGGACCTGGTCCGCGATCCCGAACGTGTTCGCAAACGAAGCTCCCGCGCAGTTCAGCTCGAAGCCGTTCAGAAACACCACAGGCGGCGCGTCCGTCTGGGGCAGCGGCTGTCCTGGCGGAATCAGTTGCGCCTGCAGAGAACAGGCGGCGAAGAAGACCACGAATCGCATGACGGCATATTCAGCACGCGAGTTGCCGGACGAATTCCAGGTCGCCGTCGAGGAAATCGTAGTCCGGCAGACGCCGCCGCTCTTCCCATTGGATCGCTTCGAACTGCAGATTCACGGGCTCGCCTGAAAATTTCGTGACGCGAAAAAAGCGCAGGTGCAGCACCGGCCCGTTGCCGTAGCGCGCGTCGTGACGGGAGATTTCCTCGCCGATTTCGGCGTCGATCGCGAG
>JAIQFJ010000339.1 GCA_020073325.1 Terriglobia bacterium | reverse complement strand
CGGCAGGCGTTTCAAATCGGCCAGCGCCAGATTCGAAAGCCGCGTGACGTCGGCGTCGGCGTTGGTGCCCGACTGGAAGAACACCTTGATGATGCTGACTCCCAGCAGCGACCGCGACTCCATATGATCGATCCCCGACGCCAGCGTGAAGAATCGTTCCAGCGGATTCGTGATATCGGTCTCGATATCTTCGGGCGGCATGCCCGAATAAAACGTCGCGACGACCACTTCCGGCAAATTAATGGTGGGGAAAAGGTCCACCGGCATGCGCGCGACGCTGGTGATTCCAATTACGGCCAGCACCAGGCAGACCACAATGATGAAGTAAGGATTGCGAATCGAAAAGCTGGGCACCTGTTACGCGGTCCTTCTCCGGTAAACCAGCAGATACGCGGCCGGGACGATGAACACCGTCAGGATCACCGACGCCGTCAGCCCGCCGATGATGGCGCGCGCCAGCGGCGCATATTGTTCGCTGCCCGTGCCGAGCTTCAACGCCATCGGCACCATTCCGAAAATCGTCGCCAGCGAGGTCATCAGAATCGGCCGCAGACGCACGCGGCACGACGTGATCACCGCGTCCTCGACGCTGCGCCCCTGCTCTTCCAGGCGATGCGCGAACTCGACGATCAGGATGCTGTTCGACGCCGCCACGCCCACCAGCATCAGCACGCCCATCAGCGACATGACGTTCAACGTCGTGTGCGTCAGCGGCAGAATGATCAGCACGCCGATGAATCCCATGGGAATCGCCAGCATGATCAGAATCGGATCCTTGAACGAGCGGAACTGCGCCACCAGAATCAGAAACAGCAGCACCACCGACAGCGACAGCCCGATCGCGAAGCTGCGGAACGATTGCTGCATCCCTTCCACCATTCCGCGCAGCGTCACGCGCGTGTTCCCGGCGAGCTTCAACCCGCCGAGCAGCCCGCGAATGTTGTCCGCCACCTTGCCCAGGTCCTCGCCCGACGGCGTGACGTACACGTCGGCGACGCGCTGGATCTGGTAGTGATCGATCTCGGTCGGCGACTGCACGAAGTCGACGCTCGCCACATTGCTCAGCATGGTCACCGGACGCGCGCGATTCTTCGGATCGATCACCTGCTTGCCGGATCGATTCCGCAGCGGGATCTGGCCCAGGTCGACGAAATTATGGATCGCCGATTTTCCGCGCTCGGCAAACTGCACCGTCAGAAAATAATCGTTGCCCGTCTGATGATCCACCCAGTAATTCGGCGCGATCATGGTGTTCGAATTGAGCGCGGTGATCACGTTGTCGACGATCTCGCGCTGCGTCAGCCCGAGCTCGGCTGCGTGCACCCGATCCACCTTCAGCCGCACCGCCGGATAATTCATGTCCTGCGGAACGTACACCTCGCCGATGTTGGGAAGCTGCCGGATGCGCGCCGCCAGATCCTGCGCCACGTCGTAGGTGTGCTGCAAGTCCCGGCTACTCACCTGAACATCAATCGGCGCCGGCATGCCCATGTTCAAGATCGCGTCCACCATGGAGCCGCTCGAAAAGAACGTCCGCAGGTCCGGATAGCGCTGCGCGATCGCCCGCCGCATCCGATCGATGTACTCGAAACTGCCGGTCTTGTGATCTTCTTTTAACTCCACCTGAATCGTCGCGGTGTAGGGACCGGCATTGGTGGTGTAGAGCGCCGAAAAATCGGGGACGATGCCGATGTTCGAAACCACCATCCCGAAATCCTTCGGATCGACAATCTCGCGGACCAGCCCCTCGATCTTCGCGACGTATTGATCGGTCGCCTCGATGCGCGATCCGGTCGGGATCTTCAGCGTGATGGTGAACTGCCCGGCATCGGTGCGCGGAAAAAACGCCAGGCCGAGTTTCGGATAAATCAGCAGGCTCGCCCCGAACAGCCCGAGCAGCGCCAGAATCGTCAACACCGGGACCTTCAGCGCCGCGCGCACCAGCTTTTCGTACACGTCCAGCATCGCGTGAAATCCGCGATTGAACATCGCGTTGAATCCGCGCGCCTCCGCATGCGCCTCTCCGTGCTGCACGCCTTTCAGGAACCGCGAGCAGAACAGCGGAATTACGGTCATCGCGACGAAGTAGGAAGCGAACAGCGAAATCACCACCGCCAGCGCCAGCGCGGAAAACAAAAATTTGCTGACGCCGAACAGAAACGTCACCGGAAAGAAAACCACGACCGTGGTCAGCGTCGCCGCCAGCACCGCCAGGCTCACTTCCGATCCGCCCTGCTCCGCCGCCACCTGCGGCGACGCGCCCATCTCCAGGTGCCGGAAAATATTTTCCAGCGAGATCACCGAGTTGTCGATCACGCGCGAAAACGCGAGCGCCAGCCCGCCCAGGATCATCGTATTTACGGTGCTGCCCATCTGGTTCAGCAGCACGAACGTCGCCAGCGCCGAAATCGGAATCGACAGAAACACCGCGACCGTCGCGCGCATGCTGCCCAGGAAAATCAGAATCATCAGGCTGGTCAGCGCCAGGCCGATCAGCCCTTCGTGCAATAGCGTCTGGATCGCTTCCTTGACGAACGCCGACTGATCGAACACCACCGCCGTTTCGAGCTGCTTGGGAACATCGAACAGCTTGCCCAGCATGTCGCGGATTCCATTCACCACCTGAATCGTGTTGGTGTCGCCGCCCTGCTTCATGATCGGCAGATACACCGAGCGCTGGCCGTCGACGCGCACAATGTTGTACTGGATCTGATTTGCGTCCTTCGCCTCGCCGATATCGCCCACCGAAACCCAGCTTTGGCCGGCCGTCTTAATGGGGACGCTGTTCAGGTCCTCCACTTTTTTCACCAGGCTGTTCGAATAGACGTAGTAATCGTACGGCCCGATCTTCACGTCGCCCGCCGGAAGAATCAGGTTGTTCGTATTCACGGCGTCCACCACGTCCATCGGACTCAGCTGCCGCGAGAACAATTTGTACGGATCGACGTAGATCATCACCTGGCGATACTTGCCGCCGAACGGCGGCGGAATCGTCACGCCCGGCACCACCGCGATCTGGTTGCGAATCGCAAACTGCCCGATATCGTGCAGACGCGTTTCGTTCAGCCCTTCGCCCTTCAGCGTCACCAGGCAAACCGGCAGGCTCGCCGCGTCGAATTTCAAAACCACCGGCGGCAGCGTGCCCGGCGGCAGGCGCTTCAGATCCGCCAGCGCGAGATTCGAAAGCTGCGTCACGTCGGCGTCGGCGTCCGTGCCCGGCTGAAAAAACACCTTGATCATGCTGACCCCGAGCATCGATCGCGACTCCATATGATCGATCCCCGATGCCAGCGTGAAAAATCGTTCCAGAGGATTCGTGATGTCGGTCTCGATGTCCTCCGGCGGCATGCCGGAGTAAAACGTCGCCACCACCACTTCCGGCAGATTGATCGCCGGAAACAGATCCACCGGCATGCGCGCGACGCTGGTGATGCCGATCACCATCAGCGCCAGGCAAATCACAATAATGAAATAAGGATTCCGAATGGAGAAGCCGGACACTGCTACTTCTCCTCCTGGCTCTGAAACTCCACCACGTCGATCACCTTCGGCTGCACCACTTCGCCGACCTTCAGACCGCCGCGGTCGCTGACCACAACCATCTCGCCTTCCTGCAGCCCGCTGAGGACTTCCGCATCCGTCGCGGTCTGGATCCCCAGCACCACCTTACGGCTCACCAGCTTGCTCGACGCGTCCACGATATAGACCAACGTCGCATCGCCGTCATGATTCACCGCCTGCAGCGGCACCGAGATCACGTTCGACTTGCGCTCCAGAGTAATCGTCGCCTCGGCATACATGCCCGGCACCAGCGTCCGTCCCGGATTCGGCACGTCCACCTCGGTATGCATCGTGCGCGTGTCTTCCTTCACGTCCACCGAAAACCGCGCCACCTTGCCGGGGTAATTATGATTGAGTGCGGGAACATTCACCGCCACCGAATCGCCCACCTTGATATAGGACACGTACGATTCCGGAATCGGAATCACCAGCCGGAACATATCGTCCTGCGACAGTTTCACCAGCGGCAGGGCCTGCGTGCTCGAACTCGTGCCCGCCTGCATCAACGTGCCCAGGTTCGCGTATCTCTGCGTCACCACTCCCGCAAACGGCGCCGTGATTTTCGCGTAATCGAACATCACCTGGTCGCGATCGCGCTTCGCCTCGGCCACCTGCAACTGGCTTTGCGCCGACTGCAGATTGCTCTTGGACGCCTCCACCTGCGCCTCGGCCGCCAGATCCTTGCCCTGCGAATCGTCCACTTCCTGCTGCGCCACCAGTCCCGGCTTGGATTTCGCCACGCCGCTCAGCCGGTCGTATTGCAGATGCAGAACCTTGTGCGTCGCCTCAATGCGATTCAGTTCGTGCTCGGCCCGGGTCACCTGATCTTTCGAATTCCTGATCGAAGCCTCGTCCTGCGCGATTTGCAGCTGCAATTCAGGAATCTCGAGCACCGCCATCACCTGCCCCGCCTTCACCCGCGACCCGTAATCGACGCTCAGCGTCTTCACGAATCCCGACTCCTTGGCGTATACGTCGATTTCCTGGAACGGCACCAGTTCGGAGGAAACACTCAGCTTCCGGTCAAGTGATTTGCATCCGACTTTCGCCACGCCGACCGAAACTCCGGGCGAGGCGGCAGCGTTCGTATCCGCCGCCGCGGCCTTTTCGCCGCCGCCGCACGAACTCAGTACGCCCACCGCGCCCGCGGCGATTAATGCAATTGCGATTTTCGTTTTCACAAACAATCCGTAGCCACGCTCTTCAACCTCTTCGACAGCCCTTCGAGCGAAAATTCCGCCGACCTGCAGTATGCCTTCAGTTCGTTCTCCGACGCCATAATTTTTTCCGCCTCCGCCGGCACCGCGTCCGCGGCCTCCAGCGGAATCGATTGCACGCCGTGACAATCGCCGTGCATCAGATCGCCCGGCGAAATCTTCAAACCGCCGATCTCGATCGGCTCGCCAAAATCCACCAGGTGCGCATACGCGTGCGACACCGCGACGCTTCCCGAAAATAAATGAAATCCGAGCGCCCTGACCGCCGGCAGATCCCGCACCGCGCCGTTGCTGACATATCCCACGCACCCCAGCGCCATGCTGATCGCCGCATGAATCTCTCCGAAAAACGCGCCGACACCCGGGTTGCGATCGACGTCTTCCATCACGATCACCCGCGGCTCCGGCAGCGTCGCGACATATTCCCAAAAATCGATGCGATCATAATAACAGCGGCCGCTCATCGGCGGACTCGCGCTGCGGATCCGCCCTGTCACCGCATAACCCAGCATCGGCTTGAAATGCGGAAAGCGGCACCGTACCGACCCGGAAATAAAACCTTCATTCCTCATCCGGATATTCAGCCGCTCGATGCAGTTCGACGCGGTGCATGTATCCAGACTTCTCAACTTCTGAAACGTAGAGGCAGAAATCATGTTTGCGGACAGGGGATCCTTAGGCTCCATTATAGGTACACGAACGGCGCGCCTCACTACCGGAGATTTGGTATTTCGTTTTCATTTGATCTGGTACCGGCTCGCGCTGCTCCAATACGAGCGGGCCAGGCGAATGGTGCGGGCTAATTCCTCCTGCCGCAGCGGTTTGGGCAGGACTTCATAGCCGCCGCACGAAACCACCTCGTTCCACAGATAGTCGTCCAGGACTTTTGAAACCAGAATGACACACGCGCCGCGCGACTTCGCGAATCCCGTCATCGTCTCGCGCCAGTCGCCTTCGATGAAGTCGCGGTCGAGCAGGATCACCTGAGGTCCGGACTCCCTGAGAAACCGCCCCGCCTCCTCGATCCTGGTCGCGAAAAAAACTTCCCACCGTTGGGCGAGCCCGAGGTCGACCACCACCTTGCGATCTTCGGGCTCCGTCAAAAGGCACAGCGCCGTCAGCATCGAGGAATTTTTAGAATCGCGATTTCCGAAACGCAGCGGGACCTTCTCCCCAAGAGCGCCGAGAAAATTCCGCAGTGCCTTCCACATCTCTGCCCAGGTGTCTCGATCTCGATCCTAGCCGGGATCGGCTGCCTCGCAAATACCCGGATCTGAGTATTCAGCAATGGTGCGAGTCGGTAGAAGAAGTTGACGGGCGCCCTCGGGATGGGGTGCAGGAGGTTATGCGCCCGTCAACACGGGGTTAATTACAGAAATTTTAAGCCACGCATTCCATTTTCTGAATACCGGGGTTATGGTATTTCAAGCACACATCGCCCGGTAGATCGCCTCTCGATTTTTGGCGATGGGAATCATTTGGGATGCGGCGTAGAATCGTACGAAGATTGAAAATGTTTCGGCGGGCGCTCTTGAGGACTGAGGAGTGGAAAGGAGCGCCCGCCGGTCGTAACGGGATGTGAGTTAGCTTTAGTTTAAGAAAGGCGGCTCATTTTGGACATACCAAAGAATTGGTATTCGGGGTCCCGTCGCGCTAGTAGAAGACTGTCCATCGTCATATTGGCCGGGATGTGCTGCGCCAGCGCGCAAAACCTGGTCCGTCTGGACGCCGTGGCGACAAATAGCAAAGGTGAACCCGTTACGGATCTGCAAGCGGCCGACGTCAATGTTCGCGAAGACGGAAAGCTTCGCAACGTGCTGTTCCTGCGCCGCTCCGGAGTCGGAGCGCCGGCCGAAGTGCTCGCCGCCGGCCAATACGGCAACCGCGCCCAGCCTGGCCCGACTCTCATCCTGCTCGATCGCTGGAATGAACGCATCCTGACCGCCGCTACGGCATGGATCGACCTGACCACTGCCCTTCAGCATATGGAGTCCGTCTCGCGGATCTACATTTATATCCTCACGGCGCGCGGCGATCTTTATCCGGTGCGTCCGCTGCCCGACCCCGATGCCGACCTGCGCCAGCCGCCCGACCCATCTCCCACACAGCTCGCCGCGGCGCTCGATACCGCCATCAAGAAGCTGCAGGGTTTTCGCGACATCGACGCGCAGGATCCGGTGCTGCGCGCCAATGTCACTTTTCAGGCTCTCAACGCACTCGGCCAGCGCCTGGCGAACATGTCCGGACGCAAAAATCTGATCTGGGTCACGCATGGAGTTCCACTGACGATCGAACTCCCCGGCAGCGATTGGCTCGACATGACGCCGCAGATCCGCGACCTGAGCACGCGGGCCGCGCAGTCGCAGATCGCCATCTATTCCGTCGATCAGTCCGCCCAAGCCGCCGGAGCCGATCCTTCCAGCCTCTCCCGCGCGACGCTCGAAAAATTTTCGGGATACACCGGCGGGCGCTGGTACCCGAGCGGCAATACCGATCGCGCCGTCGCCGACGCGCTGGCCGACGCGCGCGGCGTGTACAGCATCGTTTACGAAGGTACGGAGCGGAAGCGCGATAAGAAGGATCACAAAATCCGGCTGGAATCGACGCGCAAGGACGTTCGCCTGCTGACGCGCGACAGCGACCGCGGCCAGGCTCCCGACACCGACCCCGACGCCGCCGAACAAGTCGCGTTGCGGGCAGCCTGCCACAGTCCCTTCG
>JAIQFJ010000338.1 GCA_020073325.1 Terriglobia bacterium | reverse complement strand
CGTGGGGCCGCTCGTCAGAGCGGCGAGCCGGTTGTCAAACCGGCTGCTCTTCGGCTTTTGGTCGTGGCCGCCGAAAACAACGCAGCCGGCATGGCTGCCCGATCGCCGCTCTGACGAGCCGCCCCAGCCTCACACTCCCCCCGCCCTCGCCGATAAGCTCCACAGGCGATGGCTTACACGAACTCGTATCTCGAACATGAAGTCCTCGGCGCAACCCGTGTCGAGCTGGTCAAGATCCTCTACCGGTCCGCCATCGAAGCCATTGCGCACGCCCGCCGTCATCTCAAGAACGGCGAGATTCGTGAGCGATCCCGCCAGATTTCCAAAGCCTGGGACATCCTCGCCGAACTCAACCGTTCGCTCGATCACATGCAAGCCGGCGAACTCGCGCGCTCGCTTTGCGAACTGTATGTCTACCTGCAAAATCGACTGCTCGAAGCCAACGCCGCGCAGTCCGACGAGCCGCTGGCCGAGGCCGAATTGCTCCTCAACACGCTGGCCGAGGCGTGGAACCAACTCCCCGACATCGATTGCACCTACTGAATCCGCACTCGCCCTCCGATAACATGGAAGAGAGCTCATGCAGGAAGTGTCTCCAGCGATCTCGCCGGCCATCCGCGTCGAGAACCTGCGGAAAGTTTATGGCGACAAGGCCGCGGTCGACGGGCTGAGTTTGAGCGTGCAGCGCGGCAGCTTTTTCGGCTTCCTCGGACCGAACGGCGCCGGAAAAACCACCACCATCAAAATGCTGATGGGCCTCGCGCCGCCCACTTCAGGATCCATCGAGCTGCTCGGCCTGCCCATGCCCGATCGCGCGCTCGACATCAAGCAGCGCATCGGACTGGTGCCCGACGAATCCCTGCTGTTCGACTATCTGACCGGCGGCGAGTTCATCGAATTCGTCGGGCGCATCTACGGCCTGGACCGCGCGATCGCCCGCGAGCGCTCCAAGGAACTGCTCGAGTTGTTCGAACTCGACGGCAGCCCGCGCAAACTGATCAACGAATATTCCAAAGGCATGCGCAAACGCGTCGCCATGGCCGCCGCGCTGATCCACCGGCCCGAACTGTATCTCATGGACGAGCCCTTCGAAGGCGTCGACGCCGTCGGCGCGCGCCTGATGAAAGATATTCTGCTCGACCAGGTCCGTCACGGCGCCACCATCTTCCTCACCTCGCACGTGCTCGAAGTGGTCGAGCGGCTGTGCGACCGCGTCGCGATCATCAACGAAGGCCGCATCGTGCTCGAAGGCTCCATGGCCGAGCTGCGCCGCGCTTCGGAAACCCTCGAAGACGCATTCGTGCGCGCGGTCGGCATGGATCGCGCGGTCGAAACACTCGACTGGCTTTAGAAGTGGACGCAAGATGACTCAGGCGCGCGCGATCCTCTGGGCCCAGTGGCGAACCGCGTTCAACTTCTATCCGCGCGGCAGCGTCGCCTGGACCGCCATCATCGGCTTCTTCTGGTACGGATTCTGGATCGTCGCCGCCGTCGCCGCGTCACGCCTTACCGCGCTGCCCGAGAACGTGCATCTGCTGAGAGTCGCGCTCCCCGGGACCCTGTTGATCGCGCTGCTCTACTGGCAAGTGGTGCCTCTGCTGATGGCCGCCACCGGCGCGTCGCTCGAATTGCGAAAGCTGCAGGCCTATCCGATCCCGGTGTCGCAGCTTTTTTCGATCGAGGTGCTGCTGCGGCTCACCGCCGGCATCGAGATGGTGCTGGTGCTCTCCGGCATCGCCATCGGCCTGATCGTCAATCCGGCGATCCGCTGGTGGGCCGCGCTGGCGATTCTGGTCTACATCGTCTTCAATTTATTTCTCGCCGTCGGCCTGCGCGATCTGCTGCTGCGCATGATGGCGCGCCGCCGATTTCGCGAAGTGATCATCTTCCTGCTGGTGATGTGCAGCGCGCTGCCGCAGCTCCTGATGACGCGCAGCGGAGCCGGCAGGCGCCTGTTTGCGTTCTTCGCCGGCGACGCGTGGCAGGGATGGCCATGGTCCGCCGCGTCGAACTTCGTCCAGCAGGACGCGCCCGCCGTTTCCTTGGCGATCCTCGCCCTGTGGACCTTCGTCGCCGCCTGTTTCGGCCACTGGCAGTTCGTCCGAACCATCTCCTTCGATAAAGAAGCCGCGGCGGCGGAAGGAAACAGCGGCGCGGCGCCGCAGGGCTTCGTCGAAAGCTTCTTCCGGCTCCCGTCGGTCCTATTGCGCGATCCGCTCGGCGCGCTGGTGGAAAAGGAAATTCGATTTCTGGTCCGCTCGCCGCGCTTCCGGCTGGTGTTCCTGATGGGCTTTACCTTCGGACTGGTGATCCTGCTGCCGGTGTCGCTCGGCCGCGGGTCGTGGTTCGGAAAAGATTATCTGACCGGCGTCAGCGTGTACTCGCTGCTGCTGCTCAGCGAGGCCTGCTTTTGGAATTCATTCGGATTCGACCGCAGCGCGGCTCAGATTTACTTCCTCGCTCCGGTTCCCTTCTCCCGCGTGCTGATCGGAAAAAATCTCAGCGCGGCGTTTTTCATCGCGCTCGAACTCACCGCCGTGACCCTGGTCTGCGGCCTGATCCGCATGCCGCTCGACCTGCGCCGCATCGCCGAAGCATACGCCGTCGCCGCCGTGATCACGATTTTCCTGCTCTGCGCGGGAAACCTGATGTCCGTTCATCACGCTCGCGGCGTGAATCCCGGCACCCAGATCCGTTCGAACGCCGCCGGACGTCTGCAGGCGATGCTCGTGGTGATTTATCCGGTCGCCTCGATCCCCGTGGTGCTGGCGTACCTGGCGCGGCATGTGTTCGACACCGAATGGGCCTTCTTCGGCGTCCTGCTGTTCGACGCGATCGTCGGAATCATCATGTACCGCATCGCTCTTGATTCGGCCACCGAAGCCGCGGACCGCATCAAGGAACAGATGATCGCAAACCTGTCGACCAGTTCCGGCCCGATCGCGGGTTGATTCTTCTGCCCAAAACTGACTGGATTTCAATCTCGTCTTGGGCTACCATCGCAGCCATGCCCGCCCAGGATTCGATGATTCCGCCGGAAAAAATCGCGGCCGTCGAGCGCGCTCTGCGCGAGGCTTTCGGCGTCACTGCCTTCGAAGACGTCCGCAAACTGACGAACATCCTCCCTTCGACGCTGATCTTTCGCATCGTCCTCCAAGGATCGCCCTACCTTCTGAGAGTCATCCTTCGCGCCGACGATCCCTCCTGCCACTTCGCGTGCATGCGCGCGGCGGCCGACGCCGGCCTCGCCCCGCGTGTGCGCTACACCAGCGTCGAAGACAAGATCGCGATCACCGACTTCATCGAAGCGGTTCCGTTTCCGCGAAACCAGGCGCCCGTCCGCATGGCGCATCTGCTGCGGGCCCTTCACGCCCTCCCTCCATTTCCCACGCGCGCGCCCCACATCAACACGACGTGCACGTTCCTGCTTCACAAAGGTCCCGCCCTGGACGGATACTTCGAAAAGATCCGCGCGGCGAACATTCTTCCCCCGGCTGAAGCCAAAGAGCTATTTGCCCGCCATGCGCAACTGGCTGCGATTTATCCCCTTGACGAATCGAACATGGTCTCCTGCCACAACGACCTGTTCAAGCCCGACAACGTCCTGTTCGACGGCGAGCGCCTCTGGCTGATCGACTGGGAGGCCGCCTTCCTCAACGATCGCTATGCCGATCTGGCCGTCGTGGCGAATCTTGCCGTCACCTGCCCGGCCGAGGAACAGATTTTTCTGCGCGAATACTTCGGCGAGGAGCCGGATGAATACCGGCGCGCGCGATTCTACGCAGCGCAACAGCTCGCGCACATGTTTTATGCGATGGCTTTTCTGTTCCTCGGCTCGTTGGGCAAGGCGTCGTTGGGCAAGGGCTCGGTGGACGAGCCCATCGACTGGAGCGAACCCGTCCCGGACTTCGACGACCTCCAACGACGCTTCTGGTCGGGCGAGCTCAGCCTGGCCGATAGCGCTGCGAAGATCGCCTACGGCCGAGTTCATTGGAAACGGCTTCAAGAAAATCTGCGCCAACCAAGGTACGAGGAATCGCTGAGAATCGTGTCTCTCAAATAGCCGCGATCAATCAAACCTCAACTGCCTCGACTCCAAAGCCAAAAGCTTCTCCTTCGTCGGCAATCCTCCGCCGAATCCCGTGAGCTTCCCGTTCGATCCGATCACCCGGTGGCACGGAATCACGATCGGAATCGGATTCTGCCCGTTCGCCGCCCCCACCGCGCGCGACGCCTTGGGATTCCCCACGCGCTTCGCCAGTTCGCCGTAGGAAATCGTCTGGCCGTACGGAATCTCGCAAAGCTGCCCCCAGACCGATCGCTGAAACGCCGTGCCCTCCGGCGCGAGCGGCAACTCGAACTCCGCGCGCTTGCCCGAAAAATATTCCTTGAGCTGCTTTATCGCCACCCCGACCGCGCCGCGCGACGATTCCGTCCAATCCGCCTCCGGCTTCACTGCCTTGCCGTTCTTCGGAAAATAAATCGCATGAATCGCGTCGTCCCCCGCAATCAGCAGCGTCCCGATCGGAGTTTCCAAATAGCCGTAGTTCATCCGCCCTGCGTTCCTTTCCCCGCACTTTTAAGCCATAGATACATCGCCGCGTACGCGCGCCACGGACGCCACGCCTCGGACTCGCTTCCCACGTGCCGCAGATACAAATCGCCCGCTGGAAACGCATCCGGCTGCCCCAGCCGCATCGCGACATACTGCGCCGTCCACGGTCCGATCCCCGGAAGATGCGTGATCCTCTCTTCAAATTCGCGCGGATCGAGCGACCCTTGAAACGGAATCTCTCCCCTGGCCGTCGCCGCCGCCAGCGCGCGAATCGACGCCGAGCGCGACCGCGTCACTCCCACCCGCGTCAAATCCGCCTCCGCCAGCGCCTCCGCTTGCGGAAACAGGACGCCGTCTTCCGTCTCCGACCCGAACGCCGCCGCGACGCGCCCCGTCATGGTCGACGCGCCCTTGACGCTCACCTGCTGCCCGAGAATCGCGCGCACCGTCATCTCGAATCCGTCCCAGCACCCCGGCACGCGCAATCCGGGATAGGCGCGCACCAGCGGCGACAGCGTCGCGTCGCGCCGGAAATTCCGGAAAATCTCCGCAGGATCCGCGCCCGCATCGAAAATTCCACGGACGCGCTCGACGATGCGGAACAACGGAGCAGGATCGGGATAGCGGATCTGCAGCTCCAGATAATTTTTCGCCGCCGGACGCACCGCGATGGCGCCCGCGCGCCCGTCGATCCAGATCGTGCGCCGGTATTCATCCGGCGTCACCGTCTCGACCCCGGGAATCGCGCGCGTGGCAAGAAAACTGATCGTCGAGTTCCAGTCGTACGGAGGCCGGTATCCGATCCGAAACGTGTAGCTCCCCGGCTCGTGCCCATTCGAAAATCGCGATGCCGCTTTCCGCAATTCGCGCGGCGTGCGCCCGTACAAACTATGAAACGTCGCGTTGAACCGCCGGATGCTTCCGAACCCCGCCGCCATGGCGACCTGCGTCATCGACAGCCCCGTCTCGTCGATCAGTTTTTTCGCGAAGTGCACCCGCCGCGTCTGCGCCACCGCCACCGGCGTCGCGCCCAGGTATTTCAGGAACAGCCGCCGCAGATGCCGCGACCCGATTCCCAATCGCTCCGCCAGATCCTCGACGCCGCCGTCATCGAGCGCGCTTTCGCCGATCAACTTCAACGCGCGCGAAACCGTCGACGATGCTCCAAGCCAAGCCGGCGTTCCCGGCGAAGCCTCGGGCCGGCATCGTAAACAAGGCCTCAGTCCCGCTTCTGCCGCAGCCGCGGCCGACGGGTAATACCGGATATTTTCTTCCTTCGGCGAAGGCGCCGGACAAATCGGCCGGCAATAAATCCCGGTCGTGACGACGCCGATAAAAAACCGCCCGTCGAACCGCGGATCCCGCGCCAGCCGCGCCCGTTGATATGCTCTCAAATCCATCCGATCCGATTATGCCGGATCGCAGAAGGAAGAACTAGCCGTTTTCGGACGTCACCGTTTGAGAGCCAAATCAAATTCGCCGAGCCATCAGGATCGTCATGTCGTCCTGCAACTCCTCCGACGCCGTCCATTGATGCACGCTCGACAGCACCAGTTCGACAATCTCCGGCTCGCTCCGATGCGCGTTGCGCGCGATCAGATCCACCAGCCGGTCCTCGCCGAACATCTCTCCGTATTCGTTTTCCGGTTCCGTGATGCCGTCCGTGAAGAACACCAGCAGATCGCCGCTTTTCAGCTCCAGATGGCTCTCGTCGTAAATCGAAAACGGAAACGCACCCACCACCGTGCCGTTCACGTCCAGCCGATGCCCCACGCCTTCCCGCACCAGCAGCGGCGGCAGATGACCCGCATTCGTGTAGCTGAACACCGACCCCGCTTCGTCGAACACGCCCAGGCAAAACGTCGCGTATTTTTCCGGCGACGTGTAAGCGTAAAGCTGATTGTTCAGCCGCGACACCAGCCGCGACGTCGACACCGCCTTCATCGCCGCCCCGTTGCCCGCGGCCGCGGCCACTTCCAGCCAGCTCTGCAACTGCGTTCTCAGCGAGCTTTGCAGCGTCGCCATCAAAAGCGCCGCCGAAATTCCCTTGCCCGCCACGTCGCCGATCGCCAGCGCCACCTGCGTTTCGCGGATGCATTCGTAGTCGTAATAATCGCCCGACACCATGCGCGCCGGCTGGCAGATCGCCGTCACGCGCAGCGACTCCGACTTCGGAACCGAGCGCGGATAAAGCTGGCTCTGCACCTCGCGCGCGATCTCGATCTCCGATTGCAGGCGCTCCTTCTCTTTCGCCACCACCAGCAGCCGCTCGAGATTCTCCGTCATCGTATTGAACGACCGGCTCAGCTCCGCCAGTTGATCCCGCCCGCGCACTTCAATGCGATGCGAAAAATCGCCCTCGATCATCCGCTGCGTGCCGTCGTAGAGACGGTGCACTGCGCCCGTGATCGTTCGCGTCATCGCCACGCCGATTACCAGCGAAATAATCTCGACGATGAAAAACACGATGACGCCGATCACCAGGACAATCTGCAGCGAACTTTGAAACAGATCCGTCTTGCGATTGAACACCGCGCTCAGCACCGCCGAGGCGCGCGACCGCACCACCAGGAATCCGCTGCGCTCCTTGCCCGGACGCTCCCAATCCGCCATCGGTATCGTCGCGTACCACGAAAATTCGTTGTCCAGCCGGTTCACCGCCGCTGGAATTTTCTCCGACGGCGCCCCGTCACTGCCGAACGACGCGCGATTCGTGCTCGACTCCAGCAGATCCACGATCCCCAGGTTCGGCACCAGATTCGCCAGATACTCGCGCGTCAGCGGAGTGGCAATCGTGATATCGCCCCAGGCCGCGCGATTATGCGTCCACAAATAAAACCGGCCGTCGCGCGTCAGCACGCCCGCCGTATCGCCCCAGAGAAGGTTCGCGCCCGGAGCCGTCGAATTCTCCGGATACCGGATCGTTCGGCTGCCTTCGCGGACCTGCACC
>JAIQFJ010000337.1 GCA_020073325.1 Terriglobia bacterium | reverse complement strand
GCTCCGTTTTTCGCGCAGGCGATGACGATGTCGGGCGTTCCCGAGGAAATGCAGAAGCACATGGATCACGCCTTGCGCGATGTGCGGCGGCATTTTCGAGAGCACCGGCCGGACTGGCTGCTGGAAGGCGGCGAGAAAATTCCGGTGAAGGGCGGCACGCTGGAGGCGGTGTGGACTCCGGGGCATTCGCCGGGGCATGTGTGCCTTTATTCGCCGGAACATCGCTATCTGATTTCGGGCGATCACATTCTGCAGTTCATCACGCCGAACATCGGATGGCACCCGGACGCGGACATGCTGGCGTCGTATCTGGAGTCGCTCGACCGGCTGAATCCGTTTGACATCGATCTGGTGCTGCCGTCGCACGGGCACGCATTTCGCGGGCATCGGGAGCGGATCAAGGAAACCTCCGATCATCACGACATGCGCTGCGGGCAGATTGTCGGGCTGATCGAGGAATCGCCGATGACGGCGTACGGGCTGGTGCAGAAGATCTGGCCGCGGGGCCTGACGCCGTTCCATCAGCACTTCGCGGTGTTCGAGATTCTGGCGCATCTGGAGTACATGCAGCGGCGCGGACGGGTGACTGCCAAGGACAATGGGGCGCTGCACTGGTCGCCGTCAGTTTGAGCGGAGCAGCTTGAGCGACACGCCGGTCCATTCGTAGAAATAGGTTCCACAATTTTTTTCTTCGGGGCATCCGTGGACGATCAGCAGCCGGCTTTCGAGTTTGTACGCCAGCGGGTCTTCGTCGGGGCGGAAGGCGAGGTTGTGGAATCGACAATCGCGATGCTGACGCATCCGGCTCCGCAGCCCCATTCGGCAATTTTGTAGCGACCCGCGAAGTTCGGGCCTTCTCTGGCGGCTTCCCGGATTTTGCTGCGAAAACTCCGCTGCCATTTGTTTTCCAGGACCGGTCGCGCGGGAGCGCCTTTGAATGGCGAGCCGGCCGGAAAACTTTCGAACTTCGGCGATTGCGCGAGCAGCAGGGCGAGCAAGATCCACATTGAGGATCAGTTTAACGCCGAGTCCGCGCAAACGGATTGCGCGCAAATTCTTGGGAGACGTCTCCACGGTAGTTCGTTTTACCGCAAACCAGGCGGGCACACACTGACGCTAGCGGCGCTCGGCGATCGTTCGGACGTCGGGCGAAGTGGCCTAGGACTTCACCTTCGGTTCAGCGGATGGGCCGACCGCAGCCCCCGCCGTTCTGATTGCAATTTACAGGTCGGGGCGCGGGGCGCATGCGGGTCGAAACTCCATGTGGCTGAGAGAGCGGGAAATAGAGGCGCGAACTTTTGCGGGACGTTCGCGTATTAATAGTCAAATGTTCACCTTTCTGGTGTGGTGCCTGCTCTTTGTGCTGTGCTGGCCGCTGGCGATTGCGGCGCTGTTCATCTACCCGATCGTGTGGCTGTTCCTGCTGCCGTTCCGGATTGTGGGGATCGCGGTGGGGGGTGCACTGCACTTAGTCTGGTCCGTCGTCATGCTGCCGTTTTTCGTGGTGAGGCGCTTGGGAAGAATCTAAAGCTGAGGGTTCCGGGCCCGGATCTGCGCTATAGAAACAGGAGGCGCAAACCGAAGGGCAATGGATCCGCGCTGGATGGAATTGTTCACCCGCCTGGGAATAGGGGCGAAGGCAACGGAGTTTTGGCAGGCGGCACGCGCGAAGGATCTGATTCGCGCGCAGAGGCTGTTGCGGGAAATCGAACAGGTACTGGCTCGCTCCGGCAATCTTCGCGCGGCGGCGGGAACGCTGGCGAGGATGAAAGGCGCGGTGGAGACGCTGCTGAAGGCGGCGGAGGTGGCGCCGCAGGCTATCAGTTCGTCGGTGACGCTGACGGAAGAAGGAGCGACGCTGCTCGAAGGCGCGGGGGGCGAGGTGCTGGCCGACGAAGCGCCGCTGGTGGCGGATGGACCTCCGGGGTGGGCGATCATCGCGGTGACGCTGGTGATCGTGCTGCTGCTCGCGGCGGCGGCGCATGCCGACGAGAAGCCGAAAAAGCAGGGTCCGCCGCAGCCGTGGAGGATGCCGGAGCGGAATCCGTTCCTGGATCTGCCCCCGGCGCTGCGGGACAATCCCGCGACGAATCCGGTCGCGAAGCTGAATCAGGAGGCTCCGCGGAAGCTGGAGGAGTATCAGAAAAAGATTCACAAGAAGTGCCGGTGTTATGGGGGCGCTCCGCTGGGCGGAAATATCGCGGGGCGGCAACTGGCGATGGAGATGCCGATGGCGCCTCCTGCGTCGATGTGCACGTGGCCGCATTGTCCGGTCCAGCGGCGGGGGTAACGATCAAAAGGGAAGGTGGTCCTGCGCGCCGCCCTCGGATTCGCCCACTGGAACTGATATTTATCCTGCGCGGCGCGGGCTCGGGCGCCTTCCAGGTCTTTGGGGGTGCCATGGACTTCGTACCGGATGCCGGGGAAGGCGTTCCTGAGGCGCTTTTCGATTAAAGAGATCGCCAGGTGGGTGATGTCGATGCCGATCCATTCGCGCTTGAGGAAAGCCGGTGCTGCGATGAATGATCCTGCCGGACTTCCACATCGCGGCTAGATTCTCTTTCGAGTGTGCCTAGAATCGCCCGTTATAGGGCTGCACTCCGCGATACTCCCAGTCCGATTTTGGCTGAAGGCACTCGGCTTCGTCGCTCCAGTGCCAGGTGTCCTCAAAAGCTTCGATCTGGGCGTGGGACTGCTCGCCGGTCTGGCTTTTGAAGAGCACGTTGTAATTGGCCTGGCGGTTGAAAGGCGGATCGAGGTAGATGAGGTCTACGCTTTCGCGCTCGATCTGGTTGCGTAAGACGGTGAGATTGTCGCCGGAGTAGAGCTTGTTCACGCCGACTGGTATCGAGGCACCACATTGGTTTAGTGGGTAGCGGAGGCGGAAATTCTCGGGATTTTGTTTCACCCCGCCCTTACGGGTTCTTGTGAAAAGTAGGGGCGCGGGCCGCTCCCTTTGGTCGCGGTTCATTCAAATCGCTGATTCCGTGAGGCGCCGGCAATGAACCGCGACCAAAGGAAGCGGCCCGCGGCTGCGTGAGGCCGGGGGTTAGCGGTTGGCGATCGATTGGAGTATGCTCTTCAAGAGAAAGGCGGTGCTATGGAGATCGATCGCAGGCTTTTCATTGCGAGCATTGGAGGCGCCGCGGCGGTGGCGTCGATGTCGCACGAGGCGCGGGCGGAGGCGCTGGAGCATTACATGTCGGATCTTCTGGAAGAAGAGGACGACGAGAAGCCCAAGTTTCCGACCGTGGCGCAGATCGAGGCGGAGATCGAGACTCGGCCGTTTCGCCGTGGCACGGGCGGAGTGTTCATCGCGGGGCGCGGCAATGTGAAGAAGCTGCCTGCGATGCCGTCCAAGCCGGCGCTGATGGATTTTTTCAACCTGCGATTCAGCACCGTGAATCATTGCCTGCAAAGCGCGACGGATGCGCTGAAGAAGGGCGAGGACCAGGAAGTCGTGCTGGCGTGCCTGCTGCATGACGTCGTCCAGACGCTCATGAAGACCGATCACGGCTGGTGGGGCGCGCAGATGTTCGAACCCTACGTGTCGGAAAAAGTCACGTTCGCGATCCGCTATCATCAGGCCCTGCGGTTTTATCCGGATCATCAGGCGGGCTACGAGTATCCGGACCTATACAAGCGGATGTTCGGGGAGGATTATACGCCTCCTCCGCACATCGAAGCGGCGTACAAGTATGCGCGGAATCACAAGCTGTACGGCGCGGCTCGCGCGGTGACGGTGCACGATCTGTATGCGTTCGATCCGAATGCGAAGGTGTCGATGGATCCGTTCGTCGAGATCATCGGCCGTCATTTCAAGCAGCCGAAGGAGGGGCTGGGGAATGACAATTCGGCGGTGGCGCATTTCTGGCGGACGATGATCACGCCGGATACTCCGCTTTAGCCGTTAATCGACGTGAATGAACGTGAATTTTAGGCAGCTTTTACGTTCGCCGGGGTTCACGTGTATCGCTGTGCTGTCGCTGGCCCTGGGGATCGGGGCGAACGCGGCGATTTTTTCGCTGGTGGATGCGGTGCTGCTGCGGTCGCTGCCGGTGGCGGATCCGGGAAGACTGGTCCTGGTTCAGTTGAAGTCGCCGGATTTCGGCAACGGCGGGATGTCGCACTGGATGTATCAGGCGATCCGCGACCGCAACACGATGCTTTCGGGATTCGCGGCGATCTCGCCCACGCCGCCGGTCAGTTTGAGCGGTGGCGCGCGGATCGAGAGCGTCCAGGGCGAACTCGTCACGGGGAATTTTTTCGATGTGCTCGGAGTGCGCGCGATCCTGGGGCGCGTGCTGACGGCGGAGGACGATCGTGTTCCGGACGGGCATCCGGTGTGCGTGATCAGCTACGGGCTGTGGCAGCGCGTGTATGGCGGCGATCCGGGGGTGATCGGGCGCAGCGTGCATCTGAACCGGCGCGCGTTCACGATTGTGGGCGTCACGCCGGAGTCGTTTCGCGGGATTCGCGGCGGCGCGGACGTCGACGTGCGGATGCCGGTGATGATGGTGAGCGCGTTTTCTCCGGCGCGGCCGCTGAATAGTCCCAACTTCACTTACTTCCTGCGGGCGTTTGGCCGACGGCGGCCGGGCGTTTCGATGGCGCGCGCCGAGGCGGAGATCGAGGCGGTGTATGAGCAGGCGAATCGCGAGCGGCCGTCGAATCTGCGGCTGGCGCATCCGCTGCGGGTGTCGCTCGAAGCGGGCGTGCAGGGATTCGCGCCGCTGCGGGTCCGGTATCAGAGGCCGTTGTTGCTGCTCATGACGGCGGTCGGGCTGGTGCTGCTGATCGCTTGCGCGAATGTCGCGAACCTGATGATGACGCGGGCGACGGGGCGGCGGCGCGAGATCGGGATTCGTTTGGCGCTGGGGGCGTCGCGCGGGAGGCTGGTGCGGGGGTTGCTGGCAGAGAGCGTGGCGATCGCGGCGGCGGGGGCGGCGATTGGGGTCGGAGTCGCATGGTGGGTGGCGCAGGCGCTGGTGGCGATGGCTCCGCGGGGGGCGTGGGGATTCGCGCAGTCGATCGACGTTCGGCCGGATTGGAGCGTCTTTGCGTTCACGGCGGCGGTCGCGCTGTTGACCGGAGTGTTGTGCGGAGTCGTTCCGGCGTTTGCATCGACGCGCGAGCGGATCGAATTGGCTCCGTCGCGATTTCCGTTCGCGAAGGTGATGGCGGTGGCGCAGATCGGCGTGTCGCTGGTGTTGCTGATCGGGGCGGGATTGTTTTTGCGGAGCCTGCGCAATTTGCGGAATGTCGCGCCGGGATTCGATCCGGAGCATCTGGTGATGATGTCGATCAATCCGCCGACGGCGGGATTCAAGGCGGCGGAGAGCTGGCGGCTGAGCGATGAAGTTTTAGAGCGCGCGAAGTCGACGCCGGGAGTGATCGGGGCGGCGTGGGCTCGGATCAGTCCGCTGGAGGGGGCCGGGGCGGTGACGAATTTCGACGCGCAGGGGAATCGCGGAACGGCTTGGGTGAACGGAGTGAGCGCGGATTATTTTCGCACGCTCGATACGCCTTTCATTGCCGGGCGCGGGTTCGGCGATCAGGAACGGCACGTGACGATCCTCAACGAGACGGCGGCGAAACGATATTTTCCGGACGGCGATGCGATCGGGCAGCATGTGAAGCTCGGCGGCGGGGACGAAGAGATTATCGGGATCGTGAAGGATGCGAAGTATGAGTCGCTGCGCGATGAAATTCCGGCGACGGCGTATGTTCCGCTGCGGGAGAACGAGCCCTTGAATGTCACGCTGCACGTGCGGGCGTCGCGAGATGTGGCGGCCGAACTGGTGCGCGCGATTCACGCGATCGATCCGAATCTGCCGGTGTACAACGTGACGACGATGGAGGCGCAGATCGATAATTCGCTGGCGACGGACCGGCTGATGGCGAGGCTGACGTCGTCGTTCGGGGCGCTGGGCGTGGTGCTCGCGGCGATCGGGTTGTATGGAGTGGTGGCGTATGGAGTCGCGGTGCGGACGCGGGAGATCGGGGTGCGGATGGCGCTGGGGGCGGATCGGCGGCGCGTGGTCGGGATGGTGCTGGGGGAGAGCGCGGCGGTCGCGCTGTGCGGGATTTTTTGGGGAGCGGGAGCCGCCTGGTGGGGTTCGCGGGCGGTGGCGTCGATGCTGTATGGCGTGCACGGGGAGTGGGGGATGACGCTGTGGCTGGCGCTCGCATTAGGGGCGGTCGCGATGGGGGCGGCTCTGACTCCGGCGATGCGGGCTTCGCGGGTGGATCCGATGGTCGCGCTGCGGCATGAGTGAAGGGGGATAGAGAGAACAACAGAAGCCGGTTTGACAACCGGCTTGCCGGTAGGACTACCGGCCCCACAACGGCGCGTGGCAGTGGGGTGAGTGGGGGATGATCTAGCCTGGAAGTATGTCGAAAATGTTGGAGGAGATCCGCGAGCAGCCGGTGGCGCTGGAGCGGACTCTTCGCGGTGGGCTGCGCGCGGCTTCGCATCTGACGCGAACGCTGGCGGGAAAAAAGCCGAAGTTCATCTTGATTGCGGCGCGCGGGACGTCGGATAATGCGGCGCAGTTTGCTCGTTATCTGCTGGAGATCACGACGGGGATTCCGGTATCGCTGGCCGCGCCTTCGATTTTTACGCTATATGAGGCGCGCGTGAATTTGCGGGATGCGATGGTGATCGCGATTTCGCAATCGGGAGAATCGACCGATACGAATTTCGTGCTGGAGCGCGCGCGGGAGCAGGGCGCGCTGACGATCGGCGTGACCAATGAAGTGGAGAGCACGCTGGCCCGCATCGCCGAGCATGTGTTTTTCGTGCGGGCGGGACGCGAGCGGAGCGTCGCGGCGACCAAGACGTATACGGGTCAGTTGCTGATGTGCTACCTGATCGCGCACGCGCTGGGTGCGAAGATCCAGGTGGACGATCTGCGAAGAATTCCGGAGTGGACCGACGCGGCGCTGGCTTTGGAGAAGGAAGTTGCCGATCGCGCGGGGCGGTATCGATTCATGGAACGCGCGGTGGTGGTGGGGCGCGGGCTGAATTACGCCAATGCGTTCGAGTTCGCGCTGAAGATGATGGAGACGTGCTACGTGCTGGCGGATCGATTTTCGGCGGCTGATTTTCTGCACGGGCCGATCGCGATGGTGGAGCGCGCGTTTCCGGTGTTCCTGTTTACTCCGCCGGGCCCGACCTGGGAAGGGATGCGCGACATGCTGGACCGGCTGGATGCGCTGCAGGCGGAGACGCTGATCTTTACGAGCGCGAATCATCGCGGATTGATCGACGGGCATCGCAGGGCTGTTGTGATTCCGGCGAAGATCGCTCGGCGGAAGCCGGAGGAGCTTTATACGCCGATTCCCTACATCGTGCCCGCGCAGTTGCTCGCGGCGTTTCTGGCGGAGGAGAAGGGGCTGGATCCGGATCGACCGCGGACATTGAGTAAAGTGACGCGGACGTTATAGGGTGAAGAGATGAAACGGGTGATCAAGATTATTCTGCTGGTGGTGATTTTTGCGGCGGTGCTGGGCG
>JAIQFJ010000336.1 GCA_020073325.1 Terriglobia bacterium | reverse complement strand
AGAAAAAGTCTTCAGCAGCCGTTCGAGGTCGCGTCGATTTTCCGAAAAACGGTCAGTAGCGGATGGGCGGACTGGCTCATCGGGCTGGTTCCCGGGCGCGTCCTGTTCTCATTAACGCGGCCTGGAAAATAAAAAAGCCGGTGAGTACTCGGAGGAAGATACTCACCGGCCGGCTCACCACTACCGCGAGGTCGTAGCGCGCCGAACTGTTGGGCGATCCGCCAGGCAGTCGGCGAATCATTCCCTAGAGAAAGAGACGCGGTGAAACCACTGAAGGTTCCACAACTGGACAATAGTATCGTAACACTCCTGGCGGGCCGGTGTACAGTGCTTTCGTAACGTTTCGCACGGAAATTAGTACTTTCGTTTCAGGGATGCGAGGTCGTGGACATTTTCATACGGTACATGAAGGCTGCTCCCCTAAAGTATTCCATCTAAACCGGACCACCACCGAACTGGCGCAGGGGAATCAGCGCGCGCATGGCCCTCTTTTTCACAGCCTGCGGAATTTGTTCACCGTTTCATTCACAACACTTTGAAATTCGATATCTCCCTTGTCGCGGTTGCGTTTAGCATCGGCGCGCTGCCTGCAAGCTTCCGCGGGCGCTCTATGATGTCGTCAAAACATGATGATCGAACGCATCTCCCCCGTCTTGATCGAAGAAGTGCTGCGGAACGCACCGCGGGAGCGCGATCCGCGCTATTTCCGCACCTGGCAGCGCGTCTCGCTGGCTTTGCAGAGAGCGCTGCGTGAATGGATCCCGGAGCGATGCTTCGAGGACCTTGCAAGTTTCGAGGATCGCGAGACGGCTTACCAGGTGCTGGTGTTCGCCGCGGCGCGGCTCTGCTACGGACGGCCGAAAACGGAGTTCACCTTCGACGTCGCCGACCGGGGCACGCTCGATTCGGCGCTGCACAACATCGGCATGACGCTGCGTTTTGTACTGGAGCCGGTGGAGCAACGGCTGCGCGAGGCCGGCCTGACCGAGCTGAGCCCGCGATATTCGCCCATGTGGAGGCACGACATTCTGCGCATTGTGCGGCGGCGCTCCAGGATTCTGATCGGGCTGCTGGCGTCCGAGGCCAGGTTGATCGACGCGATGATCGACCTGGGAACCAGCGGCGACGTCCGGCGCTTCGCCCGCGGAGCGAGCGCGGCCCTGCGCAATGTTCTGGGACAGGACATGCGCGACTTAATCGAGGGCGCGCTGCGCGAAACGATTCGCGTGCTGATCGAGCAGCGCGCGGGCGAGATGGAGCACCTGATCGACGCCGGGCTGGACGAGCACGCTGGCATGTGCGGCGCGGGGAGCCCAGACGGCGGGATCGGTGCTCAGGAAAATTGCCAGAACCGGGACGCCGATGGCGGCGGCGAGATGCGTGATGCCGGAATCGTTGCCGATGTAGAGCCGGGCGCGCGCAAGCCGGCATGCCAGTTGATAGAGGTCATCGTAGCGGACAGCGTGCTCGAGTCGATCTTCGGGTCCGGCAATCCACTCGACCGGAAGGCTAAGGCGCGCGGCGATGGCGCGGAAGTGCTCGAGCGGCCAATTTTTTCGCGAGCTTCCTGAGAAGGGGTGAATCGCGATGAAATTTTCGACGGGCGCGGAGGGCACGGGAATTTTCGGGTCGCCGCGGCGCGGAATCGGAAACGCCGGGAAAAAAGTAAACGGCAGATGCGCGACCGCGGCGCGAAATTCGGAGCGATTCGCGCCGTACCAGGAATAGATGGAGTCGAACGATTCGAGTTCGGCGACGCGCGCGTCGTCGAGCACGCCAAGCAGGTCGAGCCCGGTGTCGGCGATGGCGCGGGTGCGATCGACGGTGCGGATCAGCGGCAGAACAGGGCGGGGAGCCCAGACCTCGGTGTAGTCGGCGCGCGACGCTTCCATTTCAGGAAGCCAGAGGATCACGTCGCCAATGGCGCCGGGCCGGATCAGGAGTCGGCGGTGCAAGATTATTTCAGGCCGTACAGCTTGCGCGCGTTTTCGCGGAGCACCATGCGCGCGAGTTCGACGGCGCGTTCCCGCGAGATCTCGTTGTCGCGAACCATTCCGGTCAGCGCGATGCCCAGCGCTTCACGGCCGGTCACATTGGCGATCCAGCCGGCTTCTTCCCAGCCTGCGTCGGGCGGGGCGAAAGGATAGGCATCGGTCGCGTACAGGACCTTCTCCGGAACATATTCGAGCCATGCGCGAATCGCGTGCGAAACTTCGCGTGGGTAATTGGTGAACGTCTGCGCGGAAAAATCGAGATAGACGTTGGGCTTGGTGAGCAGCGCGGTGAGCTGATGCTCGAAGGGCCAGCCGCCATGCAGCATGACGAACTTCGTCTTGCGCAGATACGGATCGTCGAACAGCGGCTCAAGCAGCATCGGATTTGCGCCCGCCACGTTGAAGTATCCTCCGGCGCCGGCGTTCGAGTGGATATGGATCGCCATGCCGAGCCGGCCGCATTCGATCGCGATGAAGCGAAAAATGTAGTCCTGAAGAATTTTGTAGTCGCCCGTGCCGGTGGCGTAGACTTTTTCGGCGTCGGCCTTCAGCGGATTGCCGACTTCAAGAGTCCGCAGATAGGCCATCTCGAATTTTTCCGCGACCGCCCCGCCGGCCTTGTGGCGTTCGAGGGTGGGGCGGACGATTTTATCGAGATACTCGTCGAGCGTCGCCGGTTTCGACGTGACGCCCGATTCGGTCCAGTAGCGATTCCTCACCTTGTCTTCGAGAGCAAAGAACGCCTTCTGGTCGGAATTATGGGCGAGCGAATCGGTGGGCAGCGGATACATCAGCGCGTCGGCAAAAGGGACCCATAAGAATCGCGGCGGCGCGAGCCCGGGGCCGAGCGCGACTCGATTGGCGAGCATCGTTTCGATGTTCAACTGATCGAGCACGCGGTTGGCGTAATCAACGCCGTAGGCTTTTTGCGCGCGAGCTTTGTCGCCGCGGAAAATCTGGCGATGCGCGTTGATCAGTTCAGGAGAACCTTGCCGCGTCCTCACCGGATCCGACTGCGCTTCGAGCGATTCCACCGGCAGCGCGTCGTACTCGGTGTCGGGAGGATCGCCGGGACGAACCGGGTGCGCGTGATTGTCGATCGCCTTGATGCGGCTGATTTCGAGGGCGATCTGCGGATCGACGCGCGCGTTCTGATCGGGGGGAGGAGCGCAGGCCGCAAGACAGAGAACGATGGCGGCTGCGAATGGTCGCGTATACACGCGAATTATTTTACGACGGTTATGGGAAGCGAAACGTCGACCGTCTTCGGCGGCAGGCACATGCGATCGGTGCAGGCCTGGTAGCGAAGCTTTCCGCTGAGCACGGCGGGTCCCAGGTGCGCGGTGGCGGGGACCTTGAACCTGGTCACGATTTCGAAATCCCCGGTGTAAACCGAAAGCGGCTTTTCGGAGAACGTGTATTTTTCCATCTGCGGCTTGGGATAAACGATCCCGGCCACTTCGAGCGGCGCGGGCGTCCAGGTGAGCTTCAGCGGGATGAGATATTCGTCGGACGGCTTGTCGCTATTGCAGTGGTAGCCGGGCTTCAACTGCGCGACGATCTTCGCCGACAACTCCGCGCCCGCTTTCGCGGTGATCATGTCCGTGGGCGCGATGCTGAGGACGTTATTCTGCGCGAATGAAAGCGAAGCGGCCAGGAGAAAGCAGGCTACCGGCTTTAGCAGGCTGTTTGCCATTGAGGAGGTCCTGAATTTCAGATTGATACTCGTCTTTGCCGACAAGCCCCATGTGCATCTTGGCGACGCGCCCCGTGCGATCGATCAGAAACGTGGTCGGAAGCGAATCGATTCCGCCGTAGAGCGTCGACAATTCTTCGGTGCCGATCATCACGCGGTAGTTGATCTTTTTCTGCTCGATGTAGGGCTTGACCGATTTCCACCCGTCGTCGTCGAAGCTGACGCCGAGGATGGCGAAGTCGCGGTCTCTATACTGCTGCTGAAAATCGATGAACCAGGGAATTTCGATCTTGCAGGGGCCGCACCAGGTGGCCCAGAAGTTCAACAGCACGACTTTGCCGCGGTAATCGGACAGCTTGACGAGGTTGCCGTTGGCGTCCTTCAGCGTAAAATCGGGCGCGACCTTGCGGTCCTTTTCAGGCTTCACCGCGGCGGCACTGGTGTTGCTGCATCCCGTGGTGGAAAGCGTCGCGGCGCCGACGAACGCAAGACTGGCGATGGCAAGCAGGCGGATCGTGCTCATACTCAATTCGATTATATCGGGACAGGGCCGGTTGCAGGGAAGGTGCGCTCGAACCACCTTTTCCGGACGTCGCGAAAGCGCGCAGCGAGGCTGAATTCGTCGTGTTCGCCCAGGCCCGCGTACAGCCACGCGGCGGTATCGCAAAAGCTTTCACAAACATAGCGGCGCCAGGCGGGAGAACGGTCCACGGGGTCGCGGCGGGTGAGTTTGAGCTTGCGCCATTCCGCGCTCCAGCCGAGTTCGCCTCGCGCACGCCGGTCGAGTTCCGCATGCAGGACGATTTCCCAATCGCGGCGGGTGGCGTTCGCAAGACGGGTCCAGGTGAAATGAAAAATTTCGTGGACCAGGATGCGCTCGAATTCGCCGCGGCGGCGCAGGACTTCGGAATCGAGCAGAATGACGCGTCGCGGAATCGAAGTCGCGGCAAGATGCGGACCAAGCGAGCGGCGCAGTTCGACGCGCAGCGGGCGTCCGGCGAGCGCGGGCAGCACTATTTTCCGGCGGGACGCTGGCCGGCGCCGTTCATCTGGATCAGCAGATCGGGCCGCTCGATCACCGGCGTGAAACGCTTCTGAAGGTCGGTGAGGTATTCGCGGAAGTGCGCGTCTTTGATGTCGTCCATGATCTGCTCGCGGACTTTCTCGATCGGCTGGACGGATTTGCTTTCGACGCGGGCGATATAGAACGCCGGCCCGGCGGCGATCGGGTCGCTGATTTCACCGGGCTTGAGCGCGAACACGGCTTTCTTGAAATCGTCGGAATAAGGGCTGCTCGGCTTCACCGTTCCAAAGTTGCCGCCGTCGGCCTTGGAATCCGCGTCGTCGGAATAGAGCTGCACAAGCTGCGCGAAGTCGCCTCCGCCGCGAAGCTGCTTGACCAGCCCCGCGGCGAGGGTGCGGGCCTCGGTTTCCGAGCGATCGGTGCCGGCGTGCGCGCCTTCGACCGCTCGCTTGGCCATTTCCTCCACCGAAAGGTTGCCGGTCATGCCGGGTTTAAAGGCGATCTTGATGACCTTGATTCTGGCTTCCTCGTAGCGATTCTGATTGCGCTTGTAGAAAGCCTCGACATCCTCGACGCTGACCTGATAAGTGTTGCGCGTGTAGTTGAACATCGCCGCGGAGACGACGTTCATGCGCGAAATTTCGATCTGTTCCTTCCACGGATCCATCTCGCCCAGCTTGAGCTTGTCGCCCTCGGCGGCGGTGTAGCGGACCATGAAGATCTGCTTGAGCGCCTCCCGCGGGTCGCGCTGGAAGGTTTGCATGAAAGCCGGCGGGTAGGCTTGCAGCATGTGCTGGAGCTCGCCGAGCGTCAGGTCCTTTCCGTCGACCTTGGCGATCACGGTTTCGGGCGTCGCCGATGGAGGCGCTTGGGCGGAGAGCAATGCGGCGGCGATCAGGAAGAGCAATGGTTTCATGCAGGGTCCTCTTTGCGGGATCTTTTCACCAATTTAACAGAGCCGCGCGCGGCGGCAAGCGTTGAACGGTCTGTGAGCGCGCGATCGTCTGGATGACGATTCCGGAATTCATTTCGTGCAAGGAAAAATCGCTATAGTAGCGGAGAAATGAAGTTTGCCGCCGTCATGCTCTGCGGACTGCTCTGCGCATGCGACCATGCCCCGGAGTATCGCGTCCCGGAGCAGCGGCCGGCGTTTGAGGAGATGCCGCTGCCCGGGGCGCGCGTCGTCAATATGGACGAACCCGGAGTCACGCTGCGCTTCGTGCGCGACATCTCGCCCGATCTTTCCTCCAACTGGCGCTGGGGATTTCAGCGGCCCGCGGTACGGATCCGGGTGCGCAATCCTGAGGGGCTGAAATACGTAATCGATTTTTCGCTGCCGGAGATTACGTTTAAAGATACGGGTCCGGTGACGATCGCGTTCACGGTGAACGACCACGTGCTGGATCGTGTGCGGTATGAGTCGGCGGGCGAGCGTCATTTTGAAAAAGCGGTTCCGCCTTCCTGGACGCGCGCGGGAGAGGACGCGATCGTCGGCGCGGAGATCGACAAGATGTGGGTGGCTCCGGAGGACGGGGCGCGCTTCGGGTTCATCATTACGCGGATCGGACTCGCAAAGGAATGATCGCCGCCTGGACCGCGCTGCTGGGCGCGATGCTGACGGTTGCGGCCTGCTATGCGATCGGCATTCGTGTGCTCGCATGGTCGCGCGTAAAGGTCGACCGGATGGAGCGCGTTCCGCTGGCGTTTTTGGCGGGCGCGGGAATGCTGCATCTCGCCGTTTTTGCGGTGATGACGGCGCGGATCGGATACAAGCCGGTTTGGTGGGTTCTGCTGACCGGAGCCGTGGTGTGGGGATTTTGGAAAACGGCACGCGCCGAGACCCCGAGAACGCAGAGGTCCGCGGATTGGATCCGGCGGATTCTGTTTGCGGCGATCGCGGCGCCGTTTGCGGTTTTGTATTTCGTGAACGCGTGGGCTCCGGAGACGAGTCCGGATGGGGCCGGGTATCACCTCGGAATTGTCGCCGAGTATTTGCGGGCGCGCGGGTTCGAGCGCATCGCGACGAATTTTTACGCCGACCTGTCGCAGGGCGTCGAGCTACTCTACGTGCCAGCGTTCGCGATCGGGAAACATTCGGCGGCGGCGCTGGTGCATTTCGCGTTTCTGATCGCGCTCGCGCTGGCGATTTACGCCTATGGACGGAGGCTCGGCAAGCCGTGGGTGGGCGCGGCGGCGGCGGTTTTCGTGTTTGTCAGCCCTGTCGTGGGGCGCGACGGGACCACGGCTTATATCGACGTCGCGACGGCGGCGATCGTGTTCGCGGCGTTTTACTGGCTGGAAATTTGGGACGAGCAGCGCACGACGCGCGCGCTCGTGATGGCGGGCGCGATGGCGGGTTACGCGTTCGACGCCAAGTACACGATGTTCGTCATGGCGATTTACGCCGTGGCGTTCGTGGCATGGCGGTCGCGGCGCTGGAGGACGGTGCTGATTCTGGCGGCCGCGATGGCGATCATGGTCGCGCCGTGGATCGCGAAGAACTGGATTCTGGTACACGATCCGGTGGCTCCGTTCGCGACGGAAATTTTCCCGAGCCGCTATTTTCATACGCTCGAAATCGAGGACTGGGCCGCGTGGCTGCGTCGTTACGACATGCCCGATCTGCGCAAGCTTCCGCTCGAAGTAACAATCGACGGGACGTGGACGCAGGGGATCATCGGGCCGATTTTTCTTCTCGCTCCGATCGGATTGCTGGCGCTCGGGAACCGCGCGGGACGGCGCCTGCTGGCGGCTGGGGCGCTGCTGCTGGCGACGTATTTCGGAAATATCGGGACACGCTTCCTGATCCCGTG
>JAIQFJ010000335.1 GCA_020073325.1 Terriglobia bacterium | reverse complement strand
GCCGGTGCGCCACGGCATGACCATGGGCGAACTGGCGCAGATGTTCAACGCTGAGCGCCACCTCAACACCCAACTGAAAGTCGTTCCCATGGAAGGCTGGATGCGCGGCGACTGGTTCGACTCCACCGGCCTCAGTTGGATCGACCCGTCCCCGAACATGCGCAGCCTGAATGCCGACACCCTGTACACCGGCGTCGGCCTGATCGAAGCCGCGCGGAATTATTCGGTAGGCCGCGGCACCGACGTTCCGTTCGAACAGATCGGCGCGGATTGGATCAACGGCATCGAACTCGCCCAGTTTCTGAACTCGCGCACCATCCCAGGCGTGCGCGCCTACCCGACGTCTTTTGCGCCGAATGCGTCGAATTTCAAGTCAAAAACGGTCTCCGGAGTGCGTTTTGTCATCATTAATCGCGAACAATTCAACTCCGTCCGCCTGGGTTTCGAAATCGCTTTCGCGCTCCAAAAACTGTATCCCGGGAAGGTCGACTTCGAATCGTGCCGCTTCCTGGTCGGAAACCGGGCAGTGCTCGACGCGATGAAAAAGGCTGAAGATCCCCGCACGATCGAGCAAGGCCTGGAGGAACCGATCCACGCATTCCTCGATCGCCGGCGGCCATATCTCCTATACGCTCCCTAAGGTTCACCTTAATCGCTAGCGGGAAAAACCTGCCTTACAAACCTTGGCGAAACTGCAGCAACCAGCGTGGGGTGGTGTTAATGAGATACCAACCCGTCCTAGTACTGTTAAGATCGTTAGCCTTAACTCTGTTTTTTTCGTGAATAGTGAACAATCGGTGAACACCTTAGGCGAATTTTACGCAGGTAAAACAATGGTCTTGACACCGCTCGCCAGTACCCTCCACAATTAGTTCATCTTGCTTTGAAAGAGCCGCGTCGGCTCGCCAAAAAGAACTGGAGAGGTGTTTTTAACCGGAATGAAACGTCTAGTACAACTGTGTCTATACATCGGCTTGATCCTGGTACTCATCAATACCGTGCTCGCTCAGGCCCCCGTAGGAACCATCTCAGGGACCGTGTCGGATGAATCCGGCGCTGTGATTCCCAACGCCAGCGTGATCATCAAGAACAAGACCACCGGAATCGAGCGCGACACCACTTCCGGCGCCGACGGACGATTTGCGGCTCCTGCCTTGGCTGCCGGGCAATACGAAATCCGCGTCGAGGTGAAGGGCTTCCGTACGGTGGTCCGCGAGGCGACCGTCGAAGTCGGACTGGTCACCACCGCCGACATGCGCCTGCCTCTCGGCCAGACTACGGAAGTCGTGAACGTTGAAGCCGCCACCGCGCAGATCGAGTACGAAAAGAACTCGATCGACGGTGTCGTGGGACGCGCCAAGATCGAAGGATTGCCGCTGAACGGCCGCAGCTACATGCAGCTCGCTTCGGCCGAGCCGGGCGTCCGCATCAACACCAGCGGCACGTCGCAGTACAATTCCCAGTTCTCCGTGTCCGTCCTCGGCGGCGACGCAGGCAAGACCGCGATCAGCGTCGACGGCGGCCCGGTTCGCGACCGCATTGAAGGCTCCGGCTCCTCGATGAACTTCTCGCAGGAAGTCGTGCAGGAATTTCAGCTCTCCGAAGTCAACTTCGATCTCTCGACCGACATCACCAGCGTCGGATCGATCAACATCGTGACTCGCTCCGGCGGAAACGATTTCCATGCGAGCGGCTACTTCTTCTTCCGCGATCACAACATGGCCGCCTATCCCGGCCTCAGGCGCACCGCGCCCGCCGATCCGTTCTTCGCGCGCCGCAACCCCGGATTCTGGGTGGGCGGGCCGATCGTGAAGGACAAAGCCTTCTTCTTCTTCAACTACGAGTACATGAATCAGCTCCAGGCGGTGACGACGCAGCCGGATCTTGCGTCGCTCTCGCCGCTCGCCGGAAGCTACGGCAGCCCTTACACCGGCAAGACGCTGAGCGCGCGCTTCGACTACAAGATCAATTCGAAGCACAACGCCTTCCTGCGCTACTCGCATGACGGAAATCAGGCATTCGGCCCCGGCGGCAACACTCCTCTCTATCCGTCAGCGTGGCTGCGCAACGTCAACTGGGCCGATCAGGCGACGCTCGGCCTTACCAGCACTCTGACGCCGACCACCGTCAACGACTTCCGCTTCTCTTACAACTTCTGGAGCAACCGCAACCTGTTCCCGAACCAGAGCGACTGCGCGAGCTGCGTCGGCCTCGGCCTTGCGGGCATCACTTTCGTCGGCAGTTCGCTCGGCTCTTACGTCGGCGACACGCAGAACGCGACGCAGGGCCGCGATCTTCGCGACTTCACCTGGACCGACAACCTGACCTGGCAGAAAGGCTCGCACCGCATCCGCGTCGGCGGTGAAATCGGCCTCCAGCCCGGCACTGGATTCTGGGGCTATTGCGATCCCGGCTGCTTCGCGGTCTACTCGCCTGAATATCTGACGAGCACCCTGACCGCCGCCGGCGTCGCCGCATTCTTCCCGAACCTGCCGAAGAAAATCAGCTCCACCGCCGACATCATGAATCTGCCGTTCGTGACCACTTCGACGGTGATCGGCATCGGCGATCCCAGCCAGCCGCCGCTCTACAATATCGATCAGGCGAAATCGAACAACCGCTATCGCATTTACGCTTCGGACACGTGGAAGATCAAGCCGAACTTCACGCTGAACCTCGGCCTTGCTTACGAATACGAAAGCAATCTCTTCAACGAGGACCTGAGCAAGCCCTCCTATCTCGCACCGCTCTACGGCTCGGATCTTTCGCCGACGCAGCCCAACCACGGCAACATTTCCCCCGCAGTCGGATTCGCGTGGAACGTCGGCAGCGATAACAAAACCGTCATCCGCGGCGGCGCCGGGATCTATTACGACACCGAGTATCTCTATCGCCGGCTGCAGGAACGCAGCGAGATCGGCCCGGTCGGCAATGGCCGCTCGCAGTATCCCACGACCAACATCATCAACACGTTCCCGAACATCGTGAACGTCGGCGTGACGGCCGCGACAGGCAAAGTCACACTGGTACCCCAGGGCCAGCCTCTTCCGACCAACGCGATTCTCAGTCTGACGCTCGGCCAGTTCATGCAGCTCTACGATGCGCAAGTCCCGGGGATCGCTGCGTCGCTTGCCGCGACTAACCTGAACGACCTCTCGGTACGCCAAATCAATGTGACGAAATCGGGCGCCGATCTGCTGCCTCACGACTACCCGGTGCAGCACAGCTATCACACCTCGATCGGCATGCAGCGCCAGCTTCGCCACGACCTGGTCATCAGCGCCGATTACGTCCGTCGCGTCTTCCTCGACGTGCTCTACGGCGAGCCCGACCTGAACGGTTTCAATCGCTACATCAACGGCGTCCAGTCGCCGGTCATTCCGCTCTGTACCGCCGCGCAGCGAACGGATAGGAACGCGCAGTGCTCCAGCGGCGCGATCACGTTCTGGCAGCCCGGCCAGCGCAACACCTATCAGGCGCTGCTCGTGAAAGCCGATAAACGCCTCGCGAATCGATTCCAGTTCACCGCCTCCTACGCGCTCGCCGCGCAGAACGGCGTCAACGGAATCTACGATCTCACCGACTACAATTCGAGCTACGGCCCACAGGGCGCTCGCAACACCTTCAGCGTGATCGGCATGGTCGATCTGCCGTGGGGCTTCCAACTCGGACTCGTCACCACGATCGCCACGCGCGGTCCGGTTGAGCCGATCGTCACGGGAATCGAGCTGAACGGACTCGCCGGCGTCACCAACACTCCGCTGCCCGGGCTGTCGTACAACTGCCTGAATCGCGGATGCGGCGCTTCGGACCTGGCGGCCGCTGTGGCGAACTTCAACGCGACCTACGCCGGCAAGAAAGACGCCGCCGGGAAGCCGATCCCGACCCTTACGCTGCCTTCGAAGTATGAGTTCGGCGAAGGCGTGAATACCGAAGATGTTCGCCTGACCAAGGTCTTCACGTTGCGCGAACGCTACAAGTTCTCGGTGTTCGGCGAGATGTTCAACATCTTCAACATCTCCAACCTTTCCGGGTTCAACTTCAACATCAACAGCGGAAGCTTCGGAATTCCGACGCAGCGCGCCGGCCAGGTCTTCGGATCCGCCGGTCCGCGAGCGTTGCAGGTGGGCGGCCGCTTTTCGTTCTAAGTTCTCAGTCGCTTGTTATGGCCGCCGGCGAAACATCCGGCGGCCTTTTTTTATTTTCCGAACAGTTGCCCGGCCAACCCCTGGCCCATCGCCTGCACGGCGCGGTTCGGCAAATTCGTCAGCGCGATAATGCACCCGTCCTGATTCGGATATCTCGCGATCGCCGTTGAAAATCCGTTGATCCCGCCTCCGTGCGAAATCACACCGTCCTTCACGATCCAGCCGTAGGCGTAGTCGTTCAGAAACGGCGTGAACATCTTCTGGCGCCACGCGGAGCCGAGCACCTTATCCGTGTTGAGCGCCCGATCCCAGCGATACAGATCCTCCACCGTCGAATACAGCGACCCGGCGGAAAACGGAATCGTCATGTCGATATAGTCCGCGTTCTTCAGCTTGCCGTCCTTGGTTTTCTCATACCCCGCCGCGCGATGCTTCAGAATCATGGTGTCGTGATCGTAGCCCGTGTCCTGCATATCGAGCACTTCGAAAATGTGCTTCTTCAGATACTCCTCGTACTTTTCGCCCGAAATTTTTTCGAGGATGAATCCCAGCACCACATACCCCGAGTTCGAATATTGATACTTCGTTCCCGGAGGAAAATCGAGGGGACGATCCTTGAACCGGGCGACCAGTTGTTCCGGCGAAAGAACCTCGCGCTGGCTCTTGCCGTACTCCGGGAAATTCGTGTAGTTCGGGATTCCCGAGGTGTGGGTCAGCAGATTGTGGATGGTGATGTCGCGCCACGCCGGCGGCGCATCGACGTATTTCGACACAGGATCCTCCACTTTGAGCTTCCCCTGAGAGGCGAGCTGTAAAATCGCCGTGGCCGTGAACTGCTTCGTGATCGATCCGAGCCGGAACTTCGTATTGGGCGCGTTCGGAACATCGAGCTCGACGTTCGCCATCCCGTAGCCTTTTTCCAGCAGAATTTTCCCGCCCCTGGCGACCAGCACCGAGCCCGAGAAATCGCTTTTCTTCGCGATCTCATCCGCTTTCGACGCGAGATCCTGCGCATACGCCAGCCCCAAACAAAGAACGAACAAGAAATTGCGGATCACGAATCCTCCTTGGTACACCGCATCTCCGTCAGCATACACTGTTAGCTTGTCTCCCACACCCGAACGCGAACTGACCCCCAAAGCGATCCTGCTCGGCATCGTCCTCGCCTTCGTCTTTGGAGCCGCCAATGCCTACCTCGGCATGAAGGCAGGACAAACCGTGGCCGCGACGATCCCAGCAGCCGTCATCGCCATGACCGTTTTCAAAATCCGCGGCCTGCGCGGCGGAATCCTGGAGATGAACATCGCCCGCACGGCCGGATCGGTCGGCGAAGCGCTGGTCAGCGGCGCGATTTTTGTGATCCCGTCGTTCCTCATGGTCGACATCGATGGCCGCCCACTGTGGGCCGATCTGCGCGCGCATTACTGGCAGGCGTCGATGCTGCTGGTCACCGGAGGCATGCTCGGCGTTCTTTTCACGGTTCTCATCCGGCGTCCGCTGTTCTCCGATAAATCTCTGCCGTGGCCCGAAAGCGTCGCCAGTGTCGAGGTCCTTCGAGCCGGCGAATCCGGCCATCGCGACGCGTCGAAGCTCATCTTCGGATCGATGGCCTTCGGCGGGCTGATCCAGATTCTGAAAGACAACAAAGGCCTCCAGATTTTTCAGGACTCTCTTTCGGGCTACTGGCCCTTTCCGAAATCCTCGATTCAATACGCGCCGAGCGCCGCGCCCGTGCAGCACGCCGGAGGAGTCGCCTGGTCGACACCCGGACTCTCCCCCGCGCTGATCGGCATCGGCTATATCATCGGCCCGCGGCTCGCGTCGGTGAATCTCGCCGGCGGTCTGCTGGCGTGGTGGATCCTGATTCCGCTGATTCAATTTTTCGACCCGAATCACTCCGGAGCTGACGACGCGCTCGCGATCTGGCGCAATATTGTGCGGCCGATCGCCGTGGGCGCGATGCTGGTCTCGGCTGGCAACACGTTATTTTCGATGCGCGAATCGCTGATCGAATCGGTCAAAGGCGCGCTGCGCAGTGGTAACGGGTCGGGCGAAGAGATAGACCAGCGCGAACGCGATCTGCCGTTTCGCGGCGTGATCATCGGCATCCTGATTCTGCTGGTGCCGATCGTCTCGATCTACTACGGATTCACGCATGGATGGCCCGCCGCGATCGGCGCGGCGATCGTCATGACCATCAGCGGATTCTTCCTCACCGCCGTCGGCGGATATCTGGTGGGATTGGTCGGCGTGTCGAACCAGCCGTTATCGGGGCTGACGCTGGGTGCGCTGATCCTCGCAGCGCTGCTGATGGTGACGATCGGCGTTACGGGCGCGGCCGGAATCGCCGCAGTGCTCGGAGTCGCCGCCGTCGTGTGTATCGCGGCTTCGGTCTCGGGATCGCTTGTTCAGGACCTGAAAGCAGGCCACCTGCTGGGCGGCACGCCGTGGAAGATGCAGCTTGTCGAGATGCTGGCCGTGGCGCTACTGGCGCTGTTCCTGATGCTGCCGATCATTGCTTTGCATGAGGCGAATCTCGCGACCGGCGGGATCGGCGGCAAAGCGCTGCCCGCGCCTCAGGCCGGATTGATGGCGCAGCTCGCCAAAGGAATCGTCGGCGGACAGATGGCCTGGGGACTCTTGGGAATCGGCCTGGTGTTCGGCCTGGTGCTGGTTCTATGCGGCGCGCGAGCCCCGATGTTGATCGCGGTCGGGATGTATCTGCCGTTCGACACGTCGTCGGCGATTTTCATCGGCGGCTTGATGAAGTGGCTGGCCGACCGCGCCGTCGCCGGCCGCACGAAGGAAGAGAAGCAGCAAGCCGAAGACAAGGGGACGTTCATCGCATCCGGCCTGATCGCGGGAGAAGCGATCGTCGGCATTCTGCTCGCCGCGACATTTCTAGCGGGGGTGCCGTCGATCACACGTTTGATTTCGGGAGTGGACGAGTTTCACTGGCTCGCCTCCGCCGGCGGCTGGCTGTCGCTCGCGGCATTTCTGAGCCTCGGCTACACGCTGGTGCGCATTCCGACTCGAAGATAGTCCGATAGGGGCAGGCTTCAGCGGCCCTCGATCCAACGCACAATCCGGCTTCGCAATAGCGCGTCCAACCGGGCCTGCACCTCTTTAAGCTGCTTCCCCAGCGATTCCGCCGCCTCCCAAGCCTCTGTCTCCGACTTTTTCGCCTGCTCGAAATCCGCGACGGCCTGCTTCAGATCCTTCTCGACGTTCAGCCCCCACTGCGTGCGAGCCGCCCAGTCCGCCTCCACCTGCTTCACCCACGCGATCATGCGGTCCGTCTCCGCCACCCACTTCGCATGCGCGAAGTCGTGATGCGCCGAGTGCTGCTCGTAATCCGCGCGCAATTTTTCCAGATCCCGAAT
>JAIQFJ010000334.1 GCA_020073325.1 Terriglobia bacterium | reverse complement strand
GGTCGCTCCCGTACGGGCGTATCTCGATAGCCAGCCGGTGGAAGTGACGCGCGCGGTGCTGGCGCCGTACGTCGGATTTTATATGGTGGAACTGGAAGTGCCGAAGATCGTCAACTCGGGTCCGGCCGAGCTGTATCTTGAAGTCGGCGGCCAGTCGAGCAATCGCGTCCGCGTGTACATCGAGCCATAAATCCAGCCGCGCGCGTCAGCAAGCGGGCGTCAAAGTCGTCCTAAGAAAGATTTGTGGCACGATCCGTTGCTGACGTGAGTGCAACCGAAGCAATTGCCCCACCCGCTCCTTACAGTCGCGGCTCTGTGTCGGTGACGCGGACAAGCTGATGATTCTGCTCAAGCGCAGAAACCGAGCCGCGAGTGCCAACGAGCGGGCGGCGCAGTTTCCACACAGACTCGGTGGCATCCGCAACTCAGTTCGGGCATGAACGGAGGCGAAAATTCGCAGCCCGAACGGCCGCAATGGAGCCGCCAGCGCGCTATAGTGATCGTAAATGCGCTCTCTCTGCTTGGCCGTCTTTTGCCTCACTGCTCTTGCGCAGGATAAGCCGACCGATAAACTGGCGCCTTATTATCCGACTCCTGAAACAATTGTCGAGAAGATGCTTCAGCTCGGGGGACTCAAGGCCGGCGAAAAAATGTTCGACCTCGGCTCCGGCGACGGACGCATCGTCATCATGGCGGCCCGCAAATACAAGGCCGACGCCACCGGTGTGGAATTCGACGACGCGCTGTTCAAGCAGAGCATGGACAAAATCAAGACCCTGGGTCTTTCCGCCACCGCGCGCATCATCCATGGCGATCTTCTAAAGCAGGACTACGCTTCCGCCGATCTTCTGACCGTATACCTGCTGCCCATGTCCAACGACAAGCTCAGCCCGATTCTCGAAAAGCAGCTCAAAAAAGGAGCCCGCGTCGTCGCGCACGATTTCGAATTTTCCGCCTGGACACCGGTGAAGGTCCAGGACATCGACGATGACGGCGAAGGGCGGAGCCACCGCCTGTATCTTTACAGGCGCTAAGGCGGTCGCGGCATGGTTCCTTATCGTGGGCGGCTGGCTTTGCGCATCGCTCGGATTGCGCTGGCCGTCGCCTGCCTGGCCTGGTACGCGCGCGTCGCCGATGTGCGCTTCAGCTCGATTCTCGCCGTGCTGCTCGCTTACGTCGCGTATTCCATCGGCGCGATTTTCGAGCTGCGGCTGGATTCTCCTTCGCGCGCACAGATCGCGCTGATTGCCGATACGGCTTTCTTCGGATTCTGGAACTGGATGGCGGCGACCGGATGGGTGGGCTGGCCGTCGTCGGGATGGATGTCGGCGCTGCTGTGCGGATATGTCGTGGCCTCCGCCGCCGTTCTTCACGACCAGTTCCGCACGATCGTCGTGGCGGCCGTCCTCACCCTACTCGCCGTGCTGTTCGCGCCGCACAATGAGATGCCGGTGGTTTGGACCGCCCTTGCCGCCGGAGGAATCGCCGTGGGGTTCTCCTATCACAAGCGCTATCTCGACCGCCGTCTGTCGAACACGCTGCGCCATAACGTGATCATTCGTTCGCAGGCGCAAGGTGCGCGCGAAGCCGAACGCGAGCGTATCGCCGCCGACTTCCACGACGGTCCTCTGCAAAACTTCATCAGCTTCCAGATGCGCCTGGAAATTATCAAGAAGCTGCTCGGCCGCGGCGACCAGGCCACGGCGGTCGAGGAACTGCGCCAGCTTCAGGATCTTTGCAAGACCCAGGTCGGCGAGCTGCGCGGTTTCGTGCGCAGCATGCGTCCCGCCGATGAAGGAGTCACTTTGCCCGCCTCGCTCAGCCGCATGGTGGATCAATTCCAGCGCGACACGGGTATCACGGCGACGTTTTCGGGCGGCGATCTTCACGATCCCGCGGACACCGAAACCTCGCTCGAACTGATTCAGATCATCCGCGAGACGCTGAACAACGTGCAGAAGCATTCCGGCGCGACGCGCATGGCGCTGTCGGTGGGCATGCGCGACCATCGCATCGAAATCAAGGCCGAAGACAACGGCAGCGGATTTCCGTTCAGCGGAGCGTTCACGCTCGATGAGCTGGAACTGCTGCGGCTCGGTCCGGTGAGCATCAAGCGGCGCGTGCGGATGCTTGGTGGAGAATTGCAGCTCGAATCGCGGCCGGGGCGCGGGGCCAGCATGCAGATCCGGATCCCGGTGTGAGATTCGCACCGGTTTTTTTCATCGTCCTGGCGGGTTGTGGCCGCTATTCCGATTTCAGCTTGCCTGCGCCGGAGTCGTCCGGACCGCGCGGGCCGTTTGCGTGGCACGCGTCGCCGCAGCCGGTGATCGAAAAGGGCGAGGCAGTGGACGTCCTGAATCCATCCGTCGTGCGATTCCGCGATCGCTATCTCAATCTCTACTCGTCCTGGGACGGCAAGACGTGGACCACAGCGTCGGCGACATCATCCGACGGCGTCGCATGGCAAAAGCAGGGAAGCATTCTTGCACCGCAGGGCGACGAAGGCAGCTACATCGCCGCCAATGGGACCGCGCTCGCCGTGAACGATGAAATTTTCTATTGGTACGAAGCAGGCAATCCGTTTTTCATCGCGCTTGCCCGATCGAGGGACGGCTCGAATTGGACTCGCGGAGGCCGTGTGCTCGAACGTGGACCGCGCGGCAGCTTTGACGAGTCCGCCGTCGCCGATCCCTACGTGATTCGCGCCGGCGAAAAATTCTATCTGTTCTATCTCGGCCAGGATCGCGCGCGCCGCCAGCGGCTGGGGGTCGCGCAATCGTCCGACGGCGTCCGCTGGGAAAAGCTGCGCGCGAATCCGATCCTCGAACTGGGTGCGTCTGGCGCGTTCGATGAGCAGGGCTTGGGCGAGCCGGCCGTGTGGTCCTCCGGAGGCTCCTACTGGATGCTCTACACCGGACGCGACCGCGCCGAGCATCGCAAAATCGGCCTGGCGAAATCGCAGGACGGCGTGCATTGGGAGCGCGATTTGAAATTTCCTCCGATCGGCGGGACCGAATCCTGGAATCGCGCCGTGATGTGCGATCCCAGCGTCGAGCTGACTCCGCAAGGCATCCGCGTTTGGTTCGGCGGCGGCGATGTTCCGCGCCCTGACCAGAATCTGCACGGCCAGATCGGCGTCGGGATGTTGATCGGACGCGAATTTTAGAATAGGAACGTGCTTGATTCCTCGGTTCGCGGCAAGGCTGAGCAACTTCGCCGCGAGTTCCAAGCCGCTCAGCCGTTCCACCAGTGGTCATCGAGCCGTTTCTCACCACTACTGCCCTCGACGAACTCATTGCCGAATTTCCTACCTTCGATTCCGGCCAATCCGCCAACGAGCGCGGCGAGGCTGGGCGTAAAGCGGTCCGCCCGGATCTTCCCACGATCGGTCCCGCCTATCAGCGCTTCGACCGCCCGATGCGCGACCGCGAATTTCTGGCGCTGATGAGCAGCGTCACTTCGATCCCCGAGCTTCTCTACGACCCCGACTACATCGGCGGCGGCACGCATGAAAATCTCGACGGGCAGGAACTCGACACGCATGTCGATTTCAATTTCCATCCCACGCGCCAATTGCACCGCCGCCTGAACCTGATCGTGTTCCTGAATCGCGAATGGGACGAATCCTGGGGCGGGTGCCTGGAGCTTCTGCCCGATCCCTGGACGGCCGGAACGTCCGTCGCGCCGGTCGCGAATCGCTGCGTGATTTTCGAGACGACGGAATCGTCGTGGCACGGATTCCGGCGAATCCGCTTACCGGAGAGGCGGGATTTGTCGCGCCGCTCGATCGCCGTGTATTTCTATACGAAGAATCGTCCGACGCCGGAAACCGCCGAGTCGCACGGCACGGTTTATTATCAGCGTCCACTGCCGGAGCATCTGCGATCGGGCCATACACTGACGGAGGGCGACGCGTGGGAGCTCGAAACGCTGATCGCACGGCGGGATAAGCAGATCCAGTTTCTTTACCACCGTGAACAGGAATTTTCAGAGGCGATCCGCGCGATCACGTCGTCGCCGTCCTTCCGCATCGGCCGCGCCTTGACATGGCCGGTCCGTGCGCTGCGAGGTTTGTTCTAACGACAGGTTGCGCTCGCCGAATCACTGTCCAGGCGATTTTCGAAAGTGCTCAGCGATGGAGTGGCACTGTAGACCACCGAACCACGAGCGCCAGCGAGTGGGTAGCGCCGCTTTCAAAATCGCCGGGACATTTCGCTAGTCTCTCTTGGCGACCTGAAAATGACTCAGCGTCTCCGCATAGGCCGAGATGCCTTTGTAGAGCGCTTCGGCGATTTTCTGGCGATGCTCGGATTTCTTGAGCAGCGCTTCGTCGCTGGCGTTGGTCAGGAAACCGATTTCGGCGAGGACGCTCGGCATCGACGCGCCGATCAGCACCACGAACGGGGCGCGTTTCACGCCGCGATTCTTCGCCGTCGGGTTGCCTTTGGCGGACACGCCGTAGAGCGCCGATTCCACGCGCGTCGCGAACTCGCGCGACTCGTCGATCTTGTCTTTCAAAGCGATCTTCTGCAGCAGCTCATGCAGGTCGAAGACGGACCGCTCGGAACTGGCGTTCTCTCTCGCGGCGACATCCAGCGCGGCTTTCGACGTCGTGAAATTCAGATAGTACGTCTCAACTCCCGCCGCCGTGCGGTACGGCGATGAATTCGCGTGAATCGACAGGAACAGATCCGCCTTGCGATCGTTTGCGATCTGCGTGCGTTCCTCAAGCGGAATGAACGTATCGTCGGAACGCGTGAAAACCACTTCGCTGCCGAGCCCGTCTTCGAGCAGCTTTCCCAGCCGCTTCGCGACATCCAGCACGACGTCTTTCTCGTACAAACCCGAAGGCCCGTGCGTGCCGGCGTCGTGGCCGCCATGACCAGGGTCGATCACCACGCGGCCGAGTTTCAGCCCGAGCACGCGCGTCAGCGACCGGTCGCCGTTGGCATTGCGCTTGGCCGGAAGGGGGTCGGAGATCCGCTCGGATTTAGACTCAGGCTTCGGTGGCGTCTTCGGAGTCTCCAGCTTCGATGACTCCAGGGGACGCGCAAGATCCGGCGGAGGCGTGATCGCGCGCGCGTTCGCCATCGTCACCGGCGGACCCGGATTGGCGACTCGCGACGTTCTCGCCATCAGCGCAGTGGGCGGCTGCGCGAGCAATTCCGTTTTCGGTTCGGGCCTGGGCGCTTCGACGCGCGCCGGCGGCGGGTCGAATTTCCTCGGCTCGGGCTTTGCGACCGTGGCCGGAGGTAGCGACAAGACCGGCGCCTTGGCGACCAGATCTTCCGCGGCGCGCTCGCCGTCGTCGTTCAGCTTTTTCGCGCCCGTGACGCTGGTGGTCGGTGGCGCGGGCCGCTCTTTCACGCGAAGCTCCACCATCAGCCGGTCGGGACTGGAAAGCTGTGATGCGGTGAACTCGGCGCCCTGTTCCAGATCGAGCACCACGCGCGTGATGCCGGGCTGCGTCTCCGCCACGCGGATCTGCTTGAGGATCGCGTCGCCGACAGGAATGACGTGCGTCGCCTTGCTGTTGGAGATTTGCGGCTTGGCGCCCTGAATGTCGAAGAACAGCCGGTCGGGGTTGGGCAGCCGGTCGGACTTGTAGCGAAATTCCGAAGAAACTTCGATCGCGACGCGGGTCACGTCGCCCAGCGACCAGAATCGCACGGCGGTCACCTTGCTGGGACCGTTCGCGCTCGCGCCCGCGCACAACGCCGCCGCGGCAAACGAAGCCGCCAGCGTTTGCGCGATCCTACTGCGACGTTCTGAGGTACAGCCTGCCATTCTCGTCGACGAACTTCTCCAGCTTGGAATACTCGGGTTTAGGCGGCGCCTGCGCCGGCGGAGCCGGGTCGGCTTTCTTTTCCGCCTCGGCTTTGGTCTTCACCGCGGCCCTGGCGTTCGAATACTGCTTGCCCACCTGTTTCACGTAGTTCTGCGTTTCACGATACGGCGGAATCTGCTTGTACTTTTCCACCGCGCCCGGACCCGCATTGTAGGCGGCCAGCGCCAACTGGTCGTCTTTATAAATTCCCTGGAGATACTTCAGATACTTCACGCCCGCCTCGATGTTCTGCTGCGGGTCGAAGCTGTTGGTCACGCCGAGCATCCGCGCCGTTCCGGGGGCAAGCTGCATCAATCCCTCGGCGCCTTTCGAAGAAATCGCGTACGGGTTGTAGTTGCTCTCCACCTTGATCACGGAGTGGACCAGCAGCGGATCGACGTCGTGCGCTTTGGCCGCTTTCTCCACGATCTCTGAAATCTGCGGCTGCGGCTTCGCCCCAGTGGTGGCGGGAGGCGCGGCGGGAGCGGCGATGACGCTGCGGATCAGCTTTCCCGTACGAGGGTCCGCGCGCACAACGATCGCCGTCCGGTCCGCTTTCAACTCGGCGGTACCGGCCTCTGCTGCTCGCACGTCGGGGGAGGCGGCCAGCATCATCGTGGCAATAATAAAACAAATATACACGATTTTGTTCGTAAGTGCTATACCGCTCGACGCTTGTGCGACATACGCTATCATCATCTCATGAGCGCGGCCGGGTTCGTTTTGGTCGGCGGCCGAAGCACTCGAATGGGCCGCGACAAGGCTCTTTTGTCGATCGGCGACGGAACGCTGGTCGATCACGTCGCCAAATCGGTCCAGAGCGCCGCCGGCAATGTCACTCTTGTGGGACCTCCGGAGCGCTACGAGTCGCTTCCCTATAAAGTCGTTCCCGACCTGGTCGAAGACCGCGGACCGCTGGGCGGCCTGCTCACCGCGATGAAATCGGTGGAGGCCGACTGGTACCTGATTGTCGCCTGCGATCTTCCCGGCATCACCGCCGGTTTTCTTTCCGACCTGCTGAACGAGGCGGAGATCACCATCGGCGAATGCGTGATTCCTCTCACCGACGCCGGCCTCGAGCCGCTGTGCGCCGTCTATCATCGCCGCGTGCTGGATAAGGTCCAGGCAGCTCTCGATCGTAACGATCTGAAAATGCAAGATTTCGTCTCCACTTTGGGGCTCGAAGTCGTGCCCGTCTCAGAGCCCGCTCTGCTTCGGAACGTCAACACCCCTGAGGATTACAGCCACGCCCAGGCACACTACATCGAGTTCCGTAACGTCTATAAGACGTTCGATCACCCCGTTTTAGTCGACGTGAACTTTCACGTGAACGCCGGCGAGACGGTGGCGATCATCGGGCGAAGCGGCGTCGGTAAGTCCGTGACGCTGAGCCACATCATGGGTTTTCTGAAACCCGATAAAGGCCGCATCTTCGTCGCTTACACCGACACCACCGACTTTGCCGAGGCCGAGATGCGCAAAATCCGCAAGCGCGTCACCATGGTTTTTCAGAGCGGCGCGCTGTTCGATTCGCTGACAGTGGGCGAAAATATCCTGTTTTCGCTGGAGTTGCGCGAAGATTACAACGAGAAGAACAAGGAAGACGTCGTCAACGGGCTGCTCCAGATGGTCGACCTGCTGGAATACAAGGACCACTATCCCGCCGATCTGTCCACCGGCTACAAGCGGGCGGTGGCGATCGCGCGGGCGCTGGCGGCGCAGCCTGAATGCATCTTG
>JAIQFJ010000333.1 GCA_020073325.1 Terriglobia bacterium | reverse complement strand
GACCGATTCTTTGGGCGCTTCTCACTGCGCTCGCGATCGTCGCACCGTTTTATCGGACGCTGTGGATGAACTATTCGATCGCGGCGCTGGCGGGCGGCGCTGCGTTGATTGCGGCGATCGATGCGTGGAGCCGGCGCGCCAAATCGCAGCTCGTTTTCTTCGGCGTCTTGTTGGGACCTGTGGCCATTGCCATCGCTGCGGCCGCCGCGACTCATCCGGAAAAATTCCGAATTCTGACCCGGCTGATTCCGTCCTTTGCAGGAACCTCGGGCGGTGTCGCCGAGTTGCAATCGTTATTGATCCGCAACGGCGCGCTCTCGCTCTGGCCGGTCTGGGAGCAATTCGGCGGCGCGATCGTACTGACGATTGCCGGGATCATCGTCTTGGGAGAAATCGCGCTGAAGGATCCGGATCCGCGGCGCGACCTGATTTTTTTCTGGAGCCTGACGACGCTGCTGCTCACGCTGGGGCAGGTCCGCATGACGTACTATTTCGCGATCGCCGCGGCGCTGGTCTGCGGCTATCTGGCGGATCGGCTGTGGCGCTCTCCCGTGTATTTTCGCTGGGCGGCCGGAGTGGCGATCGCAGCGCTGGTGTTCGCGCCGAATATCATTCAGGCCGCCCAGACGATGCCCGGAGAATCGCCCGACACGGATTGGCGGGAGGCCCTGCTGTGGCTGCGCGGCCATACGCCGGAGCCGTTCGGCGACGCTTCGTATTACTACGCGCGTTTTCCCTCGCCTGCGCCGCGGGCCGCCTATAGTGTGCTCGCGTGGTGGGATTACGGCTACTGGATCATGGGCATCGGGCATCGCGTTCCGATGACGAATCCCACGCAATCGAACGCGGGCGCGGCGGCTGCCTGTCTGCTGGCGCAAAACGAATCGGAAGCGGCGGCGATTCTCGAACAGTCCGCGTCGCGATACGTGATCGTCGATGCGCGGCTTCCGATGCTGAACAGCAGCGAGGCCACTGGCGGCAAATTCCCCGCTCTGTTTCAGTGGGATCGCGAGGTGTCGCTCGACGATTATTTTCTGATCGCCCGCCAGCGCGACGCGAATGGAGTCATGATGCCGCGCGTGCTCTATCGCCCCGCGTATTTTCGGAGCCTGCTGGTTCGCCTGTTCGTCTTCGGCGGCGCGGCGGTGGAGAAACCGTCGGGTGCCGCGCTGGCCTATCTTCGCGACGACGGAAAAAATCGCGAGCTGGTGGATCTGCGTGAATTTCCTTCCGAGGAACTCGCGATGGCCGCGGAGCCCGGGTGCCGCATGCAGGGCTGCATCCTGGTCAGCACCAATTCCTTGAAAAGCTGCGTGCGCCTGGAAGCGCTCACGCGTTTCCGGCCCGTTTTCGCCTCCAGCACGGAAGTTGTGCAAAACGAAAATCGCCTGTTCCGCAAGGAAGTCCAGATCTACGAATTCAAGTAGGGTTCGTGGCGCACGCACTCGCGCGTGCCGCATCGAGACTCGTCTCGACGCCACGACTGTTGTTGAAGAGCAAAGCGACCCCCGGCCTCACGGCCAGGGCTGACGATGCCGCCGCTGTTCGATCTTTTGGGCATGCACGCGCCGGTGCGAGCGCCCCAATCTCTAACGATTCGACGCCACGACCGCATCGCAGCGCGGCGAGTGCTGTTGTTGAAGAGCAAAGCGAACCCCCGGCCTCACGGCCAGGGTTGTCGATGCAGCCGCGCCCGTCAGGGCGGGGTTGTTCGACCTTTCCAGCATGCACGCGTCGGTGCGAGCGCCCCAATCTCTAACGATTTACAAGCGACGCCAGCGCAAAATTTTCATCCGCGGCTTGCTCGGCCGATACCTCGACCCCCGCCGCCAGCAGCTTGCGCGCCATCATGTGATCCGCCGGACGGCTGATCGAATCGATCGCGATCAGTTTCCCGCCGCGAAAATAAAACACGGAAAATTTTGGCGGCGAGCCGCGCAGCACCACGCGATCCGCTCCGCCCGAGAGGCCGGCCATCTGCAATTTCGCGTCGAACTGATCGGTCCAGAACCACGGCACCGCGGCGTAGACCTGCGTCTTGCCGGCAATATTCGCCGCCGCGCACTTCGCCTGGTCGACCGCATTCTGCACCGATTCGAGCCGTCCGCGCTGTGCATGCTTCGAACAATCGCCGATCGCGAAAATGTTCTGGTCCGCGGTGCGAAGATGTTCATCGACCACGATCCCGTTGTCGGCGGTGAGCCCCGCTTCAAGCGCCAGTTCGACATTCGGGATCACGCCGACCCCCGCGACAGTCAGATCGGCCCGCGGCACATCGCCCGACCCCAGCATCAGCCGCACGCCGTGCGTTTCGTGCAGTTCGCGGAAAAAATCCGACACCACCGGCGCGACCACTCGCTGCATCAGCCGGGGCTGAATCTCCACCACGGCGGCTTCCTTACCGAGCATCCGCGCCGCCGCCGCGACTTCCAGGCCGATGAAGCCTCCGCCGATCACCGCGACGCTTTCCGCGCGATCCAGCCGATCCTTCAACTGCGCCGCATCGTCGCGTCCGCGCAGATAAAGCGCCTCGCGATCCGCCAATCGCCGCACGCGGGCTCCAGTCGCCAGAATCAGCGAGTCGTAAGGCACGGACGATCCCGATGCCAGCACGACCTTGCGCGCGGCGCGATCGATCGACGCGACGCATTCGCCCATCCGCAACTCAATGCGCTGATCGGAATAAAATTTCTCCGGCCGCAGTGTGACGCTTTCCAGCTCCTGCTTGCCGAGCAGAAATCCTTTTGACAGCGGCGGGCGTTGGTAAGGAAGATACGGCTCGTCGCCGATCAGCGTGATCGATCCGTCGTAGCCCTCCATGCGAAGCGACCACGCGGCCTGGAAGCCTCCCTGCCCGGCTCCCACGATCACGACACTCATCAGACCTGCGCCTCAGGCGTGTGCACGGTGAGTCCGTCCAGCTCCTTCGTCACCGGAATCTGGCAGCTTAGCCGGCTGTTCGGACGGCGCGGACACAGCGTGGTGTCGAGCATCGCGTTCTCGTCGTCCTGCATCGGCGGCAGCTTGGGCAGCCATTGCTCCTCGACGTATACGTGGCACGTTCCGCATTGCGCCGCGCCGCCGCATTCGGCGACGATCTCGTCGATTCCGTTGCGGATCGCGCCTTCCATGACGGAGTTCCCGACCGTGACGGCGATCGGCTTCTTCACTCCGGCGTGCGAAATGTAATTGATGGTGACGGTTTCTTTCTTTCCGAAAAGAGGCATGTCGTTGTTGAGCGGCTCAGGCGATGTTGAGCAAGGTCTGGGCGTTCCTGAAATAGATGCGGTCGCGATCGATGGAGTTGATGTCGAGCCCGTCGATCACGCGAACGGTTTCGCGAATGTACAGGCCGGGCGACGGCTCAAACGGAGTGTCGGAGGCGAACAGCACGCGGTCCGCTCCGAAAAACGCGAGCCCGCATTCGGTGGCCGCGGTCGCGCCGAATACCGCCGTATCCGCGTAGAACATCTTGAAGTAATCGAGCGGACGCTTCTTCATCGACTTCAGCAATCCCTCGTAATCTTCATCTGAAGTCCGCAGCCCGAGCTGATCCCATCCGTAGCCGACGCGTCCTTCGAAATACGGAATCATCGCGCCCATGTGATGCGTGATGATTTTCAGATTCGGGTGGCGGTCGAACAGGCCCGAGAAAACCAGCCGGGCCATGGCGGCGCTGGTTTCATAAGGCCATCCGAAGGTCCACCAGATTTCATATTTCGAACGCTCTTCGGTAAGGTAGTCCGGAAAGTTCCCGGCGCGCGCGGGGTGCAGGAGGATCGCCCGGTCACGTTTCGCCAGCTCGTCGAAGATCGGCTGGAACTCCGGTGCATCCAGCGGTTTTCCCGCGACATTCGTATAAAGCTGCACGCCCACTGCGCCCAGGTGCGTCAGCGCGCGATCCAGTTCCTTCATCGCCGCATCGGGATCGTTCATCGGCAGCGCGGCGACGAACGCGGGGAAACGGTCGCGATGATGCGCGACCAGTTCCGCCATGCCGTCGTTGGCCATCTCGGCCAGCACGGCGGCGACATCGCCTTCCGCAAACGACTCGATCGGCGGCGAGGCCAGAGAGAGCACCTGGCGATAATCGCCGAATTCGTCCATCATGCGGAAGCGCGCGTCCAGGTCCCAGATGGTCGGGATATTGCGCGAGCGCTTGCCCATGTCTTTCAACCCGGGCGCGATCCGCAAAAATTCCGCGAAAAAAGCTTCGGGCAGAATATGGTTGAAGACGTCGATCTTCACGGCGAGACTTAATTCTACCTTGAGTTTCCGGCAGAGGCATAATTTAGAGAGCGCGTCCGACTTTTTCCGGCCCGAGGCCGTCTTTTCGAACGGAGCACATAGAAGTTGATCTTTCGCGAAGTCGAAGATCGCGACCTGATCGCTAAAGCCAAACGCGGCGACGTGGAGGCGTATAACCTGCTCGTATCGCGGTGGGAGAGGCGTGTTTTCAATTACTTACTGCGGCTGGTCGCCAATCGCGAGGATGCTCTGGATCTCAGTCAGGACGTTTTTTTGAAAGCCTACCAGAACTTGCCGAAGCTCGATGCGGTGGAAAAATTCGCCGGATGGCTGTTCCGCATCGCGCATAACGAAGCGTTTTCGCTGCTCCGCAAGCGCAGACCGGAGGGGGAGCTTCCGTTTGAAACCGGAGGCTCCGAATCCGGGAAATTGTTGCCGATGGAGCTGTCGCTGGCGGTGGAGAGCGCGCTGAAGCGGCTGTCGGAAGATCAGCGCGAGGCGGTCCTGCTGAAGGTTTATCAGGGATTCAAGTTCGAAGAGATGGCGGAGATTTTGGGGTGTCCGGTATCGACCGTCAAGTCGCGGCTGTATACGGCGCTGGATGTGCTGAAGTCGGCCCTATCTCCTTCTTTGTCGTTAATTAACGAGCGAGGTGACGCGTGAGTTGTCCTTCTTATGACTGGAAAGCGTACGTGCTCGGCGAACTCGATGTGACCCAGCGTCGCGAGGCCGAAGCCCACGCAACAACGTGTTCGGCGTGCCGGGACGAACTGGCCGGAGTGCGCTTGACGCTCGATGCGCTGTCGACGCTGCGGGAAGAAGAGATGCCTCGGCGGATCGCGTTCGTGTCGGACAAGGTGTTCGAGCCGCGGTGGTGGCAGGCCTTCCTGAAACCCTCGTTCGCGGCGGGGGCGCTGGTGGCCGGGGCGATTCTGGTCCATGCGTTTGTCGGGCGCTCGCCGGTGGACGATGTGGCGATTCAGGCTCGGGTCGATAAGGCCGTCGCGGTGGTGGAGCAGCGGCAGGAGCGGCAGATGGAAGTGATGGTTTCGACTCTCGAGATGCTCGAAAAGCAGAACAAGGTCATGGTGATGCAGAACGCGGGGTTGGTCCGGCAATAGGTGACACAAATGAAAAAGACGATTCTCAGTTTGCTCCTGATCGCGGCGGCGGTATTGACCGCGGCGCCTCGCGTGAGCCGCACGACGCTCGCGGCAATGGAAAAGAGCCTGGACCGGACCATCTCCAGTCTGTGGCAGGACAATGCGTATCTGCTGCTCGGCTCGACGCGCGGGGTTTATCTTGAAGGCTACGGCGCGGTGTTTACGGCGGAGGTGAACCTGATGCCGAATCCGGTTTCGCTGATGAGTTCACGACTGACGCCGGCGGACATCGCGAAGTTTCATCAGACCAAAGCGGAGCGCGTGGTGGTGCTGAAGAAAACGCTGACGGAGGCCCTGGGTTCGACGGCAGCGTCGCTCGACACGGTTCCCGCGGATGAGAAGATCACGATCGTCGCCTTCCTGGATCATTTCACCTGGGAAGACATGAACGGCATTCCCGTGCAGATCACGGTGGAAGCGCAGAAGAAGGCGCTGCTGGATGCGCAGAAGGCTGGCGGAAAAGTTCCCGCATCCGCGGTGCGTGTGACCGAGAATTAAATGCGCCTGGGCGAGATTCTCATCGAGCGGCGGTTGATCACCGAGGAGGATCTCGACCGCGCGCTGGAACTGCAGCGCGAACGCGGCGACAAGCTGGGCCGCATCCTGGTCGACCTGGGCTTTATCGCCACGCGCGACGTGCTCGCGGCGCTCTCCGAACAGCTTCAAGTCCCCCTGCTGGCGATCGACGGACCGCCCGCCGTGTCGCCCGAAACCGAGGCGCTGTCGGCGAAATTTCTGCGCCAGTTCAAGTGCCTTCCCGTCGCGCTGCATGACCACACGGTGACGCTGGCCATGGCGGATCCGCTCGATTTCGAGACGCGATCCACAGTCGAGGCGTGCACGGGCCTTCGCGTTCAGCCGGGCATCGCGAACGAACAGGAAATTCTCGACGCCATCGATCGCTACTTCGGGCAGGCCGAAAAATCGGACGCTCCCGTGGAGGCGGCCGAGGGCGACTCCGAAGACCTGGAACATCTTCGCGACATGGCGAGCGAAGCTCCGGTCATCCGGCTGGTCAACGCAATGATCGGCCAGGCGGTCGAAAAGCGCGCGAGCGATATTCACATCGAGCCCTTTGAAAAAGAATTCAGGATTCGATATCGCATCGACGGCGTGTTGCAGAGTCAGGATCCGCCGCCGCGCGAACTAAAAGCCGCGATCATTTCGCGCGTGAAGCTGATGGCGAAGCTGAACATCGCCGAGCGAAGATTACCGCAGGACGGACGCATCAAGATCAAGACGCTGGGCCGCGAGGTGGACCTTCGTGTTTCCACGCTGCCGACGCTGTATGGCGAATCGGTCGTCATGCGTCTGCTCGACCGCTCGGCCGGCGATTTTTACGATCTCGAAAGGCTGGGCTTCGATCAGCACATGCTTTCGAGAATGGAATACTACACGTCGCTGCCGCACGGGATTTTCATGGTCACCGGTCCGACCGGCAGCGGCAAGTCGACCACGTTGTATTCCGCGCTCAAGCGCATCAATCAGACCGACAAGAAAATCATCACGATTGAGGACCCGGTGGAATATCAGATGGACGGGATCAATCAGATTCACGTGAATCCGCAGATCGGGCTGACGTTCGCGGCGGGGCTGCGGCATATCGTGCGCCAGGATCCCGACGTCATCATGGTCGGCGAAGTTCGCGATCGCGAAACTGCGGATATTGCCATCCGCGCCGCGCTGACCGGGCACTTTGTTTATTCGACGCTGCACACCAACGACGCGCCGAGCGCGATCACGCGACTCACGGATATGGGTGTGGAGAATTATCTGATCACGTCGTCGCTGGTGGCCGTGCTCGCGCAAAGATTGGTGCGCGTGATCTGTCCGCAATGCAAGACGTCGGCCGGGAACCGGGTGACGCCGGAGGGCGAGACGGTCGAGACGTTTCGCGGCGCGGGATGCGACCACTGCTTCGGCACGGGCTTTCGCGGCCGCGTCGGGATTTTCGAATTGATGGAATTGGACGAGGAGCTGCGCGCGTCGATCATGCGCAATGAAGACGCGAGCAAGATTACTTCGATCGCGCGGCGTCACGGGATGCGGAATCTGCGCGAAGATGGCTGGCTGAAAGTCCGCCGCGGCGTGACGACGGCGGATGAAGTGATGCGGGTGACTCAGGAATTTTAGATGGGGGCAGGCTTGCAGCCTGC
>JAIQFJ010000332.1 GCA_020073325.1 Terriglobia bacterium | reverse complement strand
ACGGCCAAAGGGAAAATTGCTTCCGCATAGGAAAACATTTTCTCATTCAATTTCTATCCTCTCCCGAATCAGGAATTTCTGCCGCCAGGATAATTTTAGCTAAGTTGCTGAAAACAAGAGTCGCATAGAATCTGCAAGGCATTGACGGCTCGAAATCGTTATCCACTAAAGTTGATGAAACTTTTGGCGCTTTGAATGCAAGTAGTGTTCGCAACCGTGCAATGTTGTATCTATAGGGAACTAACCATATGTCAACTGCAACAGTTCCGTCGATAGATCGATCGCTGCCGATGCCTCCGGACTCTGTGCTGTTCGGGAGCACCCGTGCCATGCAGGCGGTCCGCGAACGTGTGCACAAGATCGCCAGCGCTAACCTTCCGGTTCTGATCGAGGGCGAAAGCGGCACCGGCAAGGAAATCGTGGCCACGGCGATTCACCGGCTGAGCCCGCGCGCCGATCGGCCGTTTGTCGCCCTGAATTGCGCGGCGCTTCCCGAAACGCTCATGGAGAGCGAACTGTTCGGGCATGAAAAAGGATCGTTCACCGACGCCCTGGATCGCCGCCCGGGTTGCTTCGAACAAGCCGACCAGGGAACTCTGCTGCTGGACGAAATCGGCGAAATGCCGCTCGGCACGCAGGCGAAACTCCTGCGCGTGCTGGAAGAGGCGAGTGTTCGCAGACTGGGCGGCTCGGCCGAAATTCCGGTGGACGTTCGCGTGATCGCGGCGACGAACCGTCCACTCGAAAGCGCGCTCCGCGATAAAAAACTGCGCGAAGATCTTTTGTACCGCCTGAAAGTGTTCCACATCGCGCTTCCTCCGCTGCGGCATCGCAAGGAGGACATCCCGGCCATCGCGGGGTCGATGATTCGCGAGTTGAACGCCCGGCACGATTGCCGCGTTTCCGACCTGCATCCGGAAATTCTCAACCGGTTCATGAACCACACCTGGCCTGGAAATATCCGCGAGCTTCGCAATATTCTGGAGCGCGCGGTGATCGTGGCGCATGAAGGCACCATCATGCCGTCGCATCTTCCCCGCGGCTTCGGGCTTTGCGCTGAGGCCGAAACTCCGGCGGCGGCGGATCGCCCCGAAATTTCGCTGACCGTGCAGGCCGGCTCCGAGCTTCGCGAAATCGAAAACGCATACATTCTGCTGACGCTGAAACTCACGCGCAACAACAAACGCCGCGCCGCCGAAATTTTAGGCATCAGCGTGCGCACCCTGCATAACCGCCTGGCCCAGATCGGTGCGCCCGTCGCGATGGAATTCGAGCCGGAACCAGCCACGACGTAATTCCTGATACAAGTCGGCGAGCCGCGGCATCTATTCCGAAGCGAGGTATATATGAAGACGAAAGTCGAAGAGATGGACCAAACCGCGCCTGAAGACTACAACCAGGAAATCGCGGAGGTCGCTTATTCCTACTGGGAGAGCCGGGGTCGCGACGACGGCCATGACATCGAGGACTGGCTGATGGCGGAACAGGAAGTGGTCCGCCGTCACCGCCTCCCGAGCGCGGAACGACGTCCAATGCACGCCAACGCGGCGTAACCGGTCGTGGAAAGGCTGAACCGCCGCCGGGAGCGGTTCAGCCGCGTGCCGGTTTAGTCTCCCGTCCGATTGCCCGAATAACGGTTCAGCGCATCGTACAAGGGCTGCGCGCTTGCGGGAGCCTTCACGTCTCCGTGCAGAATCTCCTGGGGCGTGACGTCGCGGCCGTACAGAGCGCGATTGTCGCCGCTATCCGGCCGCAGGGTGGCTCCGTTCAGCGCCACACCCGCAAACACGCCGCGCGATCGCGAATAACCGAGCACTTCCGCGCGCATCGCGGCATCGGTCTGCGCGTCGGCCGATCTGCCGACCGGTCCTGCCATTACAGCGCCTTCGGCGCCGAGCGTAAATTTGTCCTTCAGCAGGTTGCTTTCACCGGCGGCGTTCATCACCAGGAAAACCACGTCGGTTTCGCCGGCGCCGATCTGAAGGCCCACGCTGCCGCCTTCGATACGGATCGTTTCCGGAGCGCTCCACGATCCGTTGCGGCGGCAGACCAGCATACCTTTTCCGTACTTCGCGCCGACGATAAATCCGGCGCGCTTCAGATTCGGGACAATGCCCACGCAATGCGCTTTCTGAAGCAGACCCTGCGGAATGGAATTGTCCGGTGCGGCCATGATTTCATCCAGCACCTTGGCTGATTCCTGAATGCGTTTATCGTTGTCGCCTTGCGCAAGAAGCGGGACGACCGTAAGGAGAGCGAGTAAGCCTGTTCTCATATAGGGTACCTCTTGGAATCGAGCTGCAAATTACTCGCCGGTGCGCGACTGCTTGGGAACGTAGCGCGACAGCGTCGTCAGCAGCGGCTGCGCCACGGCAGGAGGCTTTCCGTGCCCGTCGAGAACCGCTCGAAAGGACACGTCATGCCCGTAAAGATTCGCGTCGGCGTCTTTGTCGGGGTGAATCGTTGCGCCTTGCAGGCTGACTCCGGCGAACACGCCGCGAGCGCGCGACCAGCTCAGCACTTCGGCGCGCATCATGGCGTCCGTTTCCGCCTGCACCTCACGCCCGATCGGACCGATCGCGCCCGTAACGTTGGCGCCGATGGCGAACTTGTCTTGCATCAGCTTGTCCATGCCGGATCGATTCATGACGGCGAAAACCAAATCCGTTTCGCCCGCGCCGAACTGGACGCCAATGCTGCCGCCCTCAATGGCGATCATCGCGGGGGCGCTCCAGCGGGTCTCACTCACGCGGCAAGTGACGATCCCGCGTCCATATTGCCCGCCAATGAAGAATGCGGCACGCTTCAGATTGGGCACGATGCCGATGCATTGGGATTTCTCCAGAATGTCCTGAGCGATGCCGCCGTCCTTGGCATGCATCATCTCGTCAAATGCGGCGGTCGCGCCTTGGACCCGCTTCACTTCGTTACTGGCGTTGGGGTTGACCCGGCTCGTATCGGTCTGAGCGAGCAAAGTAGCGGCGGAGAGCAGACACACCCATCCTGTCTTCATAAAAGAGGGCTCCTTCTTCAATGAACCGCCGCTCGCGAGCCTACGCAGCGCTCGAAGCGGCCTGGAAGGATTTGCAGATCTGCGCCGGTTTCCGTTCCGCGCGTGTACGAGCGGCGCGGCGGGCCCGCAGCAGCCGGATTCGGATCGCCGTTTCAGTGACGCCCTGTTTCCGGGCAATCTCCTCCGCGGTGTCACCTTGCATCTGTAGCTCCAGAATGGCGCGATCGCGCGGAGCACAGCATTTCAGGATGCGATTGACGTCGATGGCAGCCAGGTTCAGCTCGACCTTGGTATAAAATTCCGGCAAGGATTGATAGCCCCGCTCACTTCTCAGCACACTGCGATGGACGTTCATCGCGATCGCGTTCACCCAGGTGACCACCATGCTCTCATTGCGAAGCTGCGACAAGCGCTCCCAGCCCTTCACCCAGGCGGCCTGAGCGACGTCTCGAGCCGTGTCCCGCGGGACGCCCCGGGAGATCAGAAACCGCATGGTCAGGTCGAAACCCCTCTGGTAAGCGTTGCCGTAGTCTTCTCGGGTCATGTTCCTTGTAACCGTCCTTTTGAAACACCACACGCCGCTTGCGGCCGTGCGGGGCATTCGGACTGCGATAGGAAGCACTTGGGCGACCAGTCCGTAACGCGGTTAAGTGATTGGTTCCTATGTGCTTTCATTTCCGGCGGTTGCCTTTTGATCGGCCGGCACCCTGCAACTTCTGCCGAGGCGTGCAGAATACGACATGTAAGAAGCTCTTGTCCACTAAAATCCACTCTGGTTACCGAAAATTATATGGCTCGAACCATTCTCCCCGGCCGCCCGTTTCCGCAAGGTGCTACGTGGGACGGCACCGGCGCTAATTTTGCCCTATTTTCCGAAAATGCCGAGCGCGTCGAGCTCTGCCTTTTCGACCGTCCCGACGCTCCCGAGACGGAACGTATTGAATTGACAGAACAAACTGCCCATGTCTGGCATTGTTTCCTGCCCAACGTCCAGCCTGGCCAGGTTTACGGCTATCGAGTCCACGGACCCTATGACCCGGAGCGCGGGCTGCGCTTCAATCCCGGCAATTTGCTGATCGATCCGTATGCGAAAGCCTTGACGGGAAAGGTGGACTGGAACTCGCCGATCTTTCCGTACCGGCTGGGCGACGACGATCTGGCTTTGGACATCCGCGACAACGCCGCCGGAATGCAGAAATGCGTCGTCGTGAATCCGTATTTCGATTGGGACGCGGATCGCCCGCCGAAGACTCCGTTGGGCGAATCGGTGATCTATGAGGTTCATGTCAAAGGGTTTACCAAGTGTCACCCGGAGGTCCCCCAGGAATTACGCGGGACTTATGCGGGGATCGCATCGCGGCCTTCGGTCGAGTATCTGAAGAAACTCGGCGTGACGGCCGTCGAGCTGATGCCGGTCCACGATTTTCTGGACGACAAGCATCTGACCGATCGAGGGTTAAGCAATTACTGGGGCTACAACACGACGAATTTCTTCAGCCCCGACGCCCGCTATTCGAGCACCGGCGACCTGGGCGGACAGGTGGCCGAATTCAAGGCAATGGTGAAAACGCTGCATCGCGAGGGAATAGAGGTCATCCTCGATGTGGTCTACAACCACACCTCGGAAGGCAATCACCTGGGTCCGATGCTGAGTTTTCGAGGCATCGACAACCCCACCTACTACCGCCTGGTGACGGACAATCCTCGCTACTACATGGATTACACCGGGACCGGGAATAGCCTGAACATGCGCCATCCGCAAGTGCTGAAGCTGATTATGGACAATCTGCGCTACTGGGTGCTCGAGATGCACGTCGACGGATTCCGCTTCGATCTGGCGGCAACGCTCGCGCGGGAATTGCACGACGTCGATCGCCTCTCGGCGTTCTTCGACATCATTCATCAGGACCCGGTGATTTCGCAGGTGAAGCTGATCGCCGAGCCATGGGACGTCGGTGAGGGCGGCTATCAGGTCGGCAAATTTCCGGTGTTGTGGGCGGAGTGGAACGGGAAATATCGTGACACGGTACGCCGGTATTGGAAGAGCGACGAAGGCCAGCTCTCCGATCTCGGCTATCGGCTGACGGGAAGCAGCGATCTGTATCAGCACGACGGGCGGCGTCCCTCGGCGAGCATCAATTTCGTCACCGCGCACGACGGTTTCACGCTGCACGACCTGGTGACTTACAACGAGAAGCACAACGAAGCGAACGGCGAGGACAATCGCGACGGGACGAACGAGAATTATTCCTGGAACATGGGCGTCGAAGGCGAGACCGGCGATCCGCTGATCAACGAGCTGCGCGACCGCCAGAAGCGCAATTTTCTGGCGACGCTGCTGTTCTCGCAAGGCGTGCCGATGATCTGCGGCGGCGATGAGATCGACCGGACGCAGCATGGCAACAACAACGCATATTGCCAGGACAATCCGCTGAGCTGGTTCGACTGGAACATGAACGATCGCAAGGAGAGCCTGCTGCGCTTCACCTCGAAACTGATCCGGCTGCGCCGCAAGCATCCCAATCTGCGGCGCCGCAAGTTCTACCAGGACCGCGCGATTCGCGGATCGGTGCTGAAGGATATTTTGTGGCTTCGCCCGGACGGCGCGGAGATGGCCGATGAGGAATGGAACGCGGGCTGGGTCCGCTGCATCGGCATGATGCTGAACGGCGCGACCATCGGGGATGTCGATGAGACCGGTGCGCCGATCCGCGATCAGACCTTTCTGCTGCTGCTCAATTGCCACCACGAGCACATCGATTTTGTCGTGCCGGCGGGCCCCTGGAGCATGGTGATCGACACGAACGAGCCGGAGATGGAGCCTGGCGCGATCAGCGTCGCCGAGGGGCCAGTCCGGCTGGTGCGGCAGTCGCTGATGCTGCTGATGGAAGAACCCGCGTAACTCTGCGACTTTGCGGGTCCTTGGCGCCTTTGCCAGAAGGCACTGCCGGTTGTCGCGGTCTCGACTCGAAGGGTCCGCGGAATATCAAGGCTCAGTTCACGCAAAGGCGCAGAGGGCAACGCAAAGTTCGCGTCCTCCCTCCCGCGATCCGGCGTATATAGACTTAGACGGATGCTCGCGCCGGAACCAGTGATGTCGACGCCCTTTGCGGAACTCGTCCGCGAGCATCAGTCGATGGTGTTCAGCATCGCGTATCATTTTCTGCGCGACCGGACGGTGGCGGAAGAGATCGCTCAGGACGTTTTTCTGAAGCTTTTCCGCAACCTCGATTCGCTGGAGAGTCCGGCGCATGTGACGTTTTGGCTGAGGCGCGTGACCGTGCATCGCGCGGTCGACTATGCGCGCAAGCGCCAGCGGCGTCCGGAGATCGCGCTGGAAGACACGGCCGAGCTGCGCGACCGGCACGAGACCGGCGATCCGATGCTGAATCGTCGATTGCAGGCGCTGGTGCAGTCGCTGCCGGAGAAGCCGAGGTCGGTGATGATCCTGCGGTATCAGGAGGACCTGATGCCGGAGGAGATCGCGCGGATTCTCGATATGCCGGTGCGGACGGTGAAGAGCCATCTGCATCGATCGCTCGCGATGTTGAGGGAGAAGATGGAGCGCAGTATGGGAGGGTCCAGATGATGGACGATTTAGAACGACAGCTTGGCGATGCGCTGGGGCGCAAGGAGCCGTCGGCGGGGTTTGAACATCGCGTGCTGGCGGCCGTGGAGCGGTCGAAGAAGAGGCCGTGGTTTTCGCCGCGCTTCCAGTGGGCCGCGGCGATCGCCGCGTCGCTGGTGATGATTGCCGGCGTAGTGCGGTATCGCGAGGCGGAGGAGCGCGCGGCGGGCGAAGCGGCCAAGTTGAAGCTGGAGCTGGCGCTGAAGATTACCAGCGAAAAGCTCCAAAAGATTCAGGATCGGGTGAATCAGGGGAATCAGGAATGAAAATCTCAACGATTGCGATGGCGTGTCTCGCTCTGCTGCCGGCTCTTTCGGCGCAGGAGCTGAAGCTGCCGGCGAATTTAGAAAAGCTGGGCGACCGGGCGCGTGAAGTGGTCGATGTCACGCTGGACGGGCCGCTGCTGCAGCTTGCCGCGCGATTCCTGTCGGACAAGGATCCGGATGAGGCTCGCGCAAAAAAGCTGGTGTCGGGGCTCAAGGGAATTTATGTGCGAAGCTTCACGTTCGACAATCGCGGCGAATACGATCCGGCCGATCTGGAGCCGCTGCGCGCGCAGTTGAAGTCGCCGGGATGGTCGCGCATTGTCGGCGTGCGCAGCCGTCGCGACGATAACGCAGAAGTCTATATCAAATCGGAAGGCGACAAAATCGCGGGCCTCGCAGTGATTGCGGCGGAGCCGAAGGAGTTGACTGTCGTCCAGATCGTCGGGCCGATTCAACCCGAGGATCTGCGCGATCTGGGCGGACGGTTTGGGATTCCAAAAGTCGATCTAGGCAAAAAGAACGCGAAGGAGGATTGATGCGCATACTTCTCACGGGACTGCTTCTAACGGCGACGCTCAGCGCAGCGGATCGCGAGTTTCGCGACGTGGTGGATTCGATCTCGAATCACGTGCATGCGCGTCCGCTGCACATTCCGTTTTTC
>JAIQFJ010000004.1 GCA_020073325.1 Terriglobia bacterium | reverse complement strand
CTGGCGAGTTGGACAGCGGTCCGGCGAGCCGGAACCTTTCGGGCCATCTATGAAAATCTGGTCGCGCGAGGAAAGCCGCGCCAGTTGGCACTGATTGCGGTCGCCAGACGGATGCTGGTGGTGCTGAATGACATGCTGCGGTCGGGTCGAGATTGGCAGGAACGCATGATTTTCGCTTGACTCTTTACACAGTCGCTTTGGTCGCGCCTCGCAAAACTTTGGTTTGCGAAGTGCATTTTCAAACATGTAGCGACAGGTAGGTGTCATGTCCTCAACAGCGCGACACAAGCGATGCGCGATTGCACGCATCGTGAGCACGCCCTGCGGCGTGATCCGCCCGGGAGGAGGAAGAAATCATGTTCCGACAAATCATCATTGGGGTTGCGATGGCGGCGCTCGCCGTCGCGCAGGACAAGGTTCCGGTCCGCGTCACCGTGACCGTTGACGCCGTACACGGGCGCCCGGTTCCCGAACTGCAGAGCCAGGATGTCCTGGTCTACTCCGGAAGGGAACGGCTCGCGGTCACCGAATGGACCGCCCTCAAAGATGCGCAAGGCGGCCTCGAACTATTCATCCTGGTCGACGATGCATCGTCCATGAGCCTGGGCGGCGAACTCGCCGATCTGCGTCAATTCATCGGGAACCAGCCGGAGAACACGCTGGTGGGCGTCGCTTACATGCGCGCCGATTCGGCGGACGTCGTCCAAGGCTTGACGCCCGATCATGCCAAAGCAGCGCGGTCTCTGCGTCTGCCGTTCGGAAGGATAGCGGCCGGATCGAGCCCGTATCTCGCGCTCAGCGACCTTATCAAGAAATGGGGAACCTGCTGCGTACGCCGCGAGGTGCTGATCATCTCGAGCGGCATCGATCCCCTGGGCGGCTTCGGTCCAGAAAATCCGTTCGCCGATACGGCGATCGCCCATGCTCAGCAGGCCGGCATTCAGGTGTTTGTGATCTATACGCCGCGCGCCGGGCACGGCTCGCATAGTTTCTGGCAAATGAGCTGGGGACAGAACCACCTCGCGCAGCTTGCCGAAGAAACCGGCGGCGAGTCCTACATGATCGGGTATCAGGCTCCCGTTTCATTCACACCCTATCTGAAAGATTTCGGCGAGCATCTCAAACATCAATACGCTCTGACGTTCCTGGCAAATCCGGCGGCCAAGCCTGGCCTGATTCCGGTGCGGTTCGCCTGCGAAATTCCTGGCGCGGAAATCATCGGCCCGTCGAAAGTATTCGTGGAGCCTGTTCCCACCGGCGACGATCACTGACGGTCCTTGCTCCGACATGAGCTTTCACGCGCCACCCGCGTCGGCCACAATAGAAAGGAATGAGTGGGGTGGCGAGTCGAGCTGTGCTGAAACGTTACGTCTCGGCACTCGTGCTCGTCCTGACGGCAGTCGCCCTCGAACTCGCGGTGCGTCCATTGCTCGGCGGGCGCGTTCCGCTGGCGATCTTCACCATTGCGATTACACTCTCGGCTTTCGGAGGACTGGGCCCCGGACTCTTCGCCACCGCGCTCAGCGCCGCCTGCGTGGCGGCATTTTTCGCGAACTCCGTGTTCAGCCTGCTTCCCGGCCAGCCGAGCCTGTGGTTCTTCGCGGGACTCGGTATCGGCATCAGCGCGGTGATCGAAACGTTTCGGTGCAGAAATCTCGAGCTCATCGAAGCGAAGCGCCGTCTTGAGGCCGCCAATCTCGAGCTGGAAAATCGCGCCGCGCAATTGACGCGGTCAAACGAGGAGCTGCGCCGCTTCGCGTATGCACTCTCGCACGACCTGCAGACCCCGCTGCGCACCGTAAGTCTTTTCACCGAACGCCTGGAGGTTCGTCTTCGCGACAAACTCGATGAAGACGCCGCTTCGTCGATGCGCTTCGTGCTCGACGGCGTGCGCCGCGCCCAGGATATGATCCGCAGCCTGCTCGACTATTCCACCGCCGCCGGCGATTGCGGAGTCGAAACCGTAACGGACTTGAACGCCGCCCTCGCCGGCGCGCTGGTCGATCTGCATGCGGAGGCGCAGGAAAACGGGGCGTGCATGACGCACGACACCCTCCCCTCTCTCCGCGGCGATGCGGCGCAGCTCCGCCGCGTCTTCTTAAATCTGCTGAGCAACGCGATCAAGTACCGCAGCGAGAAAACTCCCGTCATTCATGTCACGGCGCAGCACTCTGAAAACGAATGGGTGATTTCCGTGCGAGACAACGGAATTGGAATCGATATGCGCTACGCGGATAAGATCTTCAACTTATTCGAGCGGCTCCACAGCGCGAATCGCTATGAAGGAAGCGGTATCGGCCTCGCCACGTGCCGGGCCATCGTGCATCGCCACGGCGGCGAAATCTGGGTGGAGTCCGAACCGGGCCGGGGCAGCACGTTTTACTTCAGCCTGCCCGGTTGAGCAATTCCTTGAACGTCGCCCCCAGTGCCATGAACTCATCCAGCTCCATCGGCTTGCGAAGATAGGCCTGCACCCCCAGCCTCTCCGCGCGACTTCTCTCCGCGGGTGATTCCGACGAAGTAAACACCACAATCGGAACGTCCTCGAAGAGCGGATGCGTGCGAAATCGCGTCAGCAGCTCAATCCCGTCGCGTTTCGGAACATTCAGATCCATCACCACCAGATCGGCCGGACGCTCCGAGTCGAGACGCTCCAGAAAACGGACCGCTTTGTCTCCATCATCGAGAGCGATGATTTCGCGCACGATGCCGTGAGCATCGAAGGCGAGCTTTAATAAATCCAGATCCGCGGGATTATCTTCAACAATCAGGACCGGAAGGCTCATGTCGGATCCAGCCGCCCTCAGCCTAGCACAAGCGCTCAGGCGGGTCAGCCGGAATCCTCCGGCAGCAGATCTTTCAACTCCTGCCCCAGCTTGAGGAATTCGTCGAAATCGGGCGGCTTCACCAGGTAGCGCCGGACCCCGAACGTCTGTAGCCGCGACCGGTCGCGCGGGGCCGACGACGAACTCAAAATCGCCACGGGTACGTCTAAAAGCGCCGGGTTCGACCGCATCCCCTGCAACACTTCGAGCCCGTCGCGCTTGGGCAGGTTCAGATCGAGCACCGCGAGATCCGGCACCGCGTCGCCCGCCACCTGACGCACGAAGCTGAGCGCATCGCCGCCGTCGTCGATCACCGTGAGATCGCAATCCACGTGCGCTTCGGTCAGCGCCAGCCGCAGCAGAGCGACATCGTTGGGATTGTCCTCCACCACCAGCACTTTATACCGCCGCATGCCCATCGGACCTCTCTTGCGTCGACAACGCGGTTTCGGGCAGGCTGAAGACAAAAGTCGAGCCGGCGCCCGCGCGCGACTCCACCCAGATCCGTCCTCCGTAGCGCTCCACCACGCGCTGGCAAATCGCCAGACCGATCCCGGATCCGGGGATCTTGCGGCCGTGAAGCCGCTTGAACGCCAGAAAAATCTTCTGATGATATTCCGGATCGATCCCGATCCCGTTGTCGGAAACCGCGATCTGAAGCTGCTCACCCACGGTTCGCGCCGTGACGTGAATGCGCGGCGGATCCTGGGACCGGTACTTGATCGCGTTCCCGATCAGGTTCTGCAGCAGCGACACAAAATGTCCTTCGCGCCCGCCCACTCGTGGAAGCGGGTCGCAGGCAACCGACGCGCCGCTTTCCTCGATCGCGGCTTTCAGATTGGCCCGGGCGCTTTCGAACGCGGCATGCAGATCCACCGCGCCCAGCGGCTCTTCCGTTTCCGCATTGATCTCGGTGTAAGCCAGAAGATCCGAAAGCAAGGTCCGGATGCGTCGCGCGCCGTCGACGATGTTGGCGACAAACCCGGCGGCATCGCCTTTCCATTCGCCGGCGTAAGCGCGGAACAGCAACTGCGTATAAGTCGTGATCATGCGCAGCGGTTCCTGCAGATCGTGGCTGGCGATGTAGGCGAAACGTTCCAGATCTTCATTGGATCGGCCCAGACTCAGGTTTGAACGCCGCAGCTCCTCATTTATCTTGACGATGTTCGCCTGCGCTTGTTTCAGGTCCGTGATGTCTGTAACTTCCGAAACCCAGCCGTCGACGGCGCCGCTGCGGTCATGCGTGGGAACATACGTGGCGCGGATCCAGCGCGCGCCGATCGTGCGGTACCGGATGGCCCCTTCGAATTCCACCCGCTCGCCCGCGAGTACGCGCTCCATATACGGCAGGATCGCGCGATAAGCCTCGTCTCCGAGCGCATCGCGGATGGGCTGTCCCGCCATCTGTTCCGGCGGCAGATCGATCCAGCGGCCATACTGCCGGCTGACCCACACATAGCGAAGATCGCGGCGGCAGCGCGCCACCGACGACGCCATGGTATCGGTCACCAACTGGAGCTGTTCGCGAGCGGACCGCAACGCGGCTTCATCCTGCAGTCGCTGCGTGATGTCGCGGAAGATCAGCACCGCTCCCGTGATTTCGCCGCGACCGTTGCGAATCGGCGACGCGCTGTCGTCGACTGGAACCTCGACGCCCTCGCGCACCAGCAGGATTGCGTGGTTGCTTACGACGCGCCCTTCGCGAAGCGCGCGAGCCACTGGAGTTTCGATCGATTCGCGGCTGTGCTCGTCCACCAGGCGGAAGTAGCGGGCGAGCGGATGGCGGATCATGTCCGACTCGCTCGCGCGCAGCAGATTCTGCGCCACCGGATTCGCGAAGACAACGTCCCCGCGGGTATCGGTTGCCACCACCGCGTCGCCGATGCTGGCAAGCGTGGTCCGCAGGGAGTCGCGCGTATTGCGCGCTTCATCGAGCGCGGCTTGACGCTCCGCCAGCGCGCGGCGCAAATCGTCGTCGCGCGACTGGATGCTGGCCAGCATGCCGTTGAAGGAATCCACCAGCACGCCCAATTCGTCGGCGGAAATTTTGCGCGCCCGGACGCCGTAGTCGCGGGTGGCCGAGACGCGGGCCGCCGCGCCGGCCAGTTCCGCGATCGGCGTCACGATCAGCGCGCGCAATCGCGACGACACCGCCAGCGCAATCAGCCCGGAACCCAGCAGCAGGATCAACACCGTCGCCCCGTAGACCCGCAGGCGCTCCCAAATTTACTCTAAATCGTAGAGCAGCACCAGCGTGCCCAGTACGCGATCCTTCAGTACGATCGGCCGCGTCACGATCAGCGTGTCCCGTGTAAATCGAATTTCATCGCCCGGCGGCGCGGCAGGGCAGGATCTATCGGCGCCGGGACGCGCGTATCTTGCGAGCGGCGTTCCGTCGAGCATGACGATGCACGCCATGATCACGTGGGGACGCGCCCGCAGCGCCCCCAGCATTTCCCGCGCAGCCGATGCATCGGCGAACGCCACCGCCGCCGTGCTGTTCTCCGCGATGATCTGCGCCTGCGCCGAAAGGTCGGCCCGCAGATGCGTGCGGTAATACACCGAATCCAGAACGATGATCCCTGCCCCGGAGAGCAGCAGCGCCACGGCCGTGGTCACCACCATCGTGACGATCAGCTTCTGCCGGATCGGAATGTCGCGGAAGGAGCGCATTACGGCTCGTCCTCCACTCTGCGCGCGACGTTCAGCAGCTTGGAGCTTACTTTGAGTTCCGCCTTGCGCGCCGCCGCCTGGCTCACGTCGAAGCGCACGCGATTGTGATCCAGAACAAACCTGATCACTCCCCCCTCGTGCAGAAATTCGTCCGTCTCTCCGACCGTCAGCACGTGCGGCGCCTCGCGCGCGATCGATTGCGCGGCGTTTCGATCGGCCTTGGTGTAAAAAGCCACCTCGCAGCCGCCGGCGGAAGAACCGCGCTTCAAGCGGTCGACCACCAGTTTGTGCGACGCCACCTTTTCTCCTTCCACCATCTTGTCGAGCGTCTCTCCGAACGGATCTTCTCCCACGATGCAAATCCGGAACGGCGCCGATGGGGATTCGAAGACGGATTCCGGCCACTCCACGAATTTCGTAAAATTCAGCAGAAAAGCCGCTTTTACGTCGTATTCGGTGGGATTTTGCGCGTTCGCCGGCGCGCCGGCCAGCATCATGCAGGCTGCCACGATCTGGAGAAGCCGCGTCACCATCGGCATAGTTATCGCATCCAGGCGAGCGTCACATACAGGCTTCGCCGGATGCCGACCAGTGTCCCGGGGTCGCCGAGGTATTCGACGTGAAACGGCTGAAACAGGTTTCGTCCCACCACCGAAAGTTCGATGTGACTCTTCGTCCGCCAGGCGATTCTCGCGTCGCCGGTGGAATATGCCGCCACGGACTGCGCCGGAAGCCCGCTCACGAAGCGATAAATCAGATCCAGTTGCAGCCTCTTCGGCAGATCGAATGACGACTGCACGTCGGCCTCATGCTGCGGACTCGACCCTTCCACGCTCTGCGGCGTCCCGCCCAGCGCCGTGCCGGACGCTTTTTTCAAGTCCATGTGCAGATACGAATACGATCCGCGCAGTTTCCAATACTTCGTCGGTTTCCATTCCGGCGCGATTTCGCCGCCGGTCGTCTGGCCGTAGAGATCGTTGCGGAACTGCGCCGGAATCAGCGCGTGCAGCGGCGGCTCCACCGGCTCCGGAAACGGCAGCGCGGTCTCGAGAAACGGGGAGCCGTCCAGGTCCTGGCTGAACAGATCGTGATAGTGATTGAAAAACCCGGCGAAGTCGAGATAAAAATTCTTTCCGATCAGCTTGCGATAACCCACCTCATAGCCGTTCATCAACTCCGGCGCGAAGTCCGGGTTCGAATTGAAGCGCGCAAACAGTTCCAACCCGTTCGATTGCCCCAGGAAGCTCGAAAGATAAAAATCCTCGTCGGCGCGCGACGGAGTCCGCACCGCGTGCGTGAACGACGCCCAAATGGTTTGCTTCTCTGTCGGCGTCCACATCAGCCGCACGCTCGGCTCGAAGTCGGCCGGCGTGAAATTCGTCCGCAGGAATTTGCTGCCCAACATCAACGTCAGCTTGCGGTCGACCAGCGTAATATCGTCTTCCAAAAATCCGGTCAACAGATAATCCGTGACGTTCGCGGGATCGAAGACCAGCCCTGACGCGACCTCCAGGAATCGCCCGTTGCTGGCCCGCGCTCCCGCGCCGTAGCGGAAAACCTGGCGGCCGCGCGTGGTCTGCTGGATGTAATCCAGGTCGAACGTGTCGCGCCGCTCGCCCAGGTTCGGCTCGTAGCGATTGGTCCGGTCATAATACGTCTGGAACTGAAATGTGTCCCCGTTGTCGAATTTGCGCGTCCATCGCGCCAGCACGTTGCCTCCTGACAGATCCGCATTGCCGTCGACATTCACCGTCGATGGAGGTACGTAGGACGACACGCCCACCCGCTCGCCGTCGTCTTCTTTATAGACGTCGCCCTGAACGGTGAACGAATCGCGCTCGCCGCGTGACCAGTCCACGCGGAACCCGCTCTGCGCGCCGCGCCAGTCGTCGAAATTGTCGCGATCGGGATGCTCTTCGGGACCTCGGGTGTATCCCTTGGCATACACGCGATACGTCAGCCCCTCGCCGTTCGACCCGCCGTAGCGGAAATTCGCAAATCCCTGCTCGACGTTGCCGCCTCCCGCCGATGCGTAAAGTCCCTGCGTGTCCTTGGTCGATTTCGTGATGATGTTGATAACACCGTTGACCGCGTTGGGTCCCCAGATCGTCCCCCCGGGGCCGCGGATCACTTCGATCCGATCGACGTCCTCCAGCAGCGTATCCTGGACTTCCCAGTACGTCCCCGCGAAAAGCGGGGTGTAGACCGAACGTCCGTCGATCAGCACCAGCACCGACCGCGACAGCCTGGTCCCGAACCCGCGAATCCCGATCGACCACTTGTTGCCGTCGATTTGCGCGACCTCGACGCCCGGCGCCAGGCGCAGCGCGTCCGGCAGCGTCGTCACGCCGGAGCGGCGAATATCCTCACCCGTGATGACGTAAATCGCCACGGGCGATCGATATGCAGGGGTCGGAGCTTTGGAAGGAGAAGTGACCTCGATCTGCGATAACTGCTCGATGCTCAGTTGCTTGAGCGACGTTGGATTGCCGCCGTCGGGAGTCTGGGAAGCAGCCTTCAGCGCCAGGAGAAGCAGGAGGGCGGCGCGCCCCGCGGACGAGCGCATTTACCGTTAGATCCCGCCCGAAATCTTACGTTACAGATTTACTTTGTCGACCCCTGCCTGGCGATGATCAGGTCCTTGATCTTTTCGTACGTCGCTCCGGGAACGATTTTCTTGTCGCGCAAATCGGTCTTCACGCGATAAGGCCGGTTCTTGATGATCTTCTCCGAGTACGCCTTGCCGATGCCCGGAAGCGCGTCGAGCTCTTCGGCGGAGGCGCTGTTGATGTCCACAAGTTTGCCGGCGGGCGCTTTCGTAGCGGCCGGGGCGGTTTTGGTTTGAGTATCGGGCGATTTTTTCGCCTGCGGAGCAGCCATCAAACCCACGGCGGCAACCAGAGCCAGAATCCAGCGTGTGATCTTCATCATCACCAAGCCTATCGAAATCCAAAGTCGAACAGCATCTCTGTCGCTCACTCGAACCCCCGCCCTTACGGGCGCGGCTGTTGCGCCCCATAGAGGAGCAGCGGCCGTGAGCCGGGGCTAGGAACACACTGCTGGCCCACCGCGTTTGACAAACGAGATAGAATCCGCAGCAGGAGGCGCGTCATGATTGAAGAATTGACCCGCAGAGAAACCCTGCGCCGCGGACTCGCAGCGGCCGGCTTGCTCGCCTTGATTCCCGAAGGAGCGATCCCCGCGCTCGCCGACGATGAGACCGACGTTCCGTTCACCGACATTCCGAAGTCGTTCAACCCGAATAATCCGAACGCCCCGACGCGCATGCTCGACATCCGCAAGATCGACGGAATGCTCACGCCCAAGGACCAGTTCTTCGCGATCAATCATTTCAGCCGCCCCGACGTCGACGGCGCCAGCTACAAGCTGAAGTTCACGGGCATGGTCAACAAGGCTGCCGGATTTTCGCTCGCCGATCTCAAGGCAATGAAGTCGAACGACGTCGTGGTCGGATTCGAATGCTCCGGCAACAGCCCGCGATCGGTCCAGGGACTCTCCAGTTGCGGAAAATTCACCGGAGTCCGCCTCTCTGCCCTGTTGAAACAAGTGGGCGTCGGGACCGCCGCACGCGAAGTCGTCTTCTTCGGTGCCGACCGCGGCCCGCAGGACGTCGTCTTCCGCCAGCAGACTTTCAAACTCGAACAGCAGTTCGGGCGAAGCTGCACGCTCGAAAATGCGCTGAAGCCGGAGCCGCTGGTCGCCTACGCGCTCAACGGCGACCCGCTCACCAAGGAGCAGGGGTTCCCGGTCCGCCTGATCATGCCCGGCTGGTATGGCGTCGCTAACGTGAAGTGGCTTTCCGAGATTCATCTGCAGGAGGATCGCTACCTGGGCAATTTTCAGGCTCGCTGGTATCGAACGCTGCGCGGCGTCGGCGGCACGGGCGAAGAGAAGGATCCCGCGACGCAGTGGGTGGAGAGCGAGATCACGCACATGCAACTCAAGGCCGTGATCGCGCGGGTCCGCAAATCGGCCGGAGCATATCAGGTGCTTGGCTTCGTGCTCAACGACGGCACGCCGCTGAAATCGGTGGAGGTGCAAGTCGACGGCGGCGCGTGGCAGAAAGCGACGCTCGATTCCTCGAATTCCCAGTATTCCTGGAAGCTGTTCACGTATCGCTGGGAAGGCGCGACACCGGGCGAGCACACGATCGTCGCGCGCGCGACCGACGCGAAAGGCACAGCGCAGCCGACATCGGCGGACTTAAGCCGGAAGAAAACTTTTCTTGAAGACAACGGCCAGTTCCCGCGTAAGGTCATGATCGGGTAAACGAGTTTGCGTGAAACGTATTGATTCGGACCGCTCCCTTTGGTCGCGGTTCATTCCAATCGCTGATTGCGCGAGCTGCCGGCAATGAACCGCGACCGGAGGAAGCGGCGAGCATTGAGCTTCGCTCCAAGTCTGACGGGTGCGGCGCCTTGTTGAAGAAACCCCTGGCCGTCAGACCGGGGTTTCCATTTTCAACGCGCTCCCAGCGACTCTCTTAATCCATCCCCCTCGGGAAGCGACTGGATTAGCCTGTCCGTGTACCTCGCCGACAGCGCGCGATGCTCCGATGCGCGTGCTTGGTCGCCTGACGCGGCAAAGCACTCCGCCGCCGTCCGCTCGATGCGCCACGCGACCATGGGAATATTGAACGGCGCGATCGCGGCCAGGGCTTTTTCCGCATACTCCCGAGCTTCGGTGTGATGCCCGCGCTGCAGTGCAAGCCTCGCACGCCACTCCCATGCGAACGCCCTCGATCCGGGATCGGCCGCTTTGTCCGCCGAGTCGAAAAAAATCTCCGCGGTTTCAGCGGCACGCACGGCATCACCTGCGGCCAGGAAAGCGCGGCTCAACCCGAGCTGTCCGATCGCGCGCCAATACCAGTCCAGGAAAAATTGCGGCGCCGGCTGTGCGACCGCTTCCGAGAAATGTTCCACCGCCTTCGCCGCGGCGCCCGATTCCAGTTCCGCGAAGCCCATCGCGATGGTCGCCATGGTGCGGACTTGCCCGGCCTCGTCCACGTGCTCCCGAATCAGTTCCTGAGCCAGGCTTTTCGCGCCGTCCAGATCGCCGCAATGAAAGCGCACCCAAGCCAGATTCGCGCGAAAAATTCCGATCCACGGAAGATTGTGATTTTTCTCCGCCACTTCGAGCGCGGTCCGCAGAACTTCCAGCAGTTCGCCGAGCCGCCCCAGATGCAGCAGCGCATGCGCCAGCGACGAGTGCGCCGAAAAATACACCACCAGATTGTCGTTTTCGATCGACTGCGGAATTCCGGCCCGCGCCGTCCGGTACGCGCCTTCGTAATCGCCCGCAATGCACTCGACGTGCGCGTAGAGAATCTCGTAATAGGCTGGGATCTCCTCATTGCGGCGGATCGTCGCGCGAGCCGCCGCGCACACCGCGGCATCCTGCTCGCTCCATCCATGTGTAATGATGCGCCAGCATGCCGCCAGCATCTCCGCCCGCGCCGTCAGCAGCGGATCGTCCTGCGTGCGAGCCAGTTCCGCCGCGCGATCGCACACCGCGATGCATCTACCCGGATCCATGAACGCCAGCGCACGCGCCAGCCGCGTCAGCGAATTGACCTGCGCGACGACGAAGCCATGCTGCGCCGCCTGCTCCACCACCGCGCGATCCACGTCGGCCGATTGCATCATCTCGCCTTGCGCGTACAGCGCGTCGCTGATCCGTTCCAGGATCTGGATCCGCAGATTGTGCGCCGATTCCGCCGGCACGTGCGCCAGCAGATCGAGCGCGTGCCGCAGCAGCCGGATCGAGTCGTCATGCGCGTAGCGGCGGCGCGCATTCGCCGCCGTCAAAATTAAATATCGGACCGCGCGTGAATAACTTCGCGCTTCCTCGAAATGCAGCGCGAGTTCGGAAGCCAGCGCCTGTTCCGCCGACGCAGACAGCGATTCCATCGCCTCCGCCAGCCGCGCATGCAACCGCCGCCGCTGCGACGCCGGTAATTGCGCGTACAGCACCTCGCGATACAGCGCATGCTTGAACTCGTATTGCGGCGACTCCGACCCGTCCGCCTGTTCCTGCGTCCCGGCGCGCTTCAGAATCGCATGCCTCGCCGCCAGATTCTCAGAAACGTCTTCGATCTCGGCGACGCCTCGCTCCAGCATCGCCGCCGCGGCCCAGGCCGAAAATTTCTGCCCCGCGACGCTCGCCGCCCCCAACAACCCGCGCTCCTCCGGTCCCAGCCGCTCGATCTCGATTTCCAGAAGCTGCTGCAATGTCTGGGGAATCCCCGGAGCAAGACGGTCGGCGGGAACGGTCAAAACCCAGCGGCCGTCCTGCTCGGCGAGCAATCCCTTTTGCCGCATCTCGTCGACAATCGCGACCATGAACATCGGGTTGCCTTCCGAGCGGCGATGCACGGTCGCGGCGAGCGAGCGCGGCAGGTCGGATTCGGGAAACTCCGCGGCGAGGTAGCGCTCCACCTGCGGCTCCGTCAGCGGCTCGACGCTGATCTCATGACACAGCCGGTGGACCAGCAGGTCCTGCTTCATCTGCTTCAGCGGACTTGCCGAAAGAATCACGTCGACCGGCCGGTAAGTCCCCACCAGCATCAGCCGCGCTGGAGTCCGGCGGCGCGCGATCGCGGAAATCAGGTCGAGCGTGGAATCGTCCACCCACTGCAGGTCTTCGAGAATCAGAACCACAGGCTGCGCGGCCGACAGCCGTTCCAGCGCCTGGCATACTTCGCGCAACATGCGCTCCCGGGTCGCGCCGAGGATTTCCTGTTGTAGCGACGCGCGCTGTTCGGCGCGAATCGCGGAGGGAAACTGGACCAGCCAGGTGGGCGCATGTTCCGCCAGGACCCGCACCACAGCGTCGCCGCCCGGCCCCGAAATCCATTGCCCGAACGCCTCGAGCACCGGATAATAGCTCTCTTTTCCCCCGAACCCTTCGACGCACTGCCCGCGCGCGATCCGCAAACCCGCCACGTGCGCCGAGTCGTGCTCGAAGGCGTCGAGCAGCGTGGTCTTGCCGATCCCGCCTTCGCCGGTGACGAACACAAGCTGCCTGGCCCCGCCGACGGCCGCATCCAGCCGATGCTTCAGTTCCGCCAGCGGCGCATCGCGACCCACGAATCGCCCCGGCAATTCCTGGACGGCAGGTTCTGCCGCCGCGACCTCATTATTCACCGGGGCGATGAACCGGTATCCGCGCTTCGGTAACGTTTCGATAAACACCGGATGATCCGGCGGATCGCCCAGCGCCTTGCGGATTTCCAAAATATATTTCCGCAGAATTTCCGGCTGAACGAAGGTTTCCGGCCACACCGCCTCCAGCAATTCCTGCTGCGTCACCAGCCGCCCGGCGTTTTCCACCAGGAACCTCAAGACGTCGAAAACCTTGGGAGGCATGGAGATGCGGGAATCCCCGCGCCACAGGCACTGGTTTGCGGGATCCAGACGGTAGGGGGCGAAAAACTTCAGGGTCGACATCGAAACCAATAAGGCATTGTACAGGCCACGCGATCTCCACGAAAACTTCACGGATCGTTCACGGCGATTTTGGGGCCTTGGCTTTATGCTCTCAAGTGGCAGAAGGAAACGTAAGCGGACAAAGAATCCGCGGGATGGATCGGAGGACGGCGAGAGGTTGCGATTCGCGGGCCCGGCACACGCCACCGGTTATCGTGAACGCCTCGGAGGGGATTTCTCGCCGGCGGAGGCAAGCGGGTCCGGAGGAGGAACGCTTGTTGGCGTAGACGGGGGCGACGGGAACGAATCCCGCCGCCCTCCTTGACCAGGCACTCGGAGGAAGATGCCTGTTAGCTGGATTATATACAACACCTAGTGGGCCGTGTCCATGGCAGGAAGTTGCTTCGTCATGCGAATCACAGGCAGGTTTTCCCCATTCGATAATGGAAGCAGGATTTCCTCCACGGGCTCATAACCGCGGACCCGAAACAATTTCACGCCGGTTAATGTAGCCGTTAATTCCGTTCGTCGAAACCCGGCCGCTTTCGCCGCAGCCTCGCAGGTATTCAGAATCAGGGACCCCAATCCGTGCCTGGCGAACGAAGGATGCACGAACAATGCCCGGATCTTTGCGGCGTTGTGCTGCGGATCCAGCATCCGGTCATCGCGCGCCGGGGAGCTGTCACTGCCGAACGGCGTAGCTCGCCTGCTCCATCCACCGGACGCAGAGATGCGCGAATCGGACACGGCTACGAAATAGGTCCTGTCTTCAATCATGAGAGGGTCTACCCCGAAGATCCCGCCCAAGGCGAACTGCCGTTGCGATTCAGTGTAGTCGGTCGCTTGCAGATGGTTTACCGACGCCTGGATCAGGGCGCGTAATTCAGGAATATCCTCCGCGGTGGCGGGACGCACGATCGTCTCCATGAACGAATTGTAGCTGTACGGTTTACCCGAGAATCTGTTCCACCGCCCGCTTGCCTTGCGCCAATGCTCCGGTCGCGTTCTGATGACCGTTCAACTCCGAATGCGCCATCGCGATCCGGCCGAATCCTTTTTCGACCGTCTGCCGCGCGTTGCCATAGAAAAATCCCGGCGGCTGAATCACCCGCGCATGGCCCCAGCGGTTCAGCACGATTCCCGCGATGTCGGCCGAGGTGAATCCGGCACCGGCAAACAGAGTCGTCATCTGCCTGCGGATCGCGCGCTCGTATTCGGCATAGCTGGTGGATAAAAGTTTCTTGCGACCCAACTCACCTTGTTCGGCGGCGGATTTACCGCGCTCATAGATTCCGGTGTAGAACGTCAGGACGACCGGTTTGTCGGGATGAAGCGGCGGCGCGAACGATCCCGCGATCATCGACTGGCGAATATTGCACGACCATCCGAAATCGCCGTCGAAGTAGCGCACGGCCGGCGCGCGCAGTTTATACAGGAATCGCCAGTTCCGCAGCGCGACGTTGACGCTCAGCGCGGGCGCGTAATGAAATTCGCCATACGCCGCGCGGATCGTTTCGGGAAGATCGGCGACGATGTGCCGGTTCGCCCATCCCGCCGTCGCCATCACCGCGGCCCGAGCGCGCGTGCGATAGAGCTTGCCCTGATGTTCGTATGTCGCGACCACGCCGTTGCCTTCGTGCTCGACACGCACCACAGTCGAGTTGAGCCGGATGCGCACGGGATGGTTCTCTTCATCGAGCGCCTTGAAATTGACGGCGTTGTTCAGCACGCCCGCGAAACTCAGGTCGCCGGGCATCGCGTCCGGGATGAACGCTTTCACCAGGTGACGCGCGAATGTCGTATTGCCGCCGGGAAACGAAATGCCCGCATGCGCGCCCGGCGGACTCACCAGATTGTGCCCGGCCCGCGCGCAGACTGCATCGGGCGTCGCGCCGCAGATCAGTCCGATCACGGGCTCGACGAATTTGGTCACTTCGGGGCTGAGGCCTAATTCGCGCTCGATGTAATCGCGATAAGAAATCGAATCGAGGTGACGCCGTGTCTCTTCGGATCCGCCGGTGGTGTTGCGCCACTTCATCAGGTCGCGCTTGACCCCGGCAGAAAATGGCGCGCCTTCCAGTCCGTTGGCGAAAATGTTGCGCGCCCACTTGCCGCCGAAATGGTAGCCGACGTCGACCTGCGTGTCGTTGATCCCGTCCATGTGCGCGTAGTTGTCGCGCGGAATGCGGAGCGGCTCAAGCGACGGGTCCCATCCGGCCCAGGCGAATTCGCGCGGGATGCGCAGCTCCGTGAACAGCTCGTCCATCTGGCCCGACCCCCGGCGCGGCACCGCGAAATCGTTCGAGGCCTGCGGACCCATCAGCCGGTGCCCGTCCACCACGAATTCGTTCTGCTTGCAATGGCCGCCGAAGATGGGATGATTTTCGAGGATCAGGCAGCGCTTCGATCCGCCGCCGGCTTTCGTGAAGTAATACCCCGCGCCGAGCCCGCTCAATCCGCCGCCGATGATGATCAGGTCGAACAGCTCGCCCGTGTCGGACGCTTTCGCGTGGTTCGGATAAGCGCCGTCGCGCAGCTTGTGGCCCGCTTCGACCACCGGCCACGGATCGCCGTTCGAGCGCGCGTAGTCGCCGACGCCTCCAAATCCCGTATAAGTGTCCGAGGCGTAGGCCGGCGCCGGCATTTTGAGGAGCGCCGCACCCGTCCCGAGCAAAGCGTAGTTGAGAAAATCTCTGCGAACGATCGGACCGGTCATGCTCATTCAGTATGTCGCGATCGGTGACCGTGAAGTCAGCGTTTGAGAATCTGCAGCGGCATTCGGAACAGGCCGTCCGTTCTCTGTGCGATCGGATCCTCGTTTCCAGCACCTTGAATGTCAGCGAAGGTGAGTTGCGAGGCGAAGCGCTCCGATTTCCAGTCGGGCAGCGCCGAATAATCCGTGTTGTTCAAAACGCGGTGCAGCAGGAACTGGAAATTGTCGGGATCTTTCTCCTGGAAAACGACGCCGTAGATCGTTCCTCCCGCCAGACCGATGGTGCCGTTGATCTTTGCGAGCGAAAGAGATTTGTACTGAACCGGATCGTCCCAGCGCTGCGCGTCGCGGAACTTTTTGCTCCACGACATCGGCCAATAAAAACCGCCACGGCGGTTGTTGATTGCGCAGTAATAATCGGCAACGCCTCTCATACACACGTCCGCGAACCCGTCGCCGTTGATGTCGCGAACCTGCAGTGTCGTGCGATATTGCGGATCCTGCCACCCGCCCGTGCTCGAAAAGAACTCGATTCCCGATGGCGACAGGACATACTGGCCCGCGCCGTCATAGATAAGCTGGATGACACCGTTCGGCGTCCAGGCGACGATATCCTGATGGCCGTCGCCGTTCGTGTCGCCGAAGGCTACGGAGTCGAGCAGCGCCGGGTCCCAGTCCTTGAAATAAGCGGTGAGCAGTGCGGGCGGGCCGTACGCGACAGCGTTGCCTTTGCCGATCGCAGGCGCGCGCATCAGTCCGGCCGAGGTGGGATAAATGATGTCGGCACGGCCGGTGCCATGCAGATCGACCGCCCAGAATTTGTAGTTGAACTTCGCGGGCCATTCGGGGTCCGCGATCGGAACCTGCGGATATGCGGTCGATTGGCCCAACTGTTTGCCGTTCGAGGTCAGCACGAACACGCCGCCGTCGCGCGCTTTGAATGCGTCCGCCAGACCGTCTTTGTTGGCATCGGCGAACAGAACGTTGCCGTAGCCGTCGGCTGAGCCGAATTCGGCCGTGATGGATTCCGCCGGGCCGGCCTGAACATTGCCGAGAAATCCTTCCACCGCGTCGAGCGGACCGAAGGTGACGCGAGGTCCATTGAGCTGGGTGTCCGGCTGCGAGAGCGTATCGACGATACAACCGAACAAATCCGGGGGAAAATTCCGGTTGTCGTCGCTTCCCGTCATGACTTCCGTGCGGACGTGCAGCAACATGATCAATCCATGCGAACGAATCCAGAAACGGATCGCCTGCGTGTAATAGGTGCACGCCTCGTGCGCGGTTCGATCGTTTGCGTAGAACCACCAGTCGCCCCCGACCGGCGTGCCGTCGGGAAGCAGGAACCATCCTCCAACGTCGGCTCCGATCGGACCTTTGAGGACTGTGCTCAAATCGGGCGCCGCGTTGACCAGGCTTGCCTCGCGCGCTCCGCAGTTGAGGCCGGGGCAGCGGTAAGCGTAAATGCCGAGGTCGTTTTCGAAGGGCGACAGCAAATCCTGCATCAGGCGCATCTCGCTTACGATCGCGTCGGGAGTCATATTCGGGTGCGAAACGTGGCTGAAGCTGTGGCTGACCACAATGATCCCGAGCTTTTTGAGCCGAGCGACCATCTCCAGCGGAACCTTGCCGTACCCGTAGCACACGCCGGATCGCGAATCAGGCAGCGGAGTATTGGCGAAGTGGCAGCCGACGATCGGGAAGAAGTCGAAGAGTCCGCGATCGGAAACCATTTGAGCGACGCGAATATCCTGATAGATGCCGATCGCGTCCGGGTCGCCGAAAGAATCGTCATGGCTCGCAATCAGGAGTCCGGGCGGGCAGTTCTGGCACGTGTAGGAATTCGCCAGGAACTGTCCGGAGGCGGAGGCAAGAGAAAGAAGGATGGTTGCTAGAGTGATTCGGTTTCTGGGTTGTCCCATAGGCAAACGTCACTAAGTCCCGCCAGTGCGAGGACCGGAAAAAATACGTTGGCCCAGGGTTCGTTAGCGAAGTGGATGATCATATCACGCCGAATGCGGAATGGGGGAGCGTCATACTACACCGCCGACCATCCACCAGGCGCGACGTCAGTCGCTCTGGCCTGTTGCTGTCGCTCCTCCCGCTGGAACTGCAAGCCGGAGGGCGATCTCCCCGATCGCTATGGCCCACCCGAGGCCACCCCCTGCTTCGCATTCGCACGGCATGATTTCTCCGATGATGCGTCTTTACCTATCGATCGTCTATAGGACAGAAGCCTCTGTTTTTGATATTATGCCGATACTGATATGGATATTCTACAGGGCACTCTGGATCTTCTCATCCTGCGCGCGCTGGAGCTTGAGCCGATGCACGGGGTCGGCGTCGCGGGACGGATCGAGCAGGTGACGCGCGGGGCGTTTCTGGTAAAACCGGGTTCGCTGTTCCCCGCCCTGCGCCGGCTGGAGCAGCAAGGCTGGATCGAAGGGGAATGGGCGCCGTCGGAAAACAACCGGCGCGCGCGCTACTACAAGCTCACGCGCGCCGGACGCGCGCAACTGGCCGAGGAGAAGCGCAACTGGTACCGGCTCACTTCGGCGATGAACTGGATGCTCGAATCGGAGGGATGACAAACATGATCCGCCGGCTTGGCTTGCTTTTCCGATCGTTGTTTCAACGGCGACGGCTCGAACAGGACCTCGATGAAGAACTTCGTTCCAGCTTCGACATGATTGTCGAGCGCTTCATCGCGCGCGGAGTGCAGCCCGAGGAAGCACGCCGCGCGGCGCGCATCGAGTTCGAGGGCCTCGACGCGGTGAAGGAGAAGGTCCGCGACGGATTCACGGGAGCCTCGCTGTTCACCTGCGTTCAGGACGTGCGCTACGCGTGGCGAGGGCTGTGGCGGCGGCCGTCGTTTGCCCTGGTTGCGGTGGTGACGCTCGCATTAGGAGTCGGCGTGAACACGGCCGTCTTCAGTGTGTTTTATTCGGTGCTGCTGCGGCCGCTCGCGTATGAAGAACCTGAACAGCTCGTGTTGGTGTGGGCGAGTTTTCGAAGCGCGGGAACCGCGCGGGCCCCTGTATCGGGGGCGATTCTTGGCGAAATCGGGCATCGCAACCGGTCGCTGGCAGGCGTCGCGGGAATCTGGACGCTTACCCGCACGTTCGCCGGCGACGATCCGGAGCAAGTGAAATTCGCGCGCGTTACGCCGAACTTTTTCGACCTGCTCGGGGTGCGTGCGGCGCAGGGTCACACGTTTCAAGGCGACGAGGCGGGCGGCGCGGCGGTGCTGCTGACCGACGGAATTTTCCGGCGACGCTTTGCGAGCGACCGCGCGCTGATCGGCCAAGCGCTGCGGATCCAGGGGCGGCCGACCACGCTCACGGGGGTGCTGCCCGCGGATTTTCGCCTCCATTTCGCGCCCGATGCGAACGTCCCGGCCGATGTGCAGGGGTTCGATCTTTTCGAAAAGGGGATCTACGCGTCGCGCGATCAGTATTACATCCGGGTGGTCGGGAGACTGAAGCCGGGCGTGTCGAAACCGGAAGCGCAGCGCGATCTGGATCGGGTGGCCGCGGAAATTCGCAGCGCGTACACACAGTACGAGGCGGACGATCTGCGATTCACCGTGGCAGGCATGCAAAGCGATTCGGTGCGCGAGGTTCAGCCCGCGGTGACGGCTCTGTTTGCGGGCGCGGGATTCGTGTTGTTGATCTGCTGCGTCAATGTGAGCAGTCTTTTGATGGCGCGCGCGTCGGACCGGCGCAGGGAAATCACGCTGCGGCTGGCGGTGGGCGCCTCGAGAGGACGCGTGCTGCGGCAATTGATCATCGAGGGCGGAGTGCTGTGCGCGATCGGCGGCGCAGCGGGGATCGCCGTGGGCTGGGCGGGCTTTCACGCATTGCTGGCGATTCGTCCGGAGCGATTCGCCTACGTCGGCGACCCGGGTCTAAGCTGGCCGGTCCTGGCGTTCACCGCGGCGACCTGCGCGGCGGCGACGATTCTGTTCGCATTGGTTCCCGCGGTGGAATCGTTCCGGCTCGATTTGATCGCGAGTCTGCGCGCGGGGGGACGAGGATGGCTCGGCCGGATGCATCGCCGCGCGGGCGGCGTGCTGGTCGTGGGCGAGATTGCGCTGGCGTTTATTCTCGTCACGGGCGCGGCGCTGGCGGCGCGAACGCTGGGAAAGATCGAACGGGTGAATCCGGGGTTTGAGTCGCACGGGGTGCTGTCGTTCCAGGTCGCCGGGATTCCGATGAAGCAGGTCCGCGACTGGGAAGCGCAACTGCGCGCGATGCCGGGAGTGCGGACTGCAGGCGCGATTTCGCATCTCCCGCTCGATAAGGATCTTCCGAACTGGTATGGTCCATATCGCCCCGAAGGCGCGCGGCACAGCGAAGCGCTCGTCTCCGATCTGCGCTGCGTCACGCCGGATTATTTCGCGGCGATCGGCGCGCGATTGATCGAGGGACGCTTCTTCAACGCCGACGATCGTGCGGACGGGCAGCCGGTGGCGATCGTCGACGATCTCCTGGCTCGGTCCACCTGGCCGGGCGAATCGGCGATCGGCAAGAGGATCGAGGCGGAACATGTGACGGATCGCGGATTCGTGCCGGTGTGGACGGTGGTCGTCGGAGTCGTTGAGCACATCCACAATCATTCACTGACGCAGCAGGTCCGCGGGCAGATTTATATGCCGTTCGAGCAAAGCGCACGGAGCCCGCTGACGTTCGTGTTGCGGACGGATGTCGCGCCGCTCAGTCTGGTTCCCGCGATCCGCACGAAACTGCATGAACGAAGCAAGAACGCCGCGATGGCGAAGGTCCGGCCGATGGAAGAATATATCGCGCGCGAAATTTCTCCGGCGAGTTTCACGGCGGTGCTGGCGGGAATTTCCGGCGGGCTTGCGCTGCTGCTGGCGGCGACCGGAATTTACGGCGTCCTGAATTATCACATTTCGCGGCGCATGCCGGAAATGGGCGTCCGCATGGCGCTGGGCGCGAGCCGGTGCGATGTTCTGGGACTGGTCCTGCGCGAAGCGGGAACGCTGGCGGCGATCGGCGTCGCGCTGGGAACGGCGGGCGCACTGATCGCAGGACGATGGCTGGTTGCGTTGATCTACGGAGTGTCGCCGCGGGATGCGCTCAGTTATGCGCTGGCCTTCGTGCTGCTGCCCTCGGCCGCGATTCTGGGATGCTGGCGTCCGGCGGCGCGCGCGGCTTCGGCGGATCCCGCCGAAGTTGTTCGGGAACAGTAAACACGCCTCGGAGCACTCACGCGTCGCGGCTAGAAATCATAGCGGATCAGGAACCGGAACACACGCGGCTCCTGAATCGCGACCGGAAGGCGATCGAGAAACAACGGTCCGCTGACGTCGCTTTCCTGAATTCTTTGCGCGGAATTGGCGACATTGAGCACGTCGACGGCGGCCGTGAGACGTTCGCTCCGGAGGCGAAATTCCCGCTGCGCGCGAAGATTCCAGTTCAGCACGTACTGGGCGCGATTACCGCCTTCAGGGCTCCCGCGAACGGTCGCGGCGATCACCACCGGCCCCTGTGCCAACCCCTCGACCGGAACCTGCCGCGCAAACACCAGGCCGTCAAGATAGTCGGCAACGCTCATCACGTCGATGCGCCACGGCAGGCGGTAGGTCGCGCGAAGTTTTCCGAGGTAGCCGCGATCGAAAAACGTGCGGCCGGAGGCGTTGATCGAAGTATTGGGGTCCATGTACAAAGCGCCGATGACGCCGGGGTCGTTTTCAATGGCCGCGTCGCCCGGATTGGTGGGGCCGAACGATTTTTCGGCGGCGAAAGAAGCCTCGAAATGAAAAGCGTGCCACCCGGTGCGCACATCCGCGATCAGGCCGCTGTAGAGCATTCGCAAGCCCGCCGGATTGGTCAGCACATAGCGATCCTGTCCGAAGGTCGACGGATTCTGCGAATACGCCGTCAGCGTGCCCGCGTTCGGATCGGTCACACGGACAGCCGTAAAGGCGGACGGCGGCACCCCGACATCGACCGCGGCAAGGCGGTCCTTCTCGTCGCGCCGGAACAGATGAAAGCTCGCGACCGTGCGGCGCGCGATGCCGAGCTCGGCGCCGAGATCGAATTCATCCGAATAAGGTCTTTGCAGATTCGAAGAAATCGACGAATAGGGCCCGCCGAAACGCATCACCAACGGCCCCAACTCGGCGGGCTGGAAAATACCGTCAGCATTGCGGTCCATCCATCGATATTCCGCGCCGCCCAGGCTGTTGGGATTGCTGAAATCCAAGGAATGTCCCGCCAGCGGAGCGTACGCGCGAAGGTAGGTTCCACGGATCACCACGCGCGACGTGTGCGGAATGCGCCATGCGAATCCCGCGCGCGGCGAGATGCTGTTCCACACTATCAAATCCTGGCGATCGGAGAAGCTGCGCGGCGCGGCGAAAATCCCGCCCCCGCTCGATTGCGTGGGCAGCGAGCCTCGTGAGAGGTCCGCGAGCGCCGCGACATCGATCGAAAAGGCCGGCGTCGGAGCCCAATGATCGGCGACAAAAGGCGTAAACGTGCGGATGCGGCTTTTCGAATCGAGAGGCGTGTTCAGTTCGAGCGCGAAACCGGGCGCGCCGCCGGCCGTGACCAGGTTCATATCCGAGGGCGCCGTGATGCGATTGAGCGGCGTTTGCGTCTTCCAGCCCGCGCCCATCGCGATTTGATGATGCAGCAAACCGGGCTGCCAGACTCCTTCGATCTGATGACGTGTCCGAGCCGCGAGATTTTCCATCGGCGGCGCGCCGGTCACAGCGCCGTCCAGCAGTTCGATGCGGCTCTGCGGACGCGTTTCTGCGGCGGCGGAGCGATTCGTGTCCATGTGCGCCGTTGCAAAGCCGTAGCGGATCTCGATGGCTCCGATGCCAGAGGCCGTGCGCGTTTGCCTGCTCCATCCGGCCTGAAGGAAATCGAAATGATCCACTTCGCTTTGCCCCGAAAAACCCTCGGGCAGGATGAAGGATGGAGAATCGCGGCGCGCGACCAAACTCTCTATCGCGGCGGGCATTCCGAAATTGTTCAAGTCGATTCGCGATCCGCTGTAGAGAACGTCGAACTGATCTTTCGCTCCCGCGCGATACCGCCCGCGCACGTTCGCGAACAGGAGACGGCTTCGTTGATCGTCGTCGATTGCGGCCAGCGGCATGGTTTGGCGGGACCATTCGCCGGTCGCGACGGCAAACACGTCGGCCCTTTTGGTGAGCGGTCCTCCGATCTCGGCAGTATCGCGCGAGAACCATTTGAAATAGTTCGATTGCGTGACCTGCCCGCGGTCGGGCGGCGAGGGAAGATTCGAGGCGGCAAACGGCGAGCCCGTGTTCACGCTGACCAGGGCTCCGTGCCAGGACATGCCAGGCGCGGCGAGGAAGTTGCCGATTTCAGATCCATAGCTCGACGACGCGGTTTGCGCGAATCCGCCGCGCACCGAAATTTCCTCCAGCGCTTCCACGTCGGGAAGAATGACGGGTCGGCCGGGCTGATAAGAATCGGTCGCGTCCATGCCTTCCAGCTTGAACTGGGTATAGGTCCACGAAAACGCGCGCTGCGATTGGAGGGCGAGGAGGCGATCGCCGGCGCCGGTGAAATTCAGCGGCTGCGTGACGCTCGAAGGCTCGCGGCTGAGAATGACGGCGGGCGCGCTGAACGGCTCAGGATAGATGAGACCGCCTGTGGCGTCCATCCACACCCCGGCGCGAGAATCGACAACAAGATCGATGCGGGTCGTGGCGAGCGCCGCGGCAAAGATCGTTCTGCGGGGTGCGGCGGGACCGGCGGATAGTTGATACCGCCCATGCGGAAGCGTTACCGCGAACTCGCCTGCATCGTTCGTGAGAACGATCACGCGGAATCCCAACGCGCCAGTAATCTCGATCGCCAAGCCCGCTTGTGGTTTTCCCGCACTGGAGCGGACGGCGCCTTCAACGACGCCGGTCGATATTTGTGCCTGCATGGCCGCGGTGCCCAATAGGGCACAGGCCAATAGGAAAGATGGCCACCGTTTCTCGGCGCCATTCAGCACGTCCTTTGAGATCGCGCGGAATGCTTTCGCGTTTCAACAAAGTCTTGGCGCTACTTCTTGAGTTCTACCCATTGCGTGAGAGCGTTGCCCACGCGCCGTCCCGGCTGGCTGATGGCGGATGCCGATCCATTGAGAAGATTTCCGCGCAGCTTTAAGGTGAACTGAAGGAAGTATGGACGCCGATTCGCGTCTTCCGTGCCGACATCGCCCAGCATCCGTCCTGACAGCACATCGTTTTCCCAGGTCACGTCATTGAGGAGCATCTTGAGCTGATCGCCCAGCTTCGCCTGCGCTTCCCCGGATTCGCGAACTTCCAGTGTGAGCGGAATGTCAGCCTTGTACGTGGAAACAACGCCCTTCCAGGTTCCAATCAGGCCGGGCGGCGGCCGGAATGACGGCGGCGCGGAGGTCGCGGGCGCCGATGGCGGAATCCGCCAGTTCGGCAGGAGGGCTGCCAGAATCTGTTCTGAAATCTGATGCGGCAGTGCGCCCGACGTGTTGCCCAATACCACCACCGCAAGCTTTTCGGAAGGAATCAGGCGAAGCGTTGTCGCGACGCCGCCCATTCCGCCCGTGTGCGAGATGACGCGATAACCGTTCAGATCGTCATTCGTCAGCCATCCGATTCCGTAGCCCGCTTTCTCGCCGCTCTGGGCCGTGGTCCTTTGCATTTCATCGATCGACGCATCCGCGAGAATGCGCGCCTGATCGGGCAAATGGGCCTTAAGATGAAACATCGCGAATCGCACCAGGTCATGCGCGCTGGCATAAATTGCCGACGCGCCGCGATGGTCGAAATCATAGAACGGGATCGGCAGGCCATCCTGGCCGTAGCGGGCCGCGACAAATTTCTCGAGTCCCGGACCGATCCCAACGGAGGTGTGCGTCAGTCCGAGTTTCAGAAAAACAGACTGCCGCATGTAATCGTCGTACGGCACGCCGGAGACGCGCGAGATCACGTAGTCCAGAATGCCGAACCCCAGGTTGGAATATTCCCATTTTTCTCCCGGTATCGTCACCAGGTTTCCGTAGCGAAGGATGGTTTCGTCCATGGAAGGCGGCCGGAAAGGCTCGTCTTCATAGAAAAACTGGTAATGGAGCGGAAGGCCGGAGGAGTGGTTGGCCACGCGGCGGACGGTGGCGTCGTCGGCGTTGCCGACGCGGGCTCGCAATTTCGCGTTCCCCAGGTATTGGTTCACCGGGCGATCCAGGTCGATGCGCTTCTGCTCGACCAGCATCATCAGGCCGGTGGCGGTGAAAGGCTTGGAGATCGAAGCCAGGGAATACATCGTGTTTTCGTCGGCTGCGACGCGTTTTTCGCGGTCGGCCCAGCCGAAACCCTCTTCCCAGAGGATGCGCCCGTCGCGCGCCACGGCCACCGCGATCGACGGGGCGCTGCTCTCCGTCATGTGACGCCGGACGAAGCCGCGAACCGCGTCGAACTGATCGGCGAAGAGGGGAGCGGATACCAGCAACCAGGCGAATACCAGGCGGATCGGCATCCCGCTATTCTTTCATCGACGCACTCGATGTCACAAGGGCCGCTATGGCGCAGACATATTTTGCGGCAAAATAAAACTGCACCGGAGGTCGTGTCGAACTCACCGTCCGTCCGCTCACGCCGGACCTATGGCCCGCATTCGAGGATTTGTTCGACAACAACAGCGCGTGCAGCCGATGCTGGTGCATGTATTGGCGCATCGGCGCGGCCTACCGCAAAAGGACGCGCGATCAGAATAAGGCGGCGTTCCGGCAAGTGGTGAAGGGCGGCCCGCCACCCGGATTAATAGCCTTCGATGGCGAGATGCCGGTCGGCTCGTGCCAACTCACGCCGCGCGATATCCTGCCGTGGCTCGATCGCGAATGGCGGCTCAAGCGAGTCGACCAGGTGCCGGTCTGGTCGCTCTCCTGTTTCTATGTGCGCATCGGCTATCGACGGCAAGGCGTGACGTCAGCGCTGATCTCAGCGGCGTTAAGAGCCGCGAAACGTGCCGGCGCCGCCGCCCTGGAGGCCTATCCTCTGGACGCGGAAAAAACGGGAAGCGCTTCCTTCACCGGGTACGCGACTGCTTTTGAGCGCGCTGGATTCAAAACCGTCGCCTGCCACGTGCCGGCGCGGCCGATCATGCGTCATGATCTGAAGGTAGTCAGGTAGCCGCGGACGCGGTGCCTCGCGTTTCAACGGCGCACGTTCAGGATCACGCCGGTCTGCATCGCCTGACCGTTATACGTCCCTGTAAGCGCGTTGTCGCCGTCGGGAACCAACGGTGGAACCAGAACGTTCAACTGAAACAGCCCGGGTGAAATCAGGCCTGCGAAACTGACAGTCGCGGGAATTCCGCCGATGTTGAGGATCGGGAATTGCGACAGTGTCCCACCCTGGGTGATCGCACCGCCGACCACAGGCGAGGATGTCGCGCCCAGACCGTTCGCGTACAGGATGATGGTTTCGTTGGGCGCCGCCGGCGTACTCGCACCCGGATACAGCGTTTCGGGACCAATCAGGTTGCCATTGAGGTGCGTCGCCGTCACGTGAACGCCGTCGAATACGAAAAAGGAGGGCGAGGCGGTCTGCGCCGCGACGTTCATCGCACTCGAGCCTGCTGCATTGGTGAGTTGAACCTGCACCGTCCCGGAAAGATCATCGGGTGGAGTGAGGATGTTCACCTGTGTGGAACTGATGTAGTAGACGAAGGCGCGCCGTCCGTTGACCGTGACGCTGACCGCGTCGAGTTGAGTTGGCATCAGGTTATTCACGAAATCGGCCCCCTGCCAGATACGCGAGGTGGATGACAGGGCGGTTCCCTTCAGCTCGACCCATGTGTTTGGAGCAATGGTCGGGGCGTCTCCGAACGCATTCGCCACCAGGGTCAACACCGGACCGGCCGCGGATAGAACTTTTCGCACCCGCCCGTGGTTGCTATCCGCGATGAAAACGTTTCCCGCGCCGTCGACTGCGACTCCGTTCGGCAGCGCGAGGCTTGCACTGGTGGCGGGACCTCCGTCTCCGAAATTGCCTCCAACGAGGCCGCCGCCGGCGAAGGTCGTGATGGTCCCGGCTGGCGTGACTTTGCGCACGCGGTTGTTGAAGGTATCGCCGATGTAGAGATTCCCGGCGCCGTCGAGCGCGACCCCGGTAGGAGTCGACAATTGGGCGGAGAGTGCCGGTCCCCCGTCACCCGCCGCGCCTGTCCCGCCAACGCCCGCGACCGTGCTGATCACTCCGGATGTGTTCACTTTGCGAATCCGGTTGGTGGAATCTGAGACATAGAGGTTCCCCGCCGCGTCGGCAAAAACTCCGCCGGGCGCGGGAATTCCTGCGCTGATGGCCGGTCCCCCATCGCCGGAATAGTTGACCGTGCCATTGCCGGCGAAAGTCGAAATGGTTCCTGCAACCGTGACTTTGCGGATGCGCCTGTTGTTCGTGTCTGAGATATATACGTTACCCGCGCCATCCACGGCGACTGCGTCGGGACTGTTCAGAGTTGCGCTGGTGGCGGGGCCTCCGTCTCCGGAAAATGAAGCCGTGCCGGTGCCGGCAAATGTCGTGATGATTCCGGCGGCGGTGACTCGACGAATCCGGTGGTTGAGCCTGTCGGCGATATAGACATTCCCCGCCGTGTCGACGGCGACTCCGGAAGGCGTATTCAGACCTGCAGTGGCGGCGGGTCCTCCATCGCCTGAAAAATCACGGTTCCCGGTGCCGGCGAGAGTTGTAATCACGCCAGTGGCGTCCACTTTCCGGACGCGCTGATCCTGCGAATCGGCAATGTAGAGGTTTCCGGCGCCGTCCAGGGCGACACTCACCGGCTGCATCATCTGCGCTTTCGTGGCCGGGCCATTGTCGCCGGGGCCCTCTCCCCCACCGCCGGCTACGGTTGCGATGATCTGTGCATTGCAGATCGTGACGACGAAAAATGCCGAACTCAGGTGTTTCATTCGTTTTTATCGAGTCGTTCCAGGCTGGGCAGGGGTCAACCCCCTGAAGGCAAATGCGAAGGCGGCGCGGGAAACGGCGAAAATAGTTTTGGAATCGGCGCCGGCTCAGATCACGTGAGGCGCGCCACGATCGGGCCGGCAATCGCGGTCAGCAGAACGTATGCGGCAGACAGCGGCCCAAGCGCCGGCTCAACGGCGACGCCGAGTCCGGCGATCACGATGGAAAACTCCCCGCGCGCGATCAGGGCGGCTCCCGCGCGAATCCTCGTGTCGCGGGGCAAATCCCTGGGGGCGGCCCAATATCCGGTGAGCGTCTTCGTGAATGCCGTAGCGACAGCGAGAACCACCGCCAGGGGCAGCGCAGGAACGAGGGAGTGCGGGTTGATTTCCAGTCCGAAGAAGAAAAAGAACGTGGCGGCGAAAAGGTCTCTCAGCGGGGCGAAGATCCGATGCGCCTGTTCAGCGACCGGTCCGGAAACCGCAATTCCGACCAGGAAGGCTCCAATCGCGGCGGAGACGTGGACCAGTTCCGCGCCGCCTGCCACCAGCAGCAGAGTGCCGAACAGCGTCAGAAGAATGATTTCGTCGGACTCGTGCGCGGCAATGCGGCTAAGGAGGCCGCCGTGCCGGATCGCCACCAGCAGAACCGCGGCGACAACGGCAACCGCGATCGCGATCGAGACAGCCATTCGCACCGGTCCGCCGCCCACAAGCAGCACGCCGACCAGCGGGAGATAAACCGCCATCGTTAGGTCCTCCATGACGAGGATCGACAGAACGACAGACGTTTCGGGGTTTCCAAGGCGGCGTAGTTCACCGAGGACACGGGCGATGATACCCGAAGAGGAAACGTACGTGACCCCGCCGAGAAGGACGGCAGGCAAAGGCTTCCACCCCAGCATCAGCCCGGTCACGAAGCCGGGAGGGAAATTGAGTCCGAAATCGATGACAGCCATGAGAGTGCCGCCGCGAAGGTTCTCTTTCAGCTCCGCCCCGGTGTATTCCAGGCCAAGCATGAAAAGCAGCAGAAGCACTCCGATCTCGGCTCCAATGCGAATGAATTCCTGACTGAAATCGATAGGCGCGAGTCCGCCTTTTCCGAACGCCAGGCCGGCAAGAAGATACACCGGAATAGCTGAAAATCCGCCGCGCGTGGCGATTCGCGCCAGAATGGCGAGCCCGATGATCACCAGCCCGAGTTCGATGAACAGCCGAAACATTTTATTCAGCGTACCTTCGCCGCCGGCTTTTCTCGGGCTGGATCGGACTCTCTTTGGTCGGACGCCGAGTGGGAGAAAAGTCTACAGCCTTCTGTAACCCTATAAAATGGGCCAGGTATTTTAGTCGATCATCGACAGAAGAGTATGCCGAGACGCCAATCGCCCCTGCAGTCCGAAATGGTCCAGGGAACCCTGGACATGCTGATCCTGCAAACGCTCGTGCTGGGCCCGGCCCATGGGCAGACGATTGCCCACGCGATCGAGCGGGGCTCGGAAGATGTTCTCCAGGTGGAGCACGGGTCGCTTTATCCTGCCCTGCACCGGCTCGAGAATCGCGTTTGGATCGCCGCGTTTTGGGGAACCTCGGAAAACAACCGCCGTGCCAAGTACTACCGCCTCACGCGGGAAGGAAAACGCCAGCTCGCGGTCCAGACATCCCGATGGGAACAGGTGGTCCGCGCGATCGGCCGGATCCTGAATCCCGCAGTGGAGAAGCAAGGATGAACTGGCGGCGCTTTTTCCGCCGCGACCCGAGCGACGCCGAACAGCGCGAAGAACTCGACTTCTACCTGGACGTGACGGCGGAAGAGTACATCGCGCGCGGGATGACTCCTGACGAAGCGCGCGCGGCGGCCCGCAGGAAACTCGGGAACACCACCTTGATCCGCGAGGAGGTCTATCGAATGAATACCGTGACGCTGCTCGAAAGCGCCTGGCGCGACGCGCGGCATGCTCTGCGGATGATCCGCACAAAGCCGGGCTTCAGCATTCCCGCCCTGCTTTCGCTCGCCCTGGGGATCGGCGGCAATATAGCCATCTTCAGCGTCGTAAATGCGGTGCTGATCCGTCCATTGCCTTATCCTGAACCGGACGCGCTGGTGGGCGTTTTCAACTCCGCCGTCTTCGAGCGCCAGCCGATCCACGACATGCCTCTCTCTCTCGGCATGTATCACGCATACGAGAACGGTGCGCAAAGCTTTCAGGACTTCGGCGTCTGGACGGCGGGCGCCGCAACCATTACCGGCGCCGGCGATCCCGAACAGATCGCGACCGTGACCATGACGAACGGCGTCCTTCCCGCCCTCGGTGTGCGGCCCTATCTCGGCCGCTGGTTCTCGCGCGAAGATAACGCGGAGCGCGCTCAAGAAACGGCGATCCTCTCCTATGGATACTGGCAGCGAAGGTTCGGCGGCGATGCGCACGTCGTCGGGCGGGTGGTCCTCATCGATTTCGTCCCGCACCAGGTGATCGGAGTGATGCCGCGGACTTTTCAATTCCTCAACCTCGCTCCCGACGTTCTGCTTCCGCAACATCTCCCCGACGGACCGATCCGATCGGACGAATTCAATCACTCCGGTATCGCGAGACTCAAACCCGGCGTCACGGTCAATGGCGCGAATCAGGATATCGCGCGCGTATTGGCGCTTTGGGGCGGCGCGGATGACGTGCGCCAGGTGGTCGAGCAGCTTCGCTTCAAGCCCCAGCTTCGTCCGCTGAAGCAGGATGTCGTGGGCGACGCCGGCGTCGTTCTCCGGACTCTGATGGGCGCGCTGGCTTTGGTGCTGCTGCTGGTCTGCGCGAACGTCGCGAACCTGGTCCAAGTGAGGACGCAGTCGCGGCGCCGGGAGTTTGCGATTCGCGCGGCCCTCGGCGCGGGTTGGGGACGGATCGCGCGCGAGTTGCTGGTGGAGAGCCTCACTCTCGGCATCCTCGGCGGCGCTCTCGGTCTCGGCTTTGCTTACGCCGGCATCCGGTTGCTGGTCGCCGATGGGTCCGCAAATCTTCCCCGGCTCGCCGGGATATCGATCGACTCCGCGAGTCTTCTATTTGCGCTGGCCTGCTCGGCGGCCTCGAGCCTTGCATTCGGATCGATCGCGATTCTCAAGTCCGGCCGTACCGCCGCCATGCAGAATGCGCGGGGCGCCAGCGCAAGTTCGGAACAACTGCGCGCGCAAAACGCGTTGGTGGTCGCGCAGGTGGGCCTCGCGCTGGTGCTCCTGATCGGGGCCGGATTAATGATCCGCAGTTTTCTTGCTTTGCGCTCCGTGGCGCCGGGATTCACCCATCCGGAACAGATTGAGACCGTACGCATTCTGATTCCGAAGGCGCAGATACCGGAGCCGGAGCGAGTCGTCCGGATGCAGGCTGATCTCGTCGCCCGGCTTGCCTCGATTCCCGGTGTCGCGGCCGCGGGGTTCGCCAGCGGGTTGCCGATGGAGCTGGAATACCACAACGGCAACGTCGTCGCTGTCGAAGGCAGGACTCCGGTCGGCCAGATCCCTCCGAACCGGACCACGAAGCAGGTCTCACCAGGCCTGTTCGCGGCGCAAGGCACGCGGCTGATCGTTGGACGGGATTTCACCTGGGACGACGTGTTCAGTCAGCGGCGCATTGCGATCGTGTCCGAGAATATGGCTCACGAAAATTGGGGCGATCCGCGGGACGCGCTTGGAAAACGCATCCGGATCGGAGAGGGACCTTGGATGGAGGTCGTGGGCGTGGTGGAAAATGTTCACGACGACGGGGTTGACCGGCCAGCTCCGCCGACCGTCTATTTGCGCGCGGGGATCGCGGCGGCTCAGCCGGGAACTCCCGCGGCGGTTCGCCGGAGCGTGACGCTCGCGATCCGCAGCAACCGCGCCGCAACGGAGAGCTTTCTTCGGGAAATTACGGCGGCGATCCACGCGGTGAATCCCAATCTGCCTCTGGCGAAGGTGCGAACTTTGAACGATGTCTATCGAGGCTCGATGGCGCGCACGTCCTTCGCTCTGGTTCTGTTGGGCATCGCCGGAGCCATGGCGCTGACGCTTGCCGTCGTCGGCGTTTACGGCGTCCTCGCGTATGCGGTCGCACAGCGCCGGAGGGAAATGAGCATCCGTGTCGCCCTCGGCGCGGAACCTGGACTGGTCCAAGCTCTGTTCGTACGCCAGGGCCTCATGCTGGCATGCGCGGGCGGCGCCCTCGGATTGTGCTCGGCAGCAGCGCTGTCCCGCTGGATATCATCCCTGTTGTTCGGGGTCGCGCCGCTCGATCCGCTAACCTACGGTGTTTCCGGGGCAATTATCCTTGCGGCTGCCGTGACCGCCAGCTACATCCCGGCCCGGCGAGCCGCGTCCGTGGATCCGATGGAGACACTGCGCAGCGACTGAGGCCACAATTATACTCGCGCCTGCAGAGCCTGCCTGACCCGCTCGACGGTGAACGGGACCTGGCGCAACCGGATTCCAGCCGCGTCGAAAATCGCGTTTGCCAAGGCTGCCGCGACGACCGTGATCGACGTCTCACCTGCTCCCGTGGCTCGTTCGTCAGGCTGATCTACAAGTACACACTCGATCCTGGGCAGCTCAAACCCTAACGGCAAGGAATGATAGGTGCGCCAGTCGATCGACGTGATCTTCTCATCGTCCCAGGTGACTTCTTCGCCGAGCGCGCGGCTCATGCCCTGCAGCGCGCCGCCCTCCGCCTGATTCCGCAGCCCGTCCGGATTCGAAATGGGACCCGCGTCGATCGCGACCCACATCCGCTTTACAGCGACCCTGCCATCGTCCTGGTTCACTGCAACTTCGACGACGATGCCGGTGTAGCCGTTGTCGCCTTCGTAAGCGACACAGGCGACGCCTCGTCCGGTAACGACTCCCGTTTTCGGTCTTCCGCCCACCGGCGACGGGCGCGTCTCCCAGTTCGCGGCTTTGGCCGCCGCCTTCAGGACTCCGACGACGCGCGGATTCCGAAGATGCCGCAGGCGGTATTCCACTGGATCCGCTTTCACGCGGGCCGCCAATTCATCCATGAAACTTTCATGGGCAAAGGTGTTCTGTAGCCGCGCGGGCGAGCGAAGCGGACCCGTCCAGAAAGGCGACTGCACCGTGTGGACCAGCACCTTTTCACTCTTCACCGTCCCGGTTCCGCCCTCGACCCCAGCGACGCGTCCCGCGACGTAGGAGGGAATCCCGTTGCTGCCGTTGTTATAGGAACGCGGATCCCTCGCCGGACCCGGCTCGAATGCGGCAGGCGAGTATCCAACCAGCATCCCGGTGATCACATTGCCGGGTGTCATCGGTCCCGGCCGATTGCCGAGCGAGGCCGTCCAAGCCTCGTGCTCCCACGCGACGATGTTGCCGGCCGCGTCGAGCGCGGCGCGTTCATCGATCGTCCACGCGTTGCCGTAGTTCTCCCAAGCCATCTCGTCCTTCCGGCTGAGTTGCACCTTCACCGGCTTTTCGACCGCCTGCGACAGGATCAGGGCATCGTAGCTGACCGTATCGGCGCCATTCAGCCCGTAGCAGCCCGCGCCGCGGCGAAAGATCACATGGACATCCTGCGGCTTCAGCCCGAGAATCATCGCGCCGGTCGTCTTTTGATACCAGACGCCCTGCGTGGGCGAATACAGTGTCGCCTTGCCGCCCTGTACATCGGCGACGGCGCAGGAACTGCCCACCGAGCCGTGCATCTGGTAGGGATGATCGTACCTCGCGCGCAAAACCGTAGCCGATTGAGCGAGGACCTGCGACGTATCTTTGGAGTCGACCAAAAGCGCATCGCGCGAAGGAAGGCTTCGGAGGTGATCGTAGAAAGTGGACTGCTTCGGCAACCCCGGTCCCGGCGTCCAGGTGACTTTGAGGCGCTCCGCGGCCTGCATCGCCTGCCAGGGTTTCTGCGCGACCACGCCGACGAAATTCCTGCGAACCACCACCTTCACGACTCCCGGCATCGTGCTCACCGAACTCTCGTCCACGCTCGCCACGGTTGCGCCCACCGAGGGAGGACGCACCACGCGGCCATGAAGCATGCCGGGAAGACGGACGTTGTGAACATATTCGAATTCGCCGGTGACCATGGCGGCCATATCGACGCGGCCAACCGCCTTGCCAAGCACGGTCCATTCACGGGGAGGCTTCCGTTTTGCATTCGGATCGAGAGCGAGGTGCAATCGGGATCCGCCGACCAGCTCGGCATAAGACACCCGTTTCGACGTGTCGGTTCGCGCACGAATGACACCGTCCGCGATCACGAGCTGTTCAGCGGGTAGCGCAAGCCGCTCCGCCGCCTTATGGAGCAAGGCTTCGCGCGCCGTCGCGCACGCCAGCGCGAGATTCGAATGGTTGAAATTTGCAGGATGGGACTGGCTGCCCGAAGTGTACGCCTGATCCGGCGTCATCGCGGTGTCGCAGTAGAGCAGCTTCACGCGATCGAAAGGCACGCACAACTCCTCGGCGATCAATTGCTGTTGCGCCGTTGCGATTCCCTGCCCCAGCTCCTCTTTCCCGCTATACGCGGTGATCATGCCGTCGGCGCCGACGGCGATCCACGAATCGACCTGGTCATTTTGTGGGGAGCCGGGAATCGGAGTGTTTCCGAATTGCGCGTGCATCGGCGGCGCGGAAATCGAAAAACTGACGACGAGCGCACCGGCGCTCTTGAGAAATCCGCGCCGGTCGAGCGCCGCGAAGCTTTCACGAGTCATCGCGCCACCTCGCGAGCCGCGCGCTGAATCGCGCGATGCATCCGGGTGTGCGTAAAGCACCGGCACAGAACATTCGAAAGCGCGCCTTGAATTTCGGCATCCGTCGGATGCGGCTTCCGGTCGAGGAGCGCTTTGGCCGTAAGAATGACCCCGTTCAGGCAGAATCCGCACTGCGCGGCCTGTTCTTCGATGAACGCTTTCTGGATCGGGTGCGGCTTCTCCGGCGTTCCCAACCCTTCGAGCGTGGTAATTTCTTTTCCCGCGACAGCGCTGACCGCCGTGATGCAGGACCGCAGCGCTGTTCCGTTCACGATCGCGGTACAAGCTCCGCATTGCCCCAGGCCGCAGCCGAACTTCGGCCCGCGTAGTCCCAAATCGTCGCTCAGCACGTAGAGCAGCGGAGTCGTGGGGTCGAGATCGAGCGTATGGCTGCGCCCGTTGACTTGGAAGGTGATGGCGCTCATACCCGTAGGGTAAGGGATTTAGATGCAAAGTGAATCATCTCAGCTAACCGATGGGCGCCTGTAACGTTCATACGGATGTCCGGTATTGATTCTTATGGGCAGCTTCGGCCAGGACCTCCGGTTCGCTGTGCGAACTTTGCGCAAGGCGCCGGTGTTTGTCGCGGTTGCCGTGGCCTCGCTCGCGCTTGGCATCGGCGCGAATACGGCGATCTTCACCTTTGTCGACCAACTCCTGCTGCGGCTGCTTCCGGTGAAAAACCCCGAGCAGCTCGTCACACTCTGGGGACGGGGCGAGCATTACGGCGGCAACAACGGTCCGGTGAAGCTGTCCTATCCGATGTATGCCGATTTCCGCGACCGGAACCAGGTGTTTGACGGAATGTTTTGCCGCTGGAACGTGCCTTTCAGCCTGAGCTTCGAAGGGAGGACCGAGCGTGTCGCGGGAGAGCTGGTTTCGGGCACCTATTTTCCCGTGCTCGGCGTCGGGGCTGCGATGGGACGCGTGCTCACGCCCGAGGACGACAAGATCAAAGGCGGCCATCCTGTCGCGGTGATCAGCCACCGCTTCTGGCTGACCCGGTTCGCGGGCGATCCACAGGTGATCGGCAAGAGTCTGCTGATCAACGGGTACCCGTTCACGATTATCGGCGTGAGTCAGGCTGGATTCGACGGGACCGATCCGAGTTACCCGGCGCAGGTCCGGGTCCCCATCATGATGCGCCTCGAACTGTTCCCGCAAAGCACCGGCATGCTCGAAAACCGCAGGCAGCGATGGGTCAATGCCTACGGGCGATTGAAGCCTGGAATGACAATGGAGCAGGCGCGCGCCGGGCTGCAGCCGCTGTTTCATCAGATGCTCGAAATGGAGGTTCAGCAGAAGGAATTCGCCCGGGCGGCGCCGATCACCAAAGAACGATTTCTGCAGATGTGGGTGGATCTGCTGCCGGCGTCGAAAGCTCGTTCCAATCTGCGCGACCGCTTCGGCAAACCGTTGCTGGTCCTGATGGTGATCGTCGCGCTGGTGCTGCTGATCGCTTGCGCCAACGTCGCGAACCTGCTGATCGCCAGAGCGACGGCGCGTCAGAAGGAAATCGCGGTCCGGCTTGCGTTGGGCGCGGGCAGAGGACGCATTGTTTCCCAGCTTCTGGCGGAGAGCCTGCTGTTGGCTCTCACCGGAGGAGCCGCCGGGCTCGCCTTCGCGGTCTGGATCGATCGGACCTTGATCGGTTTTCTTCCGGTGGGCACGGCTCCGGTCACGCTTTCGACCAGGCCCGATTTCCGCATTCTGCTGTTCACCCTGGGAGTCTCCATTCTTACCGGGGTCGTTTTCGGACTGGTTCCGGCGCTGCAAAGCACGCGTCCGAATCTGGCGCCGACCTTGAAGGATGAAGTCGGCTCCATCGCCGGAGGAACCTCGGTGGGGCTTCGCAAAACTCTGGTGACCGCGCAAGTCACGCTTTCGCTTTTACTGCTGGTCGGCGCCGGTCTGTTTATTCGAAGCCTGTCGAATCTGAAGGATCTCGACCCCGGGTTTCAGACCAAGAACCTGCTGACCTTCTCGGTCGACCCCACTCTCAACGGCTACAAGAACGACCGTTCGTTTCAGTTTTACCGGCAGCTCAAGGAGAATCTCGACACACTTCCCGGCGTCGAGGCAGCCAGCCTGGCGGTGGTTGCGGTGCTCGAGAACAATGAATGGGACAACTCCGTGACGGTGGAATCGTACACCGCGAAGCCGGGCGAATGGATCGATCCCCACTTCAACTATGTTTCTCCCGACTATTTCAGGAGCCTCGCCATTCCGGTACTGCTCGGGCGCGATTTCCGGGCCACCGATGGACCGGGAGCGCCCAAGGTGGCCATCATCAATGAAAAATTCGCGCGGCAATATTTTGCGAACGGCCAGGCTCTCGGGCGGCACATCGGAATGGGCGGCGATCCGGGCACCAAGACGGACATCGAAATCGTGGGTATCGTGCGCGATTCGAAATACGAAAGCATGCGGGATGAGATGCCGCTCGAAGTGTTCGTCCCCTACAATCAACCGCCCTTCGTCAACGGCATGTCGGCGTATATCCGCACCTCGCGCGATCCGGAGCAGACATTTTCGACCATCCGGAAGCTGGTGAACAGCGTCGATTCCAACGTGCCGGTTTATGGGATGAAAACGCTCGAAAAGCAGTTGGACAATTCGCTGATGACCGAACGCCTGGTGGCGGCGCTGTCGAGCGCTTTCGGTCTGCTGGCGACCCTGCTCGCCGCGATCGGTTTGTATGGCGTGATGGCCTACACCGTCGCGCGGCGGACGCGCGAGATCGGCGTGCGCATGGCGCTGGGGGCGCGGGCCGGCGATGTCATTTGGCTGGTGATGAAGGAAGTGCTGGTCCTGGTAGCGGCCGGCATTGGACTCGGGCTTCCGATCGCCTGGGGCCTGACGAGCCTCGTGAAGGCGCAGCTCTACGGGATCACCCCGAACGACCCGGCGTCTCTGGCGTGGGCGACGCTCGGAATCGCGGCCGTCGCGTGTTTCGCCGGATACGTCCCGGCGGTTCGCGCCACGCGGATCGATCCGATGCGCGCCCTCCGTTGGGAATAATGCAGGTGGTTAGAGCTTTTTCAATTCCGGCGCCGGGCGCGGAAGCTGCGCCAGGCGAACATGGCCAGGATTCCGGAAGCCAGGAATCCGGAGGACGGCTCCGGCGTGCTGGCCGTTGAAGTCAGCTCGACATCGAAAGCGTAGTGCAGATCCTCGCCCGAGGCGAGATTTCCCAGGCCGGTAAATCCATCGGCGAGCGTGCCGGTTCCGAGATTCTCCGCGAACGACAGATTGTCGAATGCGCTAATTGCAATCTGATACGTCCCCGGCGCGAGCGTGCCGCCGTCGAGTTCGACATCGTAACATTGTCCGCTGACGCTGTTGATTTGGCCGCCGGCAGGGCAGCCGCTCAAAGCCGTCGAGGCGAGGAAATTTCCGCTCGCGTCGAACAGGCTGAGATACGGCTCGAAGCCGCTTTCGGCGATCGTATCGCCGGCTCCGTTGATCCCGCCGCCGTAGCTGAAGGTGATCGCCTGCATCTGGGAAGTCGACAAGACGGTGAAGTCGTCGACGACCGCCGCCCACTGCGCGTAGTCGCCGTCGGTGTTGGATCCGTCGAGAGTGCAGCTCGTCCCGCAGCCGGTGACATTCGCGTCCGTGCGCAGGTTTCCCACGAACGAGATAGTCGAGCCCGGAGCGCATGCCGCCCCAAGAATCGCGAAGAAGACGAATTTATTCATGTCAGCCTCCGAAGCACGGATCTATTAAGGCAAGGAGATGTAGTAGCCGGACGCCGTCGCGGAGATCAACGTCCCTGTGCAGGCGTCGGTCAATGTCGGTTGCTCGCCGGCCTCGTAGTAGACGTTCACGTGCAGATCCGCGAATTGGAACGCGCCGACCTGCGTGGTGGGATATACCCAAGCCTCGGCCCCGTGGCCTCCGACATATACAGGGCATCCGTTGCTCGTCTCCATCCCGATGTTCAAGTTCGTCAACACCAGACGCTGTCCGGCCGGCACCGGCGACAATTTTGCGACGCAGCCCGAGCCGAAGCACCCTCCCTGTTCGCTGTACGGATTTCTGCCCGGTTCGTCCTGATTGCGAACCAGCGCCGCCCGGACCGCCTGCGCGATCGCTTTTCTTTCGGTGGCTAGAGTAACCAGCACCACGGCCGCGGCCAGCATCGCCGTCAGCTTGAAGATCCGCATAAGTTTTTCCATGTTTTCCTCCGGTAGCGACCCTTCGCGGGTCGCGCCGTCAAGAGGATTGCGCAAAGCGTGCGCGGATCAGCTCACAAAAGAAATTATCGGGACGTATCGAGTTGCGCCAGCAGCCACGACCGCGCAAATTCCCAATCGCGTTTCACGGTCGCGACGGAAATTTGAAGCACGTCCGCGATCTCCTGTTCCGTAAGTCCGCCAAAAAAGCGCATTTCGACCACGGCCGCGGGGCGCTGGTCGAGTTGCTCCAGCCGAATCAGCGCCTCGTGGATATCGTCCAGGCGCTCATCGAGGCAAATCGCGTGGTCGCGCGCGTCATCGAGGGGCAAGTGCGGCTGTGCGCCCCCGCGCTTGAGATTCTTCCGACTGCGGGCGTAATCGACGATGAGCCGCCGCATCTGCTGCGCCGCGACGTGCAGAAAATGAAGCCGGTTTTCGCAGGGAACGGCGGACCGGGAGAGCATTCGCACGCACAGCTCGTGGACCAGCGCCGTGGGCTGCAGCGTCAGCGGATTCGATTCGCGGCGCAAAGACGCGGCGGCCAGGCGTCTCAGTTCCGAGTAGACCGCGGCGATGATGCGCCGGCCGGCCTCTTCGTCGCCCTCGCGCCACTCCGAGAGAAGACCCGTAATTTGTGGCGACTCTTCCGCGTGCATCCGCAACTCGAAAGAGTCATCTTAGCGCGCAATCGTTACAAACGCGACAGAATTACCTTCGCAATGGCGATGCTTATCTCGTCCGCGCCGGGAACCGGACCTGGAACGATACGAATCAGAGTCGATCCCTTCAGTACATTCAGGCCCAGGGGTGTCATGCGGAGGGCGCGATCGCCCAGATTCGGAACTTCAGTCGAAATGCTGGCGCGCGGAATCGAGCCGAACAGAGCTTTCCCGGCGGTAAGCGCCGCCCACTGCTCGGCGCCGTCGAAGTCCAGCGCGACCAGCAGCAGCGGCGCGTCGCCCCCCTCCGTCGAGACCCCGCTGGTGATCCGGTTCAGCGCTCCCACAATGTCGCCCGGCTTCATTTCTTTTCCGGATTGAATCTGTTTCGAAAGATCCGAGCCGCGCTGCTGGGCAAGCTGTGCCGACCGCCCGGGAGGAGCAAAATAGGCACAACCCTGGTCCTGGGGCGCCGTTCGGGCAATCGGCTCCCCCAGCAGTCGCGACGCCTCATCTTTCGAAACGTAGTCGCACGGATTGCGGCGAGCCGAGGCCGAGGACGACGGAGCGGCCGAAGAAGTGGGAAGATCCACTCCATAGGTGTGGGCCTCCTGCACCACCGCCTGCTTGACGCGATGCCCCACATAGAGCAGCCCGGCGACAGCGGTGACCCCCAGCAGGAAGATCACGCCGAGAACGACGAACAGAATTTTCAGCCCCGAGCCGCTTTTCGCCGCGCCGCCTGAGACCGCGGGCTGAGGCGCCGGAGCCGACGCCTGGCGGGTCCCGCACTTGGAACAAAAGACGACACCCGTCCCGAGCGGAAATCCGCAATTCGAACAGAAGCTCGCCATAGTTGTACCTCCGCGGCAGTGCCGCTCTTATGGATTGCGCATATGGCGTCTCAATCAGCTCAAAAATTCCCCCCGTGAAGGAACGTGTTCAATCCGCGCTCCAGTTCGTCGTGAAGCCCGCCCTTGGCGCCGGCAGGAAGCAGGCTGAGCGCATCCCGTTCCGTTTGGGCCGCTTTGGGAGCGTCACCCGAGCGGAAATAAGCCCAGGCCAGCGTGTCGAGAAAGAACGCGTTTTTGCGATGCGTCGCCGCGACAGCGTTTTGCGCGAGCTGCAGCGCCCGGGCCGGATCCGACAAATCAGGATATTCAGATTTGAGCAGCGCGTCGGCGTATTCGTTCCACTCCACCGGTCCCGCGCCGGGCCGCGTGGCGGTCTGCTCCAGAAGCCGCAGCGCTTCCTGGACGGCCTGGTGGGCGGAAGAGGTGTCCCCGCTCTTCGTCAGGCGTCGCGAAAACGCAAGGAGTGTAACCGCGAGCCGCAGCGGAGAATTCAGGTCGCCCGGGTCGATTTCAAGCGCGACCTCCATGGAGTGCACGGAACGGCGGAACGCGTCGAAACTGCCGCGCTCGTCTCCGCTGGCCGCGAGACTGGTGGCCAGAATCGTTCCGGCGGAAGCCGACAGACGGCGATACTCGGCGTTGCTCGGCGCAAGCGATTGCAGACGATCGAGTGAATCGAGCGCGATCCTGCCCTCCTTCGCGGCCTCCTTGCCGTCCCCTGATAGACGGAGCGCGTTGGCGTAGGAGGCGTGCGTGGTGGCGATCAGGCGCTGGATCTCGACATCGTCCGGAGCGGCATCAGCCATCGGCGAGAGCACGGCGATACCTTCCCTGCATGCCTCGATCGAGGCGGCATTGTTTCCGGCGGCGACCAGAATCGTGCAGCGCCGTTCGTCGATGTTGCCAAGCATGCGGCGCATCGAAGGATCCTCGCGATCGGACTGAATCAACGACCGCGCCATGCTCCACGCGCTTTCGTACGACTCGACTGCCTGCTTCGTATTTCCCGCCAAAAATTCGCCGTCGCCGGTTTTGGCGACACTCAGCGCGAGATCGCGGCGGTCGGAGGATCGCGCATTGGGCTCGGCCGCGATCGAGCGGCGCAGTTCGACGGCCCGGCGATAATCCTCCAGCGCCGCCTGGGCGCCCGATTTTTCGGGCTTGCGGCGATCGACGCGCAGTTCTCCCATCCGCTCATAGGCCGCGGCGAGATCGCGCTTGAGACCGGGATCGTTCTGCGAATCGGCGCTCAGAAGCTCTAACTGGCGTTGCGCCTTGGAAACGATCAACCGCCGCGCGGTGGTCGACCCGGCCAGGTCGCGGATGCCGTCGTGAAGGTCGAACAGGAGCGAAGCGGCCAGCGAGCGTACCTCGCGGTAGCGCTCCTGCTCCTTGCGCCGCTCGAATTCGGCTTCGCGCGTTCGAGCCTCCGCCACCGTGCGTTCCTCGGCGGCGATGTGCTGGTTGCGCTCGGCAGCCTCCCGCTGCTGGTCGGCAGCGCGGCGCTCCTGCTCCGCCACCGTGCGCGCCGCTTCCGCCGCCCGGCGCGCATCGTCCGCGGCGCGCGCCTGCCGTTTCGTGGATACGATCCCCGCCGCCAGCACCAGGAAAACCAAAGCGGCCGCGGTCAACGGGAGCCATTGCCTTCGCGCAAATTTCGCGAATCGATACGACAGCCGGTCGCCCCGGGCCAAAACCGGCTGCCCCCGCAGAAAGCGGCCCACGTCGTCGGCCAATTGTTCGACGGACGGATATCGCCACGAAGGCTGCTTGCGCAGCGCGGTCAGGACAATCGCGTCGAGCTCGCCGCGAAGCTCCCGCGCGCGCGGTCCGGGCACCGCGCTCATCGGCGCGGAATCGTCTTCGCTGATCGCCCGCATCACCTCATGCGGAAGGCGGCCGCCGGGTTGAAAAGGATGCTGTTCGGAAAGCATCTCGTACAGCAAAATTCCGAGCGAGAAAACATCGGCCGCCGTGGTGATCGGCTCATTGCGAATCTGCTCCGGGCTGGCGTAGTCGGGCGTGAGAATCGCCATCGTCGCCCCCTGCTCAGAGGCTTGACCCGCGCCCGGCTCGATCAGTTTCGCGATCCCGAAATCGAGTAGCTTCACCGCGCCGCTCGCGGTCACCAGAATATTGCTCGGCTTCAGGTCACGATGCACCGTCAGGTTCCGATGAGCGTGCTGCACGGCGTCGCAGATCTGAAGAAACAGATCGAGCCGCTGTCTTACCGTCAGCGCGCGTTTCCGGCAGTAGGCCGTGACCGGCTCGCCGTCGACATACTCCATCACAAAGTAGGGATCGCCCGCAGGCGAGGTTCCCGCGTCCAGGATCGAGGCGATGTGCGGATGATTCAGTTGCGCCAGAATCTGCCGCTCGCGCTCGAAACGGCGCAGGAAGAGGTTGTCGATCCGGTCATGGCGCAAGATCTTGATCGCGACGCGTTTTTCAAATCTCCCGTCGGCGCGGACGGCAAGATAAACCACGCCCATGCCCACGCGGCCCAACTCCGCTTCGAG
>JAIQFJ010000331.1 GCA_020073325.1 Terriglobia bacterium | reverse complement strand
GAATGTGGGGCCGCTCGTCGAGCGGCGAGCCGGCAGCCATGCCGGCTGATTCCGATTGAGTTACGAAACGCCGCCTTGGCGTAATGGCTGGCCTTGTCCTCAAAAACTATACCTCACCGCCAACGACGCATAGGAATTCCGCCGATACTCCCCCAAAAAATCCGCCATGTCACCGCGTACCCAAGCGACCCCCGCCGTCGCCCGCCAATGCTGCCCGTAACTCTGCGAATACTCTAACCGCGTAAACGACCCGGCGGCGCGAATCGCCGTCTCCACCGCCAAACTCCGGTTCGGATCGATCGTCCACCCCGCCCGTCCCACAAACGACCGCGCAAATCCCCGATCCGGCGCGAACTGCAGCGGATTTCCCTGCCGCGTCAGCACTTCTCCGGCATATCCGCCCACAAACGACCATTCCTTCACCTGCCGTTCCACTTGAATGACATACAACCCATACTCGTCCGTATCCGGCGTGGTCGACGTGAAGTACGCCGCCTCGCCCTTTAGCGTGAACCATTTCAGCGGGACGGCCGCGTCGGCCCCATATTCGCGAAGCTCGGGATAGAATCGCTGCAGGTTCAGCGTGAACGTTGGCATGGGAAGGCTGACGATCCCCCCTCCCGTAGCTGGAATGCTTGGACTGGACAACGCGTACGGCGCGTTGAACAGCGGCAAATAATTGAACCCGTCGAAATACGACACCGACCACTCATACCCCGCCCCGATGTGATTCCACCGAGCCCCAAATTGCGACCGCCCCGGATACCGCGCCCCCGCATCCTCAATCCCGATCCCCGCCGCCTGCTGCGGGATCACCGTCCAGCGCTGATCGAGCAGCGGCGTCCTGCTCGGCGTGAATACCGGCTGCCACACCGCTTCATAACTGTTCGACCCCTGCTCGATCGTCACCCGCGCCGCGATCACGCCCAGAAAATCCGGCACGATCACGTTGCTCAGATAATCCTTCGGCGCGAATCGATCCGTAGGATTCAGAACGTCCGTCTTGCCCCAGCGAATGAACTGGCGCCCCAGCTCCGCCGTGAATTTCCCTTTGTGAATCGTCGCGTTATAGCGGCGCAGCGAAAACGCCGGCCGTAGAATCGACCGGTCCGTCGCATCGAAGCGCCAGTCGCGCTCCACCTGACGGTGCGTGTCCGTCTCCGCGTCGATCGCCCCATGAAACGTAATCCACGGCGCGATCTTGTACGACACTTCCCATCGCAGCAGCATCTCATCCACCGCATGGCCGCTGTCGTTCGGAGCCGTCTGCGGATAAAACAACGTGCTGTTCTCGATGAATCCGCGCTGCTCGAAATTCCCCTGCGCGAGAAACGCGGCCAGCACGAACGGAATCATGACTCGCGCCGCAGGGCCTCAACCGTGAACTGATCCTGCTTCAGCGGGACGTCGTATTCCAGCTTGTCGAATTTCAGAATCGTCTTGCTCTTCCGCCGCACATCCAGGACCTCCGTCGTCCGAGCCGTCCAGATCCCCTTCATCTGCTCGAAGTCCCGATAATCGATCGTCCGCACCAAGCCCTTTTTGTCGTACGCCTCCACCTTCGTAATCGTGTAGTTGTCTTTCTTGATCCACATGTACGAATACGCATACTGCGACGACTTCTTCGGCCGCGACTCGATCTTCCACTGTGAGCCCTCATCGGCCAGCAGTTTGAAATCGTACTGATTCACGTCGCGCTCTTCCAGATCTTCGAAACTAAAATCCGTCCCGAAAAATCTCGTCGACCGGTCCTGCAGCGCGATGCGCTGATCCCGCCCGATACTCGGCCGCCACATCCACTGATCGCTCGCCCGATCCGGATGATTCACGATCAGCAGCGCGACGCCCTTCACCTCCGGCGGCGCCGTAAATCGCAGCAGCGACTTCGAATCTCCAAACGACCCGAGCCTTTCAAAAATCCAGCGCTTCGTCGCGACATGATGCTCCGCCCCGGTCACTTCGAGCGTCCCCTCATACCGCTGCGAATTCGACCGCGACCGCTTCTGCACTTCCTCAATAATCTGCTTCGGATCCTGCGCAAACACCGGGATCACGAAAGCCATCAGCGCGACGATTCGAGGCGCGACAGTCATGGAGCGCGTTCGTCCCCCGATCCTCACTCCCTCACTCATACTCCAAAGCCTCCACCAGCGACCCGCGCACCGCACTCTCCCCCGGCGCGATCGCCGCAAAAAAAGCCGCCGCTAGAATCACCGGCGCCAGCACCAGCGCCGTCGATAAAGGATACGCGTACCCGATATCGATCCCGATCAGATCCCGCCGCGCGATCTCGACGCTGTAGTAGAGCTGCACCGCGCCGAGCGCGAACCCCAGCACCAACCCGATCGCCCCGATCGCCGACGCCTCCATCCACACCGTATGCCGGATCTGCTGCCGCATCCCGCCCACCGCGCGCAGTACGCCGATTTCTCGCCTCCGGTCCGTAATCGACACCGTCAGCGCGTTCACGATCCCCAGCACGGCCACCAGCACCGCCACCGCGATCTGCACATAGGTCAGCCCGAACCACTGGTCGGTAACGCGGATCACGTAATTCCGCAAATCCGCGTTCGTCAGCACAAATAGCCGCTGCTGATTCCCATACGCCTCCAGAATCTTCTGGCGCACCGACGCCCCATTCGCGCCCGGCTTCAAATAAATGCGGAACACATTGACCGAATCGTCGTGCCAGTACTTCACGAAAACATCGCGAGCCATCACCAGGCTCCCCTGCTGATCCGAAAAATCCCTCACAATTCCCACGACGGGCAACTTCACAACGCCTTCGGGAGCCGGAATTTCCAACACTTCACCTACCCGCGCCCCATGCAGCCGTGCGAAATTCTCCGACGCGATCAGCCCGCGACCGGCCGCCGCTTCTCGATACATCTCCTCCGTCGAGCCCTCAACCGCCGGCAAACGCCCGCGCCGTCCAAGCGAGGCGACATCCGTCGCGACCACCATCACCGGAGTATTCTTCACCAGCACGCGCACGCTGCGCACCAGCTGCACTTCGTCGATCCCGTCGATCTTCCGCAGCCCATCTCCCAGCGACGCCGGAAACACAAAACTCCGCGCCGTGACGCTTTCCGCCGTGGTCACGAACAAATCCGGATTCAGCGCGATCCGCATCCACTCCGCAATCGAGTTGTAGCTCGACCGCGCCAGCCCGCCCAGCGAAATCACCAGCGCCAGCGACAGCATCAACGCGGCCACCGTTCCCGATGTTCGCCGCGGCCCCTGAATCAAGCTGTCCGCCGCCAGCGTTCCTTCCACCGGCCGCAACTTCGCCAGCACCGGCCGCAGCGCCCGCGCCAGCCACAACGACGCCGCCGGAGCCATCAACACTGCCGCCAGCACCGCCAGGACATAGCCCGCATAAAAGATCGGCGTGTAGCGATTCAACACCAGCGCCAGAGCCGCCGCCACGACGCAAGCCATCGCCCAGCGCCGACGCATCCGGTTCTCGCCCTCGCCCAGCGATTGATAGCGCCCCTTCTGCAGCGCCTTCACCGGATCGACATAAGCCGCCGCGCGCGCCGGAATCACCGCGGCGATCAGGCTGGTCACGACACCCATCACGATCGCCGTCGCGATCAGCCAAGGCTCCACCTGAATCGAATCCGCCGTCTGCGCCACTCCGTACACTTCTTCGAGCAACCCGCCGATATATCCCGCCATCGCGCGCGCCATCACGATTCCGAACACCACGCCCGCCAGCGTCCCGATCAATCCCGAAATCGCGCTTTCGGTCAAAAACAGCGTGCGAATCTGCCCGCGCGTGGCGCCCAGCGCCCGCAGAATCCCAATCTCCGACCGCCTTTGCGTCACCGCGATGGCGAACGTGTTGTAGATGATGAACATCCCGATAAACAACGCGAAAACGCTGGTGATGTTCGACGCCAGCGCGTAGATCCGCGACGTTGCCTCGAACTGCTCTCCTCGCGAGCTCGGCGGCTCCACTTGAAATCCCGGCCCGACCGCCGCGCGCAGCTTGGCGATCCCCTGATCGAGCGACACACCGTCCTGCAGCGCCACATCGATGCGATCGAATCGCCTGCCCCGTCCGAAAATCTTCTGCGCCGCGTAGATGTCCATGATGGCGAGGTTCCCGCCGAACGCGCTGGCCAGCCCGCCCGGCTTCATGATCCCGCGCACGACAAACGTGCGTTCGCCCTCCATGGTGCGCATCGGAATTCTGGCATTCAGCTTGACGCCCAGGTTTTGACTCACCAACAGCGAATCCGGCTGAGCTAAGAACACCAGCGGATCGTCGATCGACGCATCGCCTTCCAGATCGTACGTCCGCAGGCTGCGGTCGCCCAGCATATCGACGCCCAAAATCAGGAGATTCCCGCGATCCGTCTGCACCGTCGCCTCGATCACCGGCGACGCCGCGCGTACCTCCGCAACATTCTGCACTTTCTCCAGGACGCTCTCTTCAAACCCCGGCTCGCCCGCCGAAATCTGCAACTGCGTCTGCCCGGCGATCCGATCGATGGTCTGATGAAACGCCGCCAGCACGCTCTGATTCGCCGTATGCATCCCGACGAACACTGCGACTCCCAACACAATCCCCGCCGTCGTCAGCAGCGTCCGCAGCAGGTGTTTCCGGGCATAAGGCCAACTGATCAGGCGCAGCAGGATCATCGGCGCACGTCCTGAAACACGTGTCCGTCGCGAATATGAATCGTGCGCCTGCAACTGTCCGCCACAGCCAGATCATGCGTCACGATCAGCACGGTCGCGCCCAGCCGTTCATGCAAGTCCCTGATCAGGCGCAGGATTTCGACTCCGGTGGACGTGTCAAGATTCCCGGTCGGCTCGTCGGCCAGCAGGATCGGCGGATAGACACTCAGCGCGCGGGCGATGGCGACGCGCTGCCGCTCGCCTCCCGAAAGCTCGTCGGGCAAGTGATCCATCCGCGCGCCGAGCTGCACCAGGGAAAGCAGCTCTTTCGCTCGCTCTTCGATCTTCTTTCGCGGCCATCCGCGCAAATGAAGCGGTAACGAAACGTTCTCCAGACAGGTAAGAGTAGGCAGGAGGTTGAAGAACTGGAAAATGAACCCGATCTTGTCTCGCCGCACCCGCGTCAGCCCGTCGTCATCCAGCTTCGCCAGGAGCGACCCGTCGATCTCGATTTCGCCCTCGGTCGGCCGGTCCAGCCCGCCGATCAAATTGAGCAGCGTCGATTTGCCCGACCCCGACGGCCCGATGATCGACACCATCTCGCCGCTCTCGATGGAAAGATTGACACCCTCGAGCGCCGTCACCTTGCGCTTGCCGTCGAACTGTTTAAAAACGCCCCTGAGGTGGATCACCCGTTAAATTCCATCATCACTCAGCGAACTCCACCCCCGCTCGCAACGTCTATAGCTGATATGGATTGGCGTAAGCAATTTTCAAAGCCCGAAGGCCCGCTCGGCTGGTTTGTCGGACATATTATGGCAATGAAGAATCAGGAGCGCAGCGAGTTCGTCTTTTCCGTGCTCGACCTGCAACCGCACGAACGCGTTCTCGAAATCGGATTTGGGCCCGGCACCGACATTGCGCGTGCCAGCCGAACCGCCGCCTTCATCGCCGGCGTCGATCATTCCGACGTAATGGTGAAACAAGCCTCGCGTCGCAATACCGAAGCGATCCGCGAAGGCCGGGTGAAAATCGACCTGGGCTCAGCGAACAAGCTGCCGTATCCCGATCAGGAATTCGATAAGGTTTTCTCGATCAACTCGGCGCAGTTCTGGAAGGACTCGGTCGGGACACTGAAAGAGGTCAGCCGCGTGATGAAGCCCGGAGCGCAGATCGCGCTGGCGATCCAGCCCCGCCAGAAAGGCGCGACGGAAGATCACGCCTATCAAGCCGGCCGCGGTTTGGCCGATGCGATGAAGAAAGCCGGTTTTTCCGACATTCATTCCGAGGCTCGGCCAATGAAACCGGTGTCGACCGTCTGCGTCCTGGGCCGTCGCATGTAAACCCATCCTTGTCGTTACAATTCCGATCGAGCCTTGCCTGCCCATTGCCGGACCTGTGCCCGGCGATGCGACGGCATTGTCTTGACCGCTTCGATCGCCCGCTCGAACATCTCCCGAGCCTCCGCGCGGCCCATCTTCTTCAGCACCATCCCGTACCAATACAACCCTTCGGGATCGTACTCGCGGCGCGATACATATTTCCCCAGCGCCTGCCCGGCATCCTCGACGCGACCCGCGCCGAAATACGATGCTCCCAACTCGCGCCACACATCGCTCTGCGCCAGCTTGTCATCGAGCGACGCGGCTTTCTCCAGAAACCCGATCGCGTCCTCGAACCGGCCCTGCTCCCGCGCGATCACGCCGAGTTGCATGGAGGCGTCGGCGAACTCTTTGTCAATCTCGACAGCTCTCGCAAACCGGGCGATCGCATCCGAATACTGGCGCCGCTGCTGATAAATCAATCCGAGCTGATAATGCGCGTCCGCGTCGTGCGGATTGGCCGTCGCCATTTCCAACTGCCGGCGAAAATGCTGGCCGGATCGAATCCCTTCGCCAATCCCGCGCATCCGCGATCCGAACGCGATCCAAAGGTAGTAAAGAACGAACGGCGACGCCAGATATCCCAGCCCCGGACCCACCACGCCGAGCAGCACCGCTCCGATCGCTCCGCCGATCCATCCCGCCAGCGTCAGCCCGAACGCCGCGCCGAATCCCGACCCGAACACCGCGCGCACGCAGAACGCCAGCAGCACCATGAAATACAAATCGAACGCCAGATACACCATCGGCGACCGCGCGTCTTCGACGAAGTACCGTGCGATGGCCAGCGGCAGATATGCCGCGGCCCAGGAAAACATCGAGCACATCAAAAGCGGCGCAAAATCGCGATCGAACAACACCGGAAAACTGCCGAACCCGCTCCAGGCGCGAACCAGGATGATCGCCGGGACCATCGCGATCGCTACCAGCACCAGCGGCGCCAGATATCCGCCCGGGGTGTAGGAAATGAATCGCAGCAACGGAGACGCCGCGCCGCGCTCAGGAAGGTCGGGGACGTGCAACGCGACCGAAACCGCCAGCGCCGTAACAATCGAAAACCACAGCTTTCCGCGATCCAGAATGCCGTTGGCGGCAGTCGCGGGTCTGACGTATAACAACAAGAAAAATCTGAAGTTGTCGCCCAAAATGGATTCTTCCTAGAATATTCCAAACGCCTGTGCCACACTAAAATTTGTGACAGTTAGACGCCGCATTCGTTCCACTACCATTGTCTGTGTTCGACGCGATGGAAAGGTCGTCATGGCTGGCGACGGCCAGGTGACGCAGGGCTCGGAAGTTCTGAAGGCTTCGGCGAAGAAGCTGCGCCGGCTGTACGGCGGAAAAATCATCGCCGGATTCGCGGGCGCCACCGCCGACGCGTTCGCGCTGTTTGCGCGCTTCGAAGCCAAGCTCGAACAGCACAACGGAAACCTTCCGCGCGCGGTGGTGGAACTCGCCAAGGAGTGGCGCACGGACCGCGTGTTGCGGCATCTGGAAGCCCTGCTGCTGGTCGCCGATACGCAGAATACCTACATCCTGAGCGGCAACGGCGACGTGATCGAGCCCGA
>JAIQFJ010000330.1 GCA_020073325.1 Terriglobia bacterium | reverse complement strand
GTGCTGATGGAGATCCAGCAGAAGTATCAGGCGTTCTCCGACTATCTTTCGAAGATTTATTTCAAGGGCAGCAACGGCACGCTGGTCCCGCTGGCCGAAGTGGTGAAGCTGAAGGAAGACGCGATGCCGCAGAGCATCAATCACACCTCGGTTCTGCCGTCGGTGACGATTTCGTTCAACACCCGGGCCGGCGTTTCGCTGGGCGAGGCGGTGGACCGGCTGAGCGTGGTCGCCGCGCAGACGCTGCCCGATACGATGCGCGTCAGCTTTACCGGCACGGCGCAGGTCTTCCAGCAATCGCTGACGAACCTGACACTGCTGCTGATCATCGCGATCGGCGTGGTGTACATCGTCCTGGGCGTGCTGTATGAAAGCTATATTCACCCGATCACGATTCTTTCGGGACTGCCCTCGGCATGTCTGGGCGCGCTGCTGACGCTGATCGTTTTCAAAGTCGACCTCAATATTTATTCGTTCGTCGGATTGGTTTTGCTGGTGGGTCTGGTAAAAAAGAACGCCATCATGCAGATCGATTTCGCGCTCGAAGTGGAGCGCCGCGACGGCAAGACCCCGTCTGAGGCGATCTATGAAGGCTGCCTGATCCGCTTCCGTCCGATCATGATGACGACCTGGGCGGCACTGCTCGGCGCGATCCCCATGGCGCTGGGCTACGGCTCGGGCGGCGAGGCGCGGCGTCCGCTGGGCTTGGCCGTGGTCGGCGGACTGCTGGTGTCGCAGATGGTGACGCTTTATCTGACGCCGGTGGTTTACACCTACATGTCGGCGCTGCTGGCGTGGTGGAGAAAACGGCATCCGGAAGCGCTCGAGGGAGAACCGGAGTTCGGCTTCGGAGATTGAAGCGAAGATGGGCCGTGAATGAACGTGCAGGAACCTGAATTAAAGTCTAAGTAAAAAGATGAATTTCTCAGAGACATTTATACGGCGTCCCATCGCTACGAGTTTGCTCATGGCGGCGATTGCGCTATTCGGCGTGGTCGCCTATCGGGCACTGCCCGTCAGCGATCTGCCGAACGTCGACTTCCCCACGCTGCTGATCACGGCGAGCCTGCCGGGCGCGAGTCCGGAGACGATGTCGTCGGCCGTCGCGACGCCGCTTGAAAACCAGTTCTCGACGATCGCCGGCCTGGAGCAGATGACTTCGGTGAACTCGCTCGGCTCGACGCAGATTACGCTCGAGTTCGCGCTGACGCGGTCGATGGACGGCGCCGCGGTCGACGTGCAGGCGGCCATCACGCAGGCTTCGCGATTGCTGCCGCAGGGCATGCCCACTCCGCCGACGTTCACCAAGGTCAATCCGGCCGATCAGCCGGTGATTTACCTGGTGCTGACGTCGAAGCTGCTGCCGCTGTGGACCCTCGACGAATACGCCGAAACGCGCGTCGCGCAGCGGATTTCCATGTCGAGCGGCGTGGCGCAGGTGCAGGTGCTCGGCCAGCAGAAGTACGCGGTCCACATTCAGATGGATCCGCACGCGCTTGCGTCGCACCAGGTGGGAATCAACGAAGTGGAGGCGTCGCTCAAGACGTGGAACGTCAACCTGCCCACCGGACAGATCACGGGTCCGCAGAGGGCGTTCACGCTGCAGGCCAGCGGCCAGTTGATGAGCGCGTCGCAATACAGGCCGATGGTGGTGGCGTATCGCAACGGCGCTCCGGTGCGGTTGCAGGACCTGGGCGACATCGTCGACGGCGTGCAGGATAAGTACACCGCGTCGTGGTTCTACACCAAGGACGATGCGCAGCGCGCGATCGTGCTCGGCATTCAGCGCCAGCCGGGAACGAACACCATCGAAGTCACCGACAATATCAAGAAGCTGCTGCCGCTGTTCGCGGCCGAATTACCGCCGTCGGTCAAGATGGACATTCTCTACGACCGCAGCGACACGATTCGCGAATCGTACAAAGACGTCCAGTTCACCATGCTGTTGACCCTGGGATTGGTCATCGCGGTGATCTTCCTGTTCCTGCGCAACGTTTCGGCGACGGTGATTCCGTCGCTCGCGCTGCCGTTTTCGATCATCGGAACGTTCGCTGTGATGTACCTGCTGAAGTACAGCCTGGACAACCTCTCGATGATGGCGTTGATTCTTTCGGTCGGCTTCGTGGTCGACGACGCCATCGTCATGCTGGAAAATATTTTCCGCCACATGGAAATGGGCAAGAAGCCGCTGGCGGCGTCGCTGATCGGATCGAAGGAAATCGGGTTCACGATCGTCTCCATGACGCTGTCGCTGGCGGCGGTCTTTATTCCCGTCCTTTTCATGGGCGGCATTCTGGGACGCCTGTTCCGCGAATTTTCGGTGACCATCTGCGTTTCGATTCTGATTTCGGGAATCGTCTCCGTCACGCTGACGCCGATGCTGTGCAGCCGCTTCCTCAAGTCGCCGGAGCATCATCATCACGGCTGGATGTATCGCACCACCGAAAAATTCTTCGACGCGATGCTGCATGCCTATGACGTGACGCTGAAGAGCTGCCTGCGCCACCGCGTGTTCACCATGGTGACGTTCGTCATCGTGCTGGTGGCCACCGTGTGGATGTTCAACGACATTCCCAAGGGCTTCATCCCCGATCAGGACACCGACCAGATTTCGGTGATCACCGAAGCGCTGCAGGGCACATCGTTCTACCAGATGGTGGAGTATCAACAGCAGGTGGCCTCCATCGTCCGCGACAATCCCAACGTGGAGGCGCTGATGTCCACCGTCGGCGGAACCGCCGCGCAGACGGTCGGCGGGCCGAACTTCGGCCAGTTGCTGGTCCGCCTGAAGCCGCGCGCGCAGCGGCAGGCCGGCGTCAACGAAGTCATCCGCGAGATTCAGCCCAAGGTGGACCAGGTTCCGGGCATGAAGGTGTACCTGCAAAACCCGCCCACCATCCGCATCGGCGGCCAGGTCACCAAGAGCCTTTACCAGTTCTCGATGCAGTCGCCGGTGAAGCCGGAACTGTTCGCGGCGGCGCAGAAGATGGAAGAAGAGATCGCGCAGCTCCCCGGCGTGCGCGACGTCACCAGCGATCTGGCGATCACCAGCCCGCAGGTGGAGGTGCAGATCGATCGCGACAAAGCCGGCCAGCTTCAGGTAAGCGCCAACGCGATCGAAAGCGCGTTTTACGACGCCTACGGCCCGCACTGGGTCTCGACGATTTACGCCGCCGTCAACGAATACGAAGTCCTGCTGGAACTCAAGCCGCAATACCAGACCGATCCCGAAGCGCTCTCCCTGCTGTATTTCAAAACCACCGGCGGGCAGTTGATTCCGCTGGACACGCTGGCGAAGCTCAAGACCGGCGTCGGCCCGCAGGCGATCAATCATAACGGGCAGCTCACCGCGGTCACCATTTCGTTCGATCTGAAACCCGGCGTCGCGCTCGGCCAGGTCACTTCAGAAATCCGGGCGATCGCGGCGCGCGAACTGCCGAACACTATCTCCACCAGCTTCCAGGGCGCGGCGAAGGCGTTTGAAAGCTCGCTGGGCAATCTGTGGCTGCTGCTGATCATCGCGATCGTGGTCGTGTACATCGTGCTGGGCATCCTGTATGAAAGCTACATCCACCCGATCACCATTCTTTCCGGTCTGCCCTCGGCCGGATTCGGCGCGCTGATCACGCTCTACATCTTCCATCTCGACCTCAACATCTACGCGTTCGTCGGACTCATCATGCTGATCGGTATCGTGAAGAAGAACGCGATCATGCAGATCGACTTCGCGCTCGACGCCGAACGCAACCAGGGCATGCCCCCCGAAAAAGCGATTTATGAAGGCTGCCTGATCCGCTTCCGCCCCATCATGATGACGACGATGGCCGCGCTGCTCGGCGCGGTGCCGATCGCGGTCGGCTACGGCGCGGGCGGCGAGGCTCGCCAGTCGCTGGGACTGGTGGTCGTCGGCGGACTGATGTTCAGCCAGCTTGTCACGTTGTATCTGACGCCGGTGTTCTACACCTACATGGCTCGGATGCAGGCGTGGGTGGGCCGCAACAACAAGAAAGCGACCCCCGAAGTGGAACAGATCCCGTCCCCGGCTTAGGCTGCGATTTCAATAACGAAGTTTCAACAGGGCTGGTTTCCCGCGGAACCTGAGGACCGTGACTCGCGTATCCAGTCACGATGACCCCAGTCACGATGACTCCCGCACGTCCGATCAGGCTGTGGCCCGGCGTCGTAGCCGTGGCACTGCAATTGGCCATCCGATTTCTCCTCCCGATTGTCGCGCCCGAAACTTTGCTGTACGCGGTGATGGGCGGGGTCGGCGGCGGAGCAGTGGTGCTCCTCTGGTGGGCCTTCTTCAGCCGCGCGCCGCATCTGGAGCGCTGGGGCGGGATCGCACTGATGATCGCCACGCTGGCCGCGACTCCGTGGATCCTCGATCGCTCCGTCGCCACCGGAATGATGGGCATGATGTTCTACATCTATTCCGTGCCCATTCTTTGCGTCGCCCTCGTGGTGGGCGCCGCGCTGGGGCGTTCGCTCGCGACCGGTCCTCGCCGCGCGACGCTCGCTGCGTCGATTCTGGCCGGCGGCGCGGTGTTTGCCTTGCTCCGCACCGACGGCATCACCGGCGACGGCCATTCGCAATTCGCCTGGCGCTGGTCGAAAACGCATGAGCAGCGGCTTCTGGCGCAAAGCGTCGCCGAGCCCGTGATGCAGCCGGCCGCGCTCGTCACGACCAAGCCTGTCCCGGCGCCTGTAGAGGAACCGCGCGCGCCCGCTCCTGAACCCGCGCCCGTGGCGGCTCCCTCGCATCGTCCGGCAACCCCGCCCGTCGCACCGTCCGGAGCCGACTGGCCCGGCTTTCGCGGACCGCATCGCGACGACAACGTGACCGGCGTGCGGATCAAGACCGACTGGACCGCGTCGCCGCCCGTACAACTCTGGCGGCGTCCGGTGGGACCGGGATGGTCTTCCTTCGCGGTCCGCGACGGCCTGATCTATACGCAGGAGCAGCGCGGCGAATTCGAAGTGGTGGCCTGCTACAGCCTGGCCACGGGCGAGCCCGTGTGGACCCATCGCGACGCGGCGCGTTTCTGGGAATCGAACGGCGGCGCAGGTCCGCGCGCGACGCCGACGCTTCATGAGGGCCGCGTCTACACCTTCGGAGGCACCGGAATCGTCAACGCGCTCGACTCGAAAACCGGAGCCGTGGCGTGGACGCGCAAGGCGGTGTCCGATACAGGCGCGAAAACGCCGGAGTGGGGCTTCTCGGGTTCGCCGCTGGTCGTCGATGACATGGTGATTGTCGCGGCCTCAGGCCGGCTCGTCGCCTACGACCTCGCGACCGGCAATCCGCGCTGGCATGGCCCGCAGATCGGCGGCAGCTATAGTTCGCCGCACCCTGCGACCATTGATGGAGTCGAGCAGGTCCTCTTGATGACCAGCGCGGGTGTCACCAGCGTCGCGCCCGCCGACGGCAGCGTGCTGTGGAAGTATTCCTGGCCCGGCGTCACCATCCTGCAGCCGGCGCTGACACCCGACGGCGGGGTCCTGATCACGAACGGCGACGACGGCGGAGTCGGCACGCGGCGCCTCGCTGTCTCGCACGGTCCGGACGGATGGACGGCCGGCGTCGCGTGGACCTCGCCCGGGCTGAAGCCGTACTTCAACGACATCGTCGTCCACAAGGGCTACGCCTTCGGCTTCGACGGCAGCATCCTCGCCTGCATCGATCTCCGCGACGGCCAGCGCAAGTGGAAAGGCGGCCGCTACGGCCACGGCCAGTTGCTGCTTTTGAAGGATCAGGATGTGCTGCTGGTGCTGTCTGAGGAAGGCCAGCTCGCCCTCGTCGGCGCGACGCCCGACCAGTTCACCGAACTCGCCCGCTTCCCCGCGCTCGACGACAAAACGTGGAATCATCCGGTGCTGGCAGGCGACATTCTGCTGGTCCGCAACGGCCAGGAAATGGTCGCATTCCGATTGCAGCGCGATTAAAGAAAGCCGGCGAACGAATGGGGGAGGTCGCGTCGCCGGCTTAGGCCCCACGAGCAGCTACATCTTGAGAGATTTCACTTTGATCGTCTCGCCCTCCCGATCGCCGGTCACCGTCGCGTGCAGGTGGTCGGTCTTCTTCGAGGCTTTCAGCGCGGCGAGTGCCTCCTGATTTCCCTTCTCGTCCAGTTTGAGAACGTTCCCGTCCGGGGTGATGATCGCGTAGCCGGACTTTTCACACTTCATCGCGCAGTCGCGCGTGTGCGCATCCGGGTTCGACTTCACTTTGGCGGAACAAGCGACGTCCACAATCGGAACATCCGTCCACGTCTCCGCCATCAAGGGCAGCGCGAGCAGCGCCGCCATCGTCAAGAGTTTCATCATCGATCTCCTTTAGTGTTGAAGTACCGCCTGGTCCCGATGCGATGGAATCTCCTGCGTCACGGATTCCCGCACTTGGGTGAGTCTTGCAAGCGTGAAGGCCGCCAGGGCCATTTCGACGTCGCGAACCGCGATGTCGAAGAACATGCCGGTCGAGAGCAGGTTGACCGTGATCGCCAGCAGCCAGATTGCGGCGACATAGGCGCCGATGCGCGTCGCGACGGTCAGGATCGCCAGACCCACCAGCATTTCGATCACGCCCACGGTCCGCAGAAACGCCGTAGCGCTGACCGGAAGAAAGCGCTGCGCCAGCGGGCTCAGATACATGCTCCAGTTCGTCAGGATGTTAAAGAATTTGTCCAAACCCGCCAGAAAAGCAGCCGCGCCGATACCCACACGAAGCGCCCACCAGGCCGGTTCCAGCCGTTTGTCCAACATAATTTTGCACCTCTCGCCCGTACGGAGCCCGCGGCCGGCGATCGGTTGCATGAAAAAAAAGTGCAACGTAGCGTATCCTGGCGGACTCCGTATAGTTGCTATGCCCTCGCCCGCAATTGCGTCGGAAACGGCGACCGACGAAGAGATCGTCGCCCGCGTCCGCGCTGGAGATGTCGCTCTGTATGAGGCGCTGATGCGACGTTACAATCGCAGGCTGTTTCGCGTCGCGCGTTCCATCCTGCGCGACGACGGCGAAGCCGAGGACGTCATGCAGGACGCCTACGTGCGCGCCTATCGGCACCTCGACAGCTTCGCCGGCGAGGCGAAAGTTTCGACATGGCTGACCAAGATCGCCGTGTACGAAGCGCTGCACCGCCTCCGCCGCCAATCGAAAATCGGAGAATTGGATTCGATCATGGCCACCGCCACCACCTCCGCTCCCACCCCGGAGCACCAAGCCTATGGCAACGAGCTGCGCGTCGTTCTGGAAAGCGCTGTCGATCGGCTGCCGGACGGCTATCGCTCTGTTTTCGTGCTGCGCATCGTCGAGGGGCTGGATGTCGCCGAGACAGCCGCGGCCCTGGAGATCGGAGTGGAGGCCGTGAAGACGCGCCTTCATCGAGCAAGAGCCCTGTTGCGCCGCGACCTGCACAACCGCGCCGGAATCGAGGCCTGCCATGCGTTCGCATTTCAAGGCGAACGGTGCGACCGCGTCGTCCGAAAAGTTCTGGAACGGATCGTTTAGGCCGCGGCGGCCGCGAATTCCGAACGTCCCGGCATCGGACAATACCACGACGCGATCCCTAGGAACACGACAATCACCCCAAGGCTGTTGAACACCAC
>JAIQFJ010000329.1 GCA_020073325.1 Terriglobia bacterium | reverse complement strand
ACTCTTGAGCGAAGAGCAACATAAAGAACTTTCAGTATTTTGGGATGGAAGCAATTTTCGCGAATGTAACCTCCGTCAACTCAATCAAAATGAAACTCTCATTACTGGTTATAGCATCTATTTTGCAGCCAATCACATTACCTGCTATGGACACGCTTTACTGGATGGGGTATTCCCTTTTTATTCGCTATTAAAGCATCATTCTCTTCTGAATACTCCCATTAATATTATCATTGAGACTAACTCTCACATTGAACGAAATCTCACCTTTCAAAACATAATTCAATTGATAAAAGACATCTTTCAAATTAGGCAGGTGATTTATCTCAACAAAGAAAAAGGTGTAAAACCGCTTTACTTTGAAAAACTCACCATCAGTGAACATGTACCCCTCTTAGGAACTCATCCTCGTTTTTATTCTTTTTATCAAGCCTGCCCTGTATCATTTGATTATATTCATGCGTTAAAGAAATTTGGTCTAGCAGACAATGTTATCTTCCAAGACACCAATACAGGAGATAACTTGGTCAAAGAGTTTGTGAATTATATAAAAGCGGCTTACAAAATTGATCTGCCGATGGTCAAAAACCGCATTCTTATTACTCATAGAGCACATTGTCGAAGAATTTTAAACCTCCCTGATTTGATTAATACTTTAAAAACAAAAGGCTACAACCCTGTTATCGTCGATTTTGAGAAGATGCCGATCCGGCAACAAATTATTGAAACGATTCAGTCTGAATACTTAATGGGAACTTATGGCTCTAATCTTGTCAATGCTATTTTCTTGAGACCCCAAGCAAGTGTTGTGGTTTTGTGGCATAAATATGCCAAGTATTTCTGGTCGCGTAAATACTGCATAATCCACAGCGCTTTTCTATCAGTTGGAGCAAAACTAATTGAGTACGATCAACCCAATTACAATCGTCAGAATCATTATCCAGAGGGCATACATGTGCCCGATTTCTTTTACCGAGCTTCTGCAATGAATGTTCTGAGACCAGAAAAAACCAGCCTCGAAGCCATGTTAAAATATCCGCTACCAGCCATGTACGAAATCACCAATGTCGACCTATATATCGGTGGTGACGCGCGATGTGCACGACCACGTAAAGTTGAGTTTCTTCAACTCCGCGCACAGCTCAAGCGTGCGAGCCTTGCGATAGTTGAACGTGTCGTCGTCGAAGAAAATTTCTTTGAGGTCCGGGAAATTGTCCAGAACATACTTGCATTCCGCTGCGATGTCCTGCGACGAACGCAGGCGCCAGCGATGTCCCGAATGCGTTTGCGGCCACAGGCAGAAGGTGCACATCGCCGGGCAACCGCGCGTTGTGTAAAACGAAATATACGGATGCAGCAGGAACGGAACGTTATAGCGCTTAAAATCGAGATCGCGATTGTAGATCTTTGAAACCCACGGCAGCTCGTCCAGATTTTCGATGTAGCCGCCTTCGGGGTTGTGGACATTCACGCCGTCCTTGCGATAGCTCACGCCGGGCAGGTCTTCGAGCGGCTTGCCTTTGGCGTAATCGGCGATCTGATAATCGAACTCGCGGCGGACGATGAAGTCGATCGCTTTCGACGCATTCAGCACCTTGTCCGGCTCGATCGTGACCGGAGGTCCGACGAAGGCGACCTTCAGGTTCGGATTCTTGTCCTTCATCATCTCCGCGATCTTCACGTCGACGTGAAAACCGGGCGACGAGGTAAACAGCACCAGCAATTCGTAATTCGGCGCCTCGGCGACGGTCTGATCGATGGAAATCTTGTGCGGCGGAGCGTCCAGCACCTTGCTTCCTTCAATCATCCCGGCGGGATAGCACAGCCATACCGGATACCAGTACGATTCGATTTCGCGCGCGGCCGGCCAGCGTGAGCCCGCGCCTCCATCGAAGCCTTCAAAGGAAGGCGGATTCAAGAAGAGCGTTTTCATGGGCACGGCTTGTTGTGGCTCCTACCGGTTCAGGTCGTTCACTTCGTCGGCGATGTCCTGCCGGAAGTTGCTGTAGTCGATGCTCAGTTCGGCGCGGCCGACAATGCGGATATCCGCCGTGCCTTGAAAATGTTTGGGAATCGCGACGCCGTCGCGGATCTCGTAATCCTGCACAAACTCCATTTTCTTCACAAGCAGCGAAGTTTTCACGGGGCGTCCGGCCTCACGAACCGGCATGGCGGTTTCGGCGTCCAGCCAGATTTGTCCGCGGAACAGCCCTTCGGCCTTCTTGCGAGGCGTTACGTCGAACACGTAAACATGCTGGCCATCGCGGTCCGACAGGCCCTTGAACTTGAATTTATAATTCGCAGGGGTGAGCGCGGCGTCGTCGTGAGGCTTCGTTTCCTCCGCCAGATAGCGCGCAATCACTTCATTCTTGATGCTGTTGTCGCCGGAGAAGCCCAAAGCCTTATAGGTAATCTTTCCCAACTGGGAGATGCTTCTCAACGCCCGAAGCTTTCCGTGTTTTTCCTGCCGCGGGAGCTTGGCTTCGATTTCCACTTCCATCTGGACGCCGCGCAGCGCAGCCTGCTGAGTCTGTTTCGCCTCAAGGTACTTACCCAGGATCTGCTGACCAGCCTGGTCCTCAAGTTCTCCCGCACTGATTCCAAGCGCTACCAGTGGTAATGCCACTAGAGCCGACAAAAAGCGCAAACTAACTCCTCCGTCATTTCACCCATTCGGGCAAGTGATTTTCTAGTGTAACAGATGCACTTACCCCCCGCCCGGGTACAACTCTTTCGTACTGATTCTAAAGGACCGGCACCGTTACAAGTGGTGAAAACGTTACCGATCGGAGGCGATCGCCCAGTCGAAGGAGCCGAGCGGCGGTTGCGGATGCCATGCCATGGTGTCAAACCAGAGACGCGAGCCGTCGGTCCGGATCGTCACCAGTCCGTCACGATCGGTGCGCAGAATCGCAGCATGCCGGCCGGTGAGCCGGTCCAGGACTTCGGCGTTCGGGTGCCCGAAGGAATTTTGCGCCCCCGCAGAGATGACGGCCACCGCCGGAGCGACGGCGTCGAGGAACGGCTGCATCGTCGACGTCTTCGACCCATGGTGACCCACTTTAAGCACGTCGGCGTGAATCGGTTGGTCGAGGAGCCGCGCTTCCATGGCACGCTCCATATCGCCGGCGAGCAGAAGACTGCGGCGGCCGTCGACGATACGGAAAACCAGCGAGTCGTTGTTGCCCGGCCGCGCCGCGGAGTAACCGGGCGGTGGCGAGAGGACTTCGATGGTCGCGCCGGAAAAATCGACCGGCGGCGACGCCCGCTTATCGACGACGGCGACGTGCGCGCGGCGGGCGTGGTCCACGACGCGAGGCAGGGGATTCGAGCCGACCCACAGCTCGCGCGGATGGAAATTGTCGATCAGCGCTCCGATTCCGCCGGAGTGATCTTCATGCGCGTGCGTGGCGACCAGAATGTCGATGCGGCGGATGCCGCGCGACCAAAGATAAGGAGACACGACATCCTCGCCGATGTCGAGATTGATGCGCCGCTGGCGCCCGAACTGGAGCAGTCCGCCGCCGTCGATCAGCATGGTTTGGCCGCGCGGAAAAACTACGAAAAGGCTGTCGCCCTGGCCGACGTCGATCGCGGTCAACTCCAGAACGCCGGGCTCGATTTGCGGTTTTCCGGGGTGGCCCAGGAGCATCGCGAAAAGAATGAGAGCGGCGACGATTGCGGGCCAGCGCGTTTTCAGGATCGCGATGGCGATCAGAGACGCGACAAACGCGATGGCCAGCCACAGAGGCGGGTCCGGAACGCGCCAGGACGGTTCGAGGGCGGCGTGCCATGCAGCGATCCTGGCCGCGAGCTTCAACAGAGCGCCGGCCAGCGCGGCCAGCCAGTGCCATCCGGAAAAAATCGCGCCGAAGCCGATCGGCACGACCAGATTCAGCAGCGGAACGATCAGGACGTTCGCGGTGAGGCCGGTAAAAGAGAGGCGATGGAAGTATACGGCCATCGGCAGCGCGAGGCCGATCTGCACGACGGTCGAGATGACGGCTGTTTCAAAGGCGAAGAGCGCGGGGCGTGCGATCGAGGCGAATCCGCGCAGGACCCACGTGTACGGGATGCGCGTCCACAGCGCGATGGTCTCCGCGGCGAGCCGCATCTCGATACGGAATTGTGCGACGCGAGGCAGCAGATGCGCGTCGAGGTCGGTATTGGCAGGGTCATGCAGGCCTCGGGCCAGCGGCTCCGATGTGGCCTTCAAGAGAGGCGCGGCCAAGGCGCCAATGGCGGCGACACATAAGAAGGAAAGCTGAAAGCTCGCATCGAACATCTGCGACGGATCGTAGAGAAGATAAACAATCGCGATCGCCGACAGAAGATTCAGCACGCGTCCGCGGCGAAAGAAGAATCGCGCGACAAGATAGAGCGTGAATCCTCCCGCGGCTCGCACGACGGGCGCGGAAAATCCGGAGACCAGCGCGTAGAGCCACGCTCCCAGCGCGGTGATCGCCAGCGCGGAAATTTCGGGGATCAGGCAGAGCCGCAGAAAAAAGAGCAGCACCGCGGCAAGCACCGTCACGTGGACTCCGGAGATCACCAGGGCATGAAAGGTGCCGGTGCGTCGAAAATCTTCGGTCCAGATTTTTTCCAGGCGCGAGGTTTCGCCGATGAGGATCGCTTCCATCATGCCGGTGGAGTAGGTGTCGGAGCCGTAGAGTTTTTCGATCCGGCCAAGCGCCGCGACTCGCAGGGCGAAGACCGCGGCCATGAATCGCGAGCCGCACCGTCCGGGCAGGATGCGCGCCGCGGAACCGGCTCGCATGGAGGCGGTCCAGAAGATGTCCTGTCGGGCGAGATAGCCGGCGTAGTCGAACGAGCCGGGGTTGTTGTAATTGTGCGGAGCGCGCAGACGCGCATCGATTTCGACGTGCTGACCATAGTCGAGCCGCTGCGGCGTGTCGCCGTCGCCCAGGGCGAGATTCACACGCGCCCGGGCGTGCGGGGCGAGTTCCAGCGTGAATCGTTCGCGATCGGAGGAAAGAACTGTGGGCTCGACGACACAGCCTTCGAGGATCATCGTTTCGCGCGGTCCGGCGTCGATGGTCGGTGGAGGTCCGGGGCGATGCCATGCCTCGGCCGCGGCGCCCAGAAAGAGGCAGGCGAGCCAAATGCAGAGGTGATAAATGGGACGCGGACCCCCTGGATCGCCGTTTTGAGGTGGATCGATCGGGCCGGTCGGGGGATCGGCCGCGGGCCGGCGGGCACGCCCCCCAACAATCGCAAGCAAGGCGAATGCGGCGACGGGCCATGCGGCTTCGAGGAGCGAAAATTGAAGAGCGCGGCCGAGCACGATTCCCGCAACGATCGCAAGGGCCGGCAGCAGCAAAGGATCGCCCACAGAAACTTAGTGCCGGCTTGAAGGAAAAATTCTCTAACGCGGGAGCACTTTGGCTTGAAGGTCGCCTCCGGCCAGGCGGACCCGGATCTCCGAATCGGCAGGCGCATCGGCCGGCGACTTCAGGATCTTGCCGTCGCGCTCGACGATCGCGTAGCCGCGCTCCAGAATCTTGAGCGGGCTTAACTGGCGCAAGTGCGCTTCCGCTGGACCGAGCGATTGCCGGGCGCGGCTGATCTGGCGCTCCATCGATTGAATCAGCGCGTTCTCGCACGCATCCAGACGCCTGCGGCGTCCCGCGAGTTTCAGCCGCACATTGGACAGACCGAGGCGCGACTCCAACTGGTCTAAAGCGCGGCGGCTTTCACTCACGACTTCGCGCCATCGTTCGCGAAGCCGGTAATCCATTTCATCGACGCGCTGCATCTGTTTCCCGATCGCCCGATGCAGACGGGCGCGATCGACCGTCAGGGCGTTCAAGCGGCGCGCGAGCAGCGCGATTTCGAGCCGCATGGCCTGGCGCAGCTTCGCTTCGCAGCCGTCGAGCCGATCTTCCAGGCTTTGACGCGTACAGATCACCATTTCCGCGGCCGCCGACGGCGTGGGCGCGCGCAGGTCGGCAACGAAATCGGCAATGGTGAAATCGGTCTCATGGCCGACCGCGGAAATCACCGGCACCGCCGATTCGAAGATGGCGCGCGCGACGCGCTCTTCGTTGAAGGTCCACAAATCTTCGAGCGATCCGCCGCCGCGCGCGACGATCACCACATCCGCCCAACCCGACCGGCTGAAATAGTCGATCCCGGCGGACACCTGCTCCACCGATCCCTCGCCCTGCACCTGCACTGGATAAATACGAACATGCCTGCCCGAGAAGCGCCGGTCGAGCACGTGAAGGATGTCGCGAATGACGGCTCCGGTGGGCGAGGTCACGATGCCGATGCGTTCGGGCATCACGGGAATCGGGCGTTTGCGCGACGCTTCGAACAGTCCTTCCATCGCCAGCTTTTTCTTGAGCTGCTCGAAGGCGAGTTGCAGAGCGCCGTGGCCCTGCGGCTCGATCGAATCGACGATCATCTGCACTTCGCCGCGCGCGTCGTAGACGTCGATGCGGCCGCGCACCAGCACGGCGATCCCGTCCTGCGGCTTGAACTTGAGATACCGGGCGGTCATGCGGTAGCAGACGCATTTGAGCTGCGCCGCTTCATCCTTGAGCGTGAAGTAGTAATGGCCGCTGCCCGGAAGGCGAACCCCTGAAATTTCGCCGGAGACCCAGATATCGCTGAAATGGTCGCTCAGCAGGCCGCGCATGGCCTGAGTCAATTCACTCACGGAGTAAAGACCCGGTTCGGGTCCCCAACTGAGGGCGATCTGCTCCACGCCTTAGTTTAACGGGCGAAAGCGTCTATCAGCTTATCGCTCTCATTCAAAGTTTTTATTCCCGGTCACGTTTCCGAATGGCTATGATCGAGGGATGAGCCACGCCGCTAAAACGCCCAAGGATGTCCTCGATTTCGCAAAAAAAAGTGACGCCAAGCAGGTCGATCTTCGCTTTACGGATCTGCCCGGCCTGCAGCATCACGTGTCGTATCCGATCAGCCAGTTGAAGGAGGATTCCTTCGAGGAAGGCTTCGGCATGGACGGATCGAGCATCCGCGGCTGGGCGGCGATCAATGAGAGCGACATGCTGCTGATTCCCGACGCGGCGACGGCTTACATCGATCCGTTCTACGAAACGCGGACGCTGGTGATGACCTGCGACGTGATCGATCCGATCACGCGGCAGCATTACGATCGCGATCCGCGGTGGATCGCGCAGAAAGCGGAGTTGTACCTGAAGAATTCGGGGCTCGCCGACACGGCCTATTTCGGCGCGGAAGCGGAATTTTTCATCTTCGACAACGTGCGTTTCGATCAGAACGCGCATTCGGGCTTCTACTTCATCGACGCGGAAGAAGGGCGCTGGAATTCGAGCCGGGAGAACAACAACCTGGGCTATCGGCCGCGCTATAAGGAAGGCTACTTCCCGGTGCCTCCGACGGATCACTATCAGGATCTGCGCGCGGAAATGGTGGAGGTGATGATCCGGTGCGGGCTCGATATCGAATGCCACCATCACGAGGTCGCCACGGGCGGCCAGTGCGAAATCGACCAGCGCTTCGACACCATGGTGAAATCGGCCGACAACATGATGACGTACAAGTACGTGATCCGCAATGTCGGCTATCAGTACGGCAAGAGTGTCACCTTCATGCCGAAGCCCCTGTTCGGCGACAAC
>JAIQFJ010000328.1 GCA_020073325.1 Terriglobia bacterium | reverse complement strand
TGTTTTACGCATTGCTGGGCCCGTGGATGCTGGCGTTCGGAAGAAGCACGGCCGCGATGCTCGGATGGATGGCGGTTCTCGGCGCGGCTCTCGGGATTTGTATTTACGAAATCGCCCGGCGGGAGTGCGGAGAAATGGCGGCGCTGGCCTGCGCGGTGATGTTTACCAGCGCCCGCGTCGTGCAGAGATCGACGAACACGGTGATGGCCGATCTGTTGGTCGGCCTGCTGACGCTGGCCGCGACGGCGGCCTACGGATGGTATCTCGAAAGCGGCCGGCGGCGCGATGCCTTCCTGTTTGCGCTGTTCGCGGCGATGGCGGTGGCGACCAACGGGCGAGGGCTCGTCGTGGTTCTGGTTCCCGTTCTCACCGGGTGGGTCGCGCCGCGGGGAAAGGCCAGCGTGGCCAAGATCGTCGCCAGGACCTGCCTGGGCTTAGCCGGCGTCGCCGCGGTGGTCGCGATGCCGTTTGTGGCGGGCGAATCCTATCCCCTCACAATCGGGTCGGTTACTGGGAATTCACTCCACTACATCGCCCGCGCGGGGAGCACGCTGGTGTGGCTGATGCCATTGCTGGCGATCCTGGCGAGCGTCGCGGTTGTTTCAGGGCGCAAGCGGAATCTGTGGACGGCGATGGCTGCGCTGGTCGCGGCCAATTGGATTTTCTTCTCGGTGGTGAATACGCCCTTCGAGGATCGTTACCTGATCACTGCCCTTCCCGCGATCACGCTTCTGGCGGCGAAGGGGTGGCGCATGGCGTGGGACCGGTCGCCCAGGTATCTTCGAGTCGCGCTGGCAGCTTTGTGCTGCGCGGTGCTGGGATGGAATACGCTGCCGGCGGAGCGGCAGACGAATCTTGGATACGCGCACGCATGGGAACAGCTTCCCCGAGTCGACCGGGTCTCGCTGGTCGCCGGCGATGCCGAGACCGAGGGGGCTCTGATTGCCGCCATGGCCCTGCGCGACAGGAACTTCGAGCATGTCGTGTATCGGGCGACGAAAGCTCTGTCGAGCAGCCGGTGGTCGGGCTATGACTATAAGATGAAGTTCAGCTCAACCAGCCAGGTGAGCGATTTTCTGGAGCAATCGGGAATTGGAACGGTGATCTTTCAGAAATCCGCGCCGGCTCCGCACACGGTGCAGCTCGAGAGCGCGCTGCGCGAGGACGATCGATGGCGGGAGTTGCCGGCCCTGTTCGACAACGCGCGCGTGTTCCAGCGTGTGGTGCCGCCCCCGCGCAAGCCGCTGCACTTTCACCTGGAAAATCCAGGCGGACTCAGGATGACGTTCGACATCGACGAGCCCTGAGGTGGCGAGGCGGTTCCTCCACCCAGCGTCGCGGCGGGATTAGACCGACCGATGCGCCGGTCATGGGGGAATTCACGCATGCGTTCGTGCCAAGGCGCGCGGGAAATGGGTCATTCGCACGACAAACATTGTTAAATCTATAAGTTACCGATTGGCGTCGCGCTTGCTTCCTTGATCGACCGAAAGGAGGGGGGCCGCGAATGGAAGTTCTCGAGCGCAAACCTTCTACATACGACATCCTCCGTGCACACGGCGTGGATCGCCGCACTTTTCTTAAATTCTGCACTCAATCTGCCGCTGCGATCGGATTGACGTCAGCAATGGTTCCTCAATTGGTCGCCGCGATGGAAAAGAAGCCCCGGATTCCGGTGATTTGGCTTCATGGGTTGGAATGCACCTGCTGCAGCGAGTCTTTTATCCGCTCATCCCATCCGATCGCGCAAGACATCGTCCTGAACCTGATCTCTCTGGACTATGACGATACCCTGCAAGCCGCCGCCGGCTTCCAGGTGGAAGAGATCCGCAAAAAAGTGATGAAGGATTACAAGGGCGAGTACATTCTCGCGGTGGAAGGCAATGCCGCCACCAACGACAATGGCGTGTACTGCACCATCGGCGGGGAATCCTTCACCAACATCCTGCTGGAGACGGCGAAGGACGCCAAGGCGATTGTGGCCTGGGGCTCCTGCGCATCGAACGGATGCGTGCAGGCCGCCAAGCCGAATCCGACGGGCGCGAAGCCGGTCTACAAGCTGATCACCGACAAACCAGTGATCAACGTGCCTGGCTGCCCTCCGATTGCGGAAGTCATGACGGGCGTTCTGACGTATCTCCTGACCTTCGGCGAGCTGCCGGAGCTGGATCGGCAGGGCCGTCCCAAGATGTTCTACGCACAACGCATTCACGACAAATGCTACCGGCGCGCGTTTTTCGACGCGGGCATGTTCGTCGAAGCGTGGGACGACGAAGGCGCGAAGAAGGGCTGGTGCCTGTACAAGATGGGCTGCCGTGGTCCTTCCACCTTCAATTCGTGCTCGACCACGAAGTGGAATTGCGGCGTTTCGTTCCCGATTCAATCGGGACACGGCTGCATCGGCTGCAGCGAAGAAAATTTCTGGGACAACGGTCCCTTCTATCAACGTCTCTCGAATATTCCGGTCCCAGGTATCGAGTCGACACCGGATTCGATTGGCAAGACTCTCACTGTTCTTTCGGCTGCGGGTATCGGCGCGCACCTTGTGTCGGTGGTTGCTCGGAAAGGGGTCCGGAACTTAACCTCCAACCCGGAGCCTGAAAAATCAGAGCCCGCCGAAAACCAGAATCCAGAGAACAGGGGGAATTAAGCCATGGCAAAACGTGTCGTCGTAGATCCTGTCACGCGAATTGAAGGGCATCTGAGAATCGAGGCAATGCTCGATGACAAGGGTGTCGTCAAGGACGCGATTTCCTCCGGAACCATGTGGCGCGGGATCGAGGTCATCCTCCAAGGCCGCGATCCCCGCGACGCATGGGCTTTCGTCGAACGAATCTGCGGCGTGTGCACCACCGTGCACGCGCTGGCTTCGGTCCGCGCCGTCGAAAACGCGGTCGGCATTCAGGTACCGAAGAACGCGGACATCATCCGCAACATTATGTTTTTGACCCAATACGTGCAGGATCACGTGATTCACTTCTATCACCTGCACGCACTGGACTGGGTGGACGTGGTCTCGGCCCTTAAAGCCAATCCCGCGGCGACGGCAGCGCTCGCGCAAAAGGTCTCTCCTTCCTGGCCGACCACGTCCCCCGGCTATTTCGCCGACATCCAGAACACGGTGAAGAAATTCGTGGATTCGGGACAGCTCGGCATCTTCCAGAACGCCTATTGGGGCCATCCGGCGTATAAACTGCCGCCGGAAGCGAACCTGATGGCGGTGGCGCATTACCTGGAAGCGCTGCAGTGGCAGAAAGAGATCGTCAAAATCCACGCGGTTTTCGGCGGCAAGAATCCGCATCCGAATTATCTGGTGGGCGGCGTGCCGGTCTCGATCAACCTGAACGGCGATAACGCGATCAACATGGAACGGCTGAACATGGTCCATGACCTGATCGTGCAGGCGCAGGGGATCGTCGAGAACCTGTACGTGCCGGATCTGCTCGCCATCGCATCGTTCTATCCGGAATGGACCAAGATCGGCGCGGGGCTCGGCAACTACATGAGCTACGGCGACGTGCCGCAGAACGGCATCGGCGATCCGTCGAAGTTCCTCATCCCGCGCGGGGTGATCCTCAACAAGAACCTCGGCGAGGTTCTGCCGATCGATCATACCAGCGCGAGCGAAATTCAGGAGCAGGTGGCGCATTCCTGGTACGACTATCCGGGCGGCACCAAGGCACTGCATCCATGGGACGGCATCACCAAGCCGAACTATACGGGTCCCAAGCCGCCGTATCAGAACCTGGACGAGAATGGCGCGTACTCCTGGGTCAAGGCTCCGCGGTGGAAGGGCCACGCGATGGAAGTGGGTCCGTTGGCGCGCATGCTGGTCGGCTTCGCGAGCGGACGCAGCGATTACAAAGAAGTCGTCACGGAAGCCCTGGGACGCCTGAAGGTGGGACCCGAGGCTCTGTTCTCGACACTCGGCCGCACCGCGGCTCGCGGGCTGGAAACGCGGCTCGCGGCGAAGTGGCTGCTGGACGAGTACAACAAGCTGATCGCCAACCTGAAGGCCGGCGACAGCAGCACGGCGAATACGACCAAGTGGGCGCCCGAGACCTGGCCGGAAGACTGCAAAGGCTTCGGTCCGTCAGAGGCTCCGCGCGGCGCGCTGTGCCACTGGATCCACATCAAGGACAAGAAAATCTTCAACTACCAGGTTGTGGTTCCTTCGACGTGGAACGCGTCGCCGAAAGACGGCGACGGACAAAAGGGCGCGTACGAATCGGCGCTGCTCGGGACACCGATGGCCGATTCCAACAAACCCGTCGAACTGATGCGTACGATCCACTCGTTCGATCCGTGCTTGGCATGTGCGACGCACGTGCTGAGTCCGGAAGGCGAGGAACTGGCGAAAGTCGTCGTGAGGTAAGGCAGCCATGGCCATGCTGATTGAGACGAAGACACCTCCGCTTAAGCCGCTCGGGAAAAAGGAAACCGAGGTGATTCCTCAGGCGACCAAGCGCCACTATGTGTGGCAGGTCCCGATCCGGCTGACGCACTGGGTGAATGCGCTTGCGATTCCGGTCCTGTTCTTCACGGGATTGTTCATCGCCACGCCGTTTTTCTCTCCGACCCCGGGTGAAGCGTTCGAGCGCTTCACCATGGGTCACATGCGCGAGTTCCATTTCATCTTCGGATACGTGCTGCTGTTGAGCATCGCAGTCCGGGTGTACTGGTTCTTCGTGGGCAACAACTACGCACGCAGCGGATTTCCGTTCTTCTGGAAACCGTCGTGGTACAAGGCCGTGATTCACCAGATGATCGAGTACATGCATCTGGAGCGCGGCTATGTCAACATCGGCCACAATTCGCTGGCCGGGTGCTCGTATGCGGGATTTTTCGCGCTGTGCGGATTCGAAGGCGTCACGGGGCTCGCGCTCCTGGGCGAAGGGAATCCGGGCGGCTTCTGGGATCGCGTGCTGGGGTGGACCACGCCGCTGCTCGGCGGAAGTTTCCGGGTCCATATGTGGCATCACCTGGCCGCGTGGTTCATCATTCTGATCGCGATGTTCCACATCTACATCGTTCTGTACGATTCGCACCTGTACAAGGACGGGTTGGTGGATTCGATCATTTCGGGCGAGAAGCATTCGATTGAGGGCGACAAGGATGCCAATACCTGGATTAGCTGAGAACCAGATCGGGGTTGGACCGTTCCCTGCGGTTGCGGCTCGCAATGCCGCTGAACTTGCAGGCTTGGTCGGTCGTGCAGAAACGGAGCAGCGATCCGCGACTGCAGCGAACGGTCCTGCCCCTATTTTGATTCTGGCGATCGGCAATCGGCTTTTGCAGGACGACGGGGTTGGAATGGAACTCCTGTCCAAGCTCGCGCCGTTCCACGAGGAGTGGGGTACGGCAGTTGAGCTGATCGACGGCGGCACATGCGGCCTGGCATTACTGGGAGCAGTGCTAGACCGCGCCGCCGTCGTTTTTTTGGATGCAGTGAAGTTGGGGGCCGAGCCTGGCTCGGTGCATGTGCTTCGCAAAGGGGAACTCCTGGGCATGAGCGGACACGGGTCGACCGCTCATGAAGGAGGAGCGAAGGATATCCTGGCCGCGCTCGCGCTGCTCGGCGGAACACCGCGGGAGGTTGCGGTGGTTGGAATGGAGCCCGCGAGCGTGGCCACAGGAATCGGATTGTCGGAAGCAGTGGAGGCGCGGTTGGGGGAAGCAGTAAACCGCGTGCGTGAAGTGGTCGGGCAGTTTATACAGGCCGGCCGTTAAGGCCCGGTCTGTCTGGAGGAAATTATGTGTCTGGCTGTACCCGGGAAAATTGTCGAAGAAAGCACCGTTCGCAAGAATCGCTTGGGAATCGTGCAGTTCGGCGGGACGAAACGCCCCGTCTTCCTCGATCTGGTGCCCGAAGCGCACACAGGAGACTACGTGCTGGTGCACGTCGGTTTCGCGATCAGCAAAGTGGATGAAGACGAGGCCGAGCGGACATACAAGCTGCTGGAAAAGACGGGTCAGCTTGAAGACGAATTGAATCTGGCGGAGTTTGAAGCCGAGACAGAGCTTACGTCGATGGTGCGGAGGAAACCGCAATGAAGTACCTCGACGAATATCGCGATCCGGCGATCGCGAAAGCGTTGGTCCACAGGATTGCGAACCGGGTGACGCGCCCATGGGTGCTGATGGAGATCTGCGGGGGGCAGACACATACGCTCATGCGCTACGGCATCGACGAACTCATTCCACCGCAAGTGGAGCTGGTCCACGGGCCTGGGTGCCCAGTATGTGTGACCCCCATCGAAGTTGTCGATAAAGCCGTAGAAATCGCCTCACGTCCCGAGGTGACGTTTATGTCGTACGGCGACATGTTGCGCGTCCCCGGCTCGCAAAGAGATCTCTTCAACGTAAAAGCGTCGGGCGGCGACGTGCGCGTGGTGTATTCGCCGATGGACGCGGTGAAGTTCGCGCGCGACAATCCGGCGCGCAAAGTGGTGTTTTTTGGGATCGGATTTGAGACGACGGCTCCGGCGAACGCGATGGCTGCGTTCATGGCGAAGAGCGAGGGGCTGAGCAATTTTTCGATGCTCGCTTCGCACGTGCTGGTGCCGCCGGCGATCAAGCTGCTGCTCGAATCGCCGGAAAATCGCGTCCAGGGATTCATCGGACCCGGCCACGTCTGCACCATCATGGGCTACTGGCAGTATCCGGAGCTTTCCGCGAAGTACAAAGTGCCGATCGTGATCGGCGGATTCGAGCCGGTGGATCTTCTCGAAGCGATCGCGATGCTGGTGGATCAGCTCGAGGACGGGCGGTACGAAGTCGAGAATCAATATGCGCGGTCGGCGAAGTTCGAAGGCAATCTACCGGCGCAGCGCGTCATCGAGCGCGTGTTCGAAGTGAGCGATCGCAAGTGGCGCGGCATCGGCAATATTCCGCAGAGCGGCCTGAAAATGCGCGCAGAATACGCCGATTTCGACGCCGAACGGATTTACGGCGTCGAGGACGTCACGGCGGAGGAGCCGAGCATCTGCATCGCGGCGCAGGTCCTGCAAGGGCTCGCCAAGCCGACGGATTGCCCGGCGTTCGGGAAAAGCTGTTCGCCCGAGGAGCCGCTGGGAGCGCCGATGGTGTCGCCCGAGGGCGCCTGCGCGGCCTATCACCAGTATCGGAGGCACAATGCATTTTCGTTGTGCACCATCCAATGACATTGCAGTGCCCGGTTCCCATCATGACGCGCGATAAAGTTCTGCTCGGCCACGGCAGCGGCGGGAAGCTCTCGGCGGACCTGATGCGCAGCGTCTTCATGCCGGCGTATCAGAACGCGGTGCTCGAACGCCAAAACTCTCCAGGTCTCGAACCCGCTGTCTGGCCTCCTGCACCATGACGGCAATCAGCCTCTCATCGCCCAGGTATCGTTCTCCGGCAACGGCATCCCGGAAATGGAGTTCTTCCGAATCCCCCGGAGTGCAGACACACTGCAGGGCCTCCATGGCCATGGGGGTGATTCCGGATCTTCCCACCGGGCCCTTGTTCGTCACGATCACCCGGCAACCTTCACGGGCCGCTTCGATCGCCGCTCTGATCCCGGCCCCGCCTCCGCCAATGATCAGCACATCGGTAAGCATTGATTGGTTATCGTTAGAATTCTCCATGACGGGTTTGAAACTCGCGAATCTCGTCCCTTCCCAGGCGGGGGAT
>JAIQFJ010000327.1 GCA_020073325.1 Terriglobia bacterium | reverse complement strand
CGTCCCATGGTCTGAATCAGCGAGCCGGCCGATCGCAGGAAACCTTCTTTATCGGCGTCGAGAATCGCCACCAGCGAAACCTCCGGCAGATCGAGCCCTTCGCGCAGAAGATTCACGCCGATCAGCACGTCGTAGGTGCCGCGCCGCAGGTCGCGTAGAATCTTGACGCGGTCGAGAGTGGAAACTTCGGAATGCAGATAGGCGCATTTCACGCCGGCTTCGGTGTAATGCTCGGCCAGATCCTCCGACATGCGCTTGGTGAGCGTCGTCACCAGGACGCGCTCATTGCGTTCGGCGCGCAGGCGGATTTCGTGCAGCAGATCGTCCACCTGGCCGCGGATCGGCTTTACGTCGATTTCGGGATCGACCAATCCCGTCGGCCGGATGATCTGCTCGATCACCGCGCCCGAGGTCTTGGTCAACTCGTACGGACCCGGCGTCGCCGATACGTAAACGATCTGGTGGACGCGATTCTCGAATTCTTCAAAGGTCAGCGGACGGTTATCCAGCGCGCTCGGCAGGCGGAAACCGAACTTCACCAGAGTCTCTTTTCGCGACCGGTCGCCGTGATACATGCCCTGAAGCTGCGGGATGGTCTGATGGCTCTCATCGATGAACAGCAAGGCATCGTGGGGCAGATAGTCGAGCAGTGTCGGCGGGGCTTGTCCCGGCAGGCGTCCCGAAAAATGTCGGGAATAATTTTCGATCCCGTGACAGTAGCCGATGTTGCGGATCATTTCGAGATCGAACATGGTGCGCTGATAAAGGCGCTGGGCTTCGATGCGCTTGCCTTCTTTTTCCAGCTCGCCTTTCCACCAGGTCAGCTCGTTTTCGATGCTCTGCAGCGCGCTGTAGCGCGTCTCGTTCGACATGACGTAGTGCGTCTTGGGATAAATCGGGAGCCGCAGAAACGTCTGCTTTACCTGGCTGGTCAGCGGATCAATCTGTTCCAGCGATTCGATCTCGTCGCCCCACAGGCTGATGCGAAAGGCGTTGTCGTCGTAGGTGGGGAAAACTTCGATGACGTCGCCGCGGACGCGAAACGTACCGCGCTTGAAATCGCCTTCGTGGCGCTCGTAGAGAATATCGACCAGGCGCGAGGTGATCTCCTGCCGCTCGATTTTCTGGCCCTTTTCGAGCATCAGGAGCATGCCGTAGTACGCTTCGGGCGAGCCGAGACCGTAAATGCAGCTTACGCTCGCGATGATCACGCAATCGCGCCGCTCAAACAGCGACCGCGTCGCAGAAAGCCGCAGCTTGTCGAGTTCGTCGTTGATGGTCGCTTCTTTTTCGATGTACACGTCACCGGAGGGAATGTAAGCCTCGGGCTGGTAGTAGTCGTAGTAGCTGACGAAATACTCAACCGCATTTTGCGGGAAAAATGTTTTGAATTCCTGATAGAGCTGGGCGGCGAGGGTCTTGTTGTGCGCCAAAACCAGAGCCGGACGGCCCGTGTGCTCGATCACCTTGGCGATGGTAAACGTCTTTCCGGACCCGGTGACGCCGAGCAGAACCTGGTGCTGCTCATCGTCGCGCAGGCCGCGCACCAGCGCATCGATCGCCGCGGGCTGGTCGCCGCGCGGTTTATAATCCAGGCCTAGACGGAACGCCACAATTTCAGTATAGAGGGGCGCTCAAAGGAGTCTCTTTGATGAGCCGCCGTCGCTCGGGAGGACACGAGTATTCCCGCCATTTGCCGTCGATTCCTTGCGGAGTCGCACGGAGGAGAACGCTCGTGCTGATTTCGGAGCCGTGATCGCCGCAGGTCCAGGATTCGGCTCGAATTTCTCCATTCGACTTGCGAAACTGCTCCCAAATCCGGCGCTGCAAGTAGAGCGGCTTGTCTGGCGCCATGGCGGTTCCGAACGCGTGGAGACTCGGTTTCGTTTTCGACAATCCAACAGCGACGCAGACTTGTTTGCCGCATGGAGCCGTGCCTATTTGAAGTAGAAATTCCGTCGCGGATCCGTCGTGGTCGTAATCGGCGAAGTGCATCACCTGAACGGTCTTCCGCTTAGCCACGCTTTGCGGAAAGCCGTCTCGTAAGGACGCTGTGAAATCGTCGTCTTGCGTCGCCCATCTTTGGATGATCGCCACGATGCCAGCGTCGGCGAACTGTTCGTCAAACAGTGGTGTCAAGGGCAAGCGATCGATTTCCTTCGCCTCGCGGTAACGAACCAAGTCCAACTGGCCCCCTTCGCCGAAAGCAAAACCGGTGCACGGGCAGGTCAATGAGATTTCGCTTGGCTCACAGACCGGCTTCGGCTCCGACGTCCACTCGAGCTGCCACCGTTCCACGACGCCGTTCACGACCACTTCCTGCGACTCCCGCACCTTCGGCGACGGGTACTCCGCCACCTTCGACGAACGGTCCTGGGACAGCATCACCCACGCGAACGCTACCAACAAAATCGCCGCCCGTCTCATTCCCCTAGCGTACGAAATCGTCGGTTAAGATGAGGCTTGCCTGCCGACTTCCGAGTCCGCGTAGTTCGCTTTACCGGCCATCGATCCGATCTCGACGCGAACATCGTCCGCGGCAAACTGGGAAGTCAGCTTCGGAAACTTAATCCCGAGTTCTATTCGCGCTTCTTCGCCCCCGAGCGAGCCGCGGGCCCCAGCGGCCTGCGTAATCTGCCGCGTCCCTTTGTGCTGCGCGTTCGTCCGACTGAGTGCGGAATACATCTTTTCGATGTCGAACTTCCTTTCGCGCCGATCGCGGAAGCGTTTCGTCAGAAAGAGATTGTCGAGGATCGGGTCATGGAGTTCTCCCTGATCGCAGCCGAGACGGCGAGCCGCGCTCGCGTCACATTTCTCACTCCCACCGAACTCAAACGAGGCCCGCAGCCCGAATTCGACATTCTCTTCGCCCACATCCGCGACCGCATCAGCACGCTTCGCGCGCTCTACCAAGGCGGACCTCTCGACATCGATTTCAAAGCCATCGCCGAACGCGCGTCGCAGATCAAAATGACGCGCTGCGAGATTCAACATGTCGCCGCCGAGCGCACCAGCCGCGCGACCGGGCAGACTCATTCTCTCGGTGGCTTCAGGGGAGTCGCCGAATACGAAGGCGATCTGGGAGAATTTCTTCCGTATCTGGAAATCGCGCGCTGGACCGGCGTCGGACGCCAGACGGTCTGGGGAAAGGGCGAAATTGCCTGCGAAACGTTTTGAACGCGACCTGGTGAAAGGATGGCTGCACGAGCCGGCGAAGGCGCACGGCCATGCGCTCGCGATCACGCACGGCGCGGGCGGGAATTGCGACGCTCCGCTGCTGCGCGGAATCGCCGATCAACTTTGCGAAGCCGGGTGGTTCGTTCTCCGCTACGACTTGCCGTATCGGCAGGCGCGCCCGCACGGTCCGCCGTTTCCGGCACAGGCGGCTCGCGATCGCGACGGTGTGCGGGCGGCCGCTGCTGCGATCCGCGAGATCGCTCCGAAGATTTATCTTTCCGGATCTTCTTACGGAGGAAGACAGACGTCGATGGCCGCTTCCGAAGACGCGCGGCTCGCCGACGCACTGTTGCTGTTGTCGTATCCGTTGCATCCGCCGGGGAAAGCGGATCGGCCGCGGACGGAGCATTTCTCGGCGCTCGAAATTCCCGCGCTGTTTGCCCATGGATCGCGCGACACGTTCGGGTCGATCGACGAAATGCGCGCGGCCATCGCCCTGATCCCGGCGCGAACGGAGCTACTCACGATTGAGGGCGCTCCGCACGGTTTGAAGCCGGCCAATGCGAAGGAAGTAACGTCGCGTTTTGTCGAATTTGCGCGGCGCTAAAAGGCTCGCATCGGCTGCTTTGGATCGTCTATCGGACAGGCGCGGGACGTTCGTATACTCCCGTTAGATGAAGAAGCTGTTGTCGGCGCTGGAGCGGCTGATCGCACTGACCGCGGGACTTTTTCTGCTCCCGTTCCTGCTCGCGATCGCGGCCGCCACAGCGATTCTTTCGAAGAGCGCGCCGCTGGTGGCGCATCGCCGCGTGGGCCGCAACGGCGTTCTGTTGTGGATGCTGAAATTCCGCACCATGTGGAACGGCGAGCCCGGAGCCTCCGGCCTGGTCGAGCATCTGGGTGAATCGCACGTGCCGGAAATCAAGGCCGGCGACGATCCGCGTGTCACCAGCCGCTTCGCCGCCTTCTGCCGCCGCCATTCGATCGACGAACTCCCGCAGTTGTGGCACGTCGTTCGCGGAGAGATGTCGCTGGTGGGTCCCAGGCCGGTGACGGCAGCGGAGTGGGACGCGCATTACGGCGCGGCATCGGCAGAGATTCTTCAGTTGAAACCCGGCCTGAGCGGGCTGTGGCAGACGCGCGGCCGGAATCGGTTGACGTACCGGCAGCGGCGGCGACTGGATCTGTTTCTCGCACGGCATTACTGCCTGCTGTTTTACCTGCGCATTCTCGGCGCCACGATCCCGCGGGTCCTCGGCGGTCGCGACGCCTGGTAGGCCTCCACGCGCCGCCGCTTCGATCAAGAGTCTCAGCGACGGGAGTTTGTGAAACGTCAGTCTTGACCGCTCCCTCTGGTCGCGGCTCGCTGTCCGCGACTTATGAGACGTTCACTTGACGGGTAGGGTGGCGCGTGGTCGACAGAAAACAAAAGGGCACGATCCGAAGATCGTGCCCGGAGGAGGACCTAGCGAGACGCGGACTTACTGAATCGCGATCGTGGCCGTGTTGCTGGTGATCGACCCATCGGCATCGAGAACGGAAAGATAGCTCTCGCCGGGCACGCAGAAGACGCGATCGACGGAATGTGCTTCGAGCTCGGCGACGAGCAGGCCAGCCGCGGTCGGAATGTTGCTGCGCGGCTCAGACGCCAAGATAGACCTGCCGGATATAGTCATCGCGGGACAGCGCGTCGCTGCTGCCTTCGCGCGCCACATGGCCATGCTCGAGCAGGTAGACGCGGCCGGCGATGCCGAGCGCCGAGAGGGCGTCCTGCTCGACCAGCAGGATCGCGGTGCCGGCCTGCTGGATGGCGCGGATCGATTCGAAGATTTGCACCTTGAGCCGGTGGGCGATGCCGACCGACGGCTCGTCGAGCAGCAACAGCTTCGGCCGCCCCATGAGCGCGCGGCCGATCGCCACCATCTGCTGCTCGCCGCCCGAAAGCGTGCTCGCCTGCTGGCGCGAGCGCTCGCTCAAGACCGGGAAGAGCTCGTAGACGCGCTGCAGATCGGCTGATATGCCGTCCTTGTCGTCGCGGAGATAGGCGCCGAGCTGCAGGTTCTTCAGCACCGTGAGCTCGGGAAAGAGCCGCCGGCCCTCCGGGCAGTGGCAGATGCCGGCAGCCACCACCTTGTGCGCCGGCAGCGGATTGAGCGAGTTGCCGGCGAAGGTGATGTCGCCGCTGCTGATCGGCACGACGCGCGAGATCGCCTTGAGCAGCGTCGATTTGCCAGCGCCGTTGGGGCCGAGCACGGCGACCAGCTCGCCCGGCTCGACCGTCATGCTGACGCCCTCGAGCGCCAGCGCCTTGCCGTAGTGGACGACCAGGTCGCGAATCTCAAGCAGCGCCAAGCGGAGCCTCCGTCCGGCCGATATAGGCCTCGACTACGCGGGGATGGCGCACGATCTCCGCCGGCGGGCCGATGGCGATGATCTCGCCGAAATCCATGGCGATGACGCGCCGGACCAGCTGCATGAACTCGCGCAGCTTGTGCTCGATGATGAGGATGGTGAGGCCTTCCTCGGCGTGAAGCCTGCGGATGAGCTGGGAGAGCGGCTCGATCTCGTTGCTGCCGAGGCCGGCGAAGGGCTCGTCGAGCAGCAGCAGCTTGGGCTTGGTCGCCAGCGCGCGGGCGATCTCGAGCCGGCGCAGATCGCCATAGGGAAGCGCATCGACCAGCGCCTCGGCCTTGGCGCCGAGCCCGACCTGGCCGAGGATGCGGCGCGCGCGCGCCTCGATGCCGCCTTCGCCGCGCACGCGCGGCGCCAGGCAACCGACCGTGACGTTGTCGATGACGCTCATGCCGCGGAACGGCCGGCAGAGCTGGAAGGTACGGGCGAGGCCGAGATTGACGACGCGGTGCGGCGCGAGCCCGCCGAGCGAGTGCCCGTCAAACTCGGCGACGCCGAGATCCATGGCAATGAAGCCGGTGAGCAGGTTGAAGAGCGTGGTCTTGCCGGCACCGTTGGGGCCGAGGACGCCGGTGATCTCGCCGGGCTGAAGCTCGAAGGAGACATCCTTCACGGCGACCAGGCCGCCGAAGCGCTTGGTGACGCGATCGACGCGGAGCAGCGCCGTCACCGCGCCGTTCCCGTAAAGCGCCGCCAGATCGGCGCGACCAGGCCGCCGGGCGTGAAATAAAGAATGAAGATGAGCACCAGGCTGTAGACCCAGAGCCGGTACTCGCCGAGCCCGCGCAGCAGCTCCGGCAGCATGGCGAGCAGGATGGCGCCGCCCACCGGGCCGTAAATCGTCCCGATGCCGCCGACATAGGCCATGATGATGATGGTAATGGAGAGCGCCACGGCGAAGACGTCGGGCGTCACCGCTTCCTGGTAATCGGCATAGAGCGCGCCGCCGATCCCGGCGAAGGCGGAGCTGATCATCAGCGCGGCGATCTTGTAGAAGGTGACGTTGATGCCGGCCGCTTGGCAGGCGGCTTCGTCGCCGCGGATCGCGCGCAGAATGGTGCCCCAGCTCGAGCGCGCCAACAGCAGCAGCACGCCGGCGGTCAGCGCCAGCGCGCCCAGGCAGAAATAGTACATCACCAGATGGGACTCGAAGAGCGGATCGAGGCCGGGAATGCCTTCCTCGCCACCGGTGTATTCCCAGAAGATGCGCGTCAGCCGCTGCATGATCGTGGCGGCGGCAAGCATGGCGAGGGCGAAGTAGGGGCCGCGCAAGCGCAGCGTCGGGAACCCGACGACCAGGCTGAAGGCCACGGCGGCGAGCGCGCCGACCGGGAGCCCCAACCATGGCGTGAGCTCGAACTTGCCGTTGAGGAACGCCGCCGTGTAGGCGCCGGCGCCGATGAACAGCGCGTGGCCGAAATTCTCGCGGCCGGTCAGCCCGGACATGAAGTCCCAGCTCGTCGTCCAGATGCCGAAGATCAGGCTGACGGTGAGGATGCCGGTGAAATAGTCGGAGCGGATGACCAGCGGGATGAGCGCGAGAACGGCGAAGACCGCCGCCGCGCCGATCGCATCTTTGCCGCGCCGTCCCATGAGCCGCTCAGAACGCCGCGCGTTTTCCGAGCAGCCCCGCGGGACGCAGGATGAGCGTCAGCAGCACCGCCACCAGCGAGACGATCTCCGTCCACGCCGGCGAGAAGGTATAGGCGACGATGGTCTCGCTGTAGCCCAGGAGCAGCGCCGCCATGATGCTGCCCGGTATCGAGCCGAGGCCGCCGACGATGACGATGGCGAAGGCCTTCACCATCGGCAGCAGGTCCATGGTCGGCTGCACCGTAAGGAAGGGCGCGGTGAGCACGCCGGCGGTGGCCGCGATCGCCGCCGAGAGGCCCATAACCACCGAATACATGCGGTTCGCCGGAATGCCCATGTATTGGGCGCCCTCCGGATCCTGCGAGATCGCCAGGATCGCCGAGCCGAGCCGTGTCTGCTGGATGAAGGCGTAGAGCAGCCCCAAGACCGCGATCCCGGCGGCAAGGGTCAGCAGCCGCTGGCCGCTGATGTCGAGGCCGGAA
>JAIQFJ010000326.1 GCA_020073325.1 Terriglobia bacterium | reverse complement strand
CTGAACCAGCCCCAGCGCGCGAGCCCTCCGTTCCGCCAAAGTTCCTGCGCGAACAGGTTCTCATGCACGAATCCATACACCGCGACCGCGCACAACACTGCCAGCAGGACCAGCGCCGCCCGTCTCATGAATTTTTCCGGAAAACCATCAGCCGCTGTGTGAACACGATCGGCCACAGAATTTTTTCGAACTCGACGCGGCCGAACGCCCGCGCGGCGGCTTCCACTTCACTCCGCTCGAGCGGACGCTCATCCGGGAATTGCCACACGCCCGCCGATTCCGCGATCCATCGCGCCGCGCGATACAGCCACGTCGCCGTGGGAAACGAAATAATCGCGCACCCGCCCGGTTTGATCAGCGCGAAGTGCGACTCCACCGCCGTTCTCGTCCCCGCGCGGTCGAAATGTTCGATCAGCCCGATGCTGAACACCGCGTCGGCCTTCAAATCGAGCCGCAGATCGAGACAGCTCTGTTCATGCGGCACCACGCCGCGGCCGCCGAGCAGCGATAGGCCGTACGCATTCGTGTCGATCACATGATACTCGCCTGGAGAAATCTCGCTGCGAATCTTGTCGAGAAAGCAGCTATTGGCGCCGCCTAATTCCGCCAGCCGGTCGATTTTCCCGCCGAACCTGCGCAGCGCGTCGATCAGCACGCGGCTGGTATAGCGCCGCGTCAGACGCGCGGTCGGCGCGGGCGACCGGTAGTAGCGATCCCAATCGGTCGCCGTCTCATGCCTCCTGCGCACGAAAACCCAGTCGCGCTGCACGAGGAAGTTCACGATGAACAGCGCCGATTCCGCCGCGATCTTCGCCTCGAGCACACCGAGACCGAACGCGTGCCGCAACCATTCCATCGCTTGAAACGAGGCCAGCGCGCTGGCCGCGACCAGCGTCAGATAGCGTCCCAGTGTCGATTCCTTCGACAGGAACACCGCGCGCCGCGCCAGCGGATAGTTCACGCACACCGCCACTGCGCGCGCAAGAATCTGCGCGACTCCCGCCGCCGCGCCCTCGCGAATCGCGAACGAAAAAATCACGTTGTCGAGCGCCGCCGTCCCGAGCGACAGCATCGTAAACCGCGCCAGCACGAATCCGATCTTCATCGAATCCTTCAGCGGGTGAAAATGCGACGTCGGATTCCCCGGCTCGTAAATCGTCCGGATCGGCTCCTCGACCATCGGGATCGAGCGATGTTTGGCCGCGGTCAGCATGTCGACCTCAAATTCATAACCCGCCGACGTCATGGCCGCCAGTTCCGCCAGCAGCGCCGCCGGAATCCCGCGCAGTCCCGTCTGCGTATCGCGCAGCGTCTGCCCCATCAGGAGCCGGAACACGCCGCGCGCCAGATGATTCCCGATGCGGCTGCGGCCCGGCACGTCGCCTTCGAAGGTCCGCGCGCCGAGCACGAGCGCGCCCGGCTGCCGTTCCAGGCTTTGCGCCACCCGCTCGATGTCCTCGGGATGATGCTGCCCGTCCGCATCCGCCGTAACGACGCCGCAGCCCGGATGATGCGTCATCGCGTACGCAATCCCGGTCCGCAGCGCCGCGCCCTTGCCCAGGTTTTTTTCGTGGCGCAGCACGCGCGCCGGCAGCTGATCGAAGATCGGCAAATATTCCGTCCCGCTGCCGTCGTCGACCACGATCAGCGCTTCAAACACACCCCTGCGGATTGCATCGAGCAGCTTGGGCAACTCCGGTCCCGGCCGGAAGGCGGGGATCAGCAATACGTTCGGCAAAATTCAGAATACAACGGTATGCTGGAATACCGGGACGGAGGACCCCCAATGAGCGCGGGAAAAATTCTCGGCATCGGCGGTGTTTTCTTCAAATCCGATCAAAAGAGCGACCTGAACCAGTGGTACGCGCGGCATCTCGGCCTGCAGCCTAACGAATACAACGCTGTCGTGTTCGACTGGCGCTCCACCGACGGCGGCGAGCACAAGACCGTGTGGTCGATCTTTCCGCGGACTTCGACCTATTACGAAGGCGCGTTCATGATCAACTACATCGTCGACGATCTCGACGCCATCCTGGCGCGGCTCGAGGCCGAAGGAGTCAGAATCGATCCCAAGCGCGAAAGCGACGCCGCCATCGGCCGCTTCGCCTGGATCTACGACTCCGACGGAAACCGCATCGAGCTGTGGGAGCCCCCCGCGAGCCGGTAGAGCACGTGCCCCCGCAGCCAGTGTCCCTGCGGTAACGACGGATGCTCGAAGTCCTCAGCCGGATCGTGCGTCATTCCGATCTTCTCCATGACGCGCCGTGAAGGGACGTTCAGCGCTGCGGTAAAGGACACCAGCGATGCCAGACCCAGGTCCGCGAACGCGTGCCGGACCACCGCCGCGGCGCCTTCGGTCGCGAGGCCGCGATTCCAGTAATCCGCCGCCAGCCGCCACGCGATTTCGACGCAGGGCGTGAAATGCGCCTCGAATCGGGGAACCGAAAGCCCGATGAATCCGAGAAACGATCCATCCTCAATCAGCTCGGCCGCGTATACCCCCCAGCCGCGCTGCTCGATTTCGCCCTCGATCCGTTCCGCCAGCGCGTCGCTTTCGTCGCGCGAAAGACAAGCCGGGAAAAACCGCATCACCCGTGGATCCGCGTTCATGGCGGCAAACGGCGTACGATCCTCAGGCCGCCACTGGCGCAGGAGCAGGCGCTCGGTCCGAATCATCGAATTAATCGAGGACGCGCACGAACTCGCCGATCACGCGGAACCGCTCTTCTTCCGCATCGAGTTCCCAGGAATCGAACTCCGGATTCAGCGGCTCCAGCACGATCCGCTCGTGCGACCATCCCTCCGCCATCTGGCGCTTCTCGCTGCGATAGCGCTTTACCGTGTAGCGATCGTTCGACCCCAGCGCCTCCACCAGTACCAGCCGCCCCTGCCGCGACCCGGCCACGCCATGCCGGAACACGCACAGCGATCCGTCCGGAATCTTCGGCTCCATCGATCGCCCCGCGATCCGCGCCACGAACATGTCTTCGGAAATGCGCAGATCCGGAGGAGCTTCTTCCCATCCCTCCGCCGTCACTTCGGGATTTTCCAGGAATTTCCCGGCCGCGACGGCCAGCGAGTACCGCGGCAGATGGGTTTCAAATCGCAGCACGTTCGACCGCACGTGCTCGCGATACAGCCGGCCGAGCTCGCGCGCGAAATCCTCCACCATCCACTCGCGCCGCTCGCTCACGCGCACCGCGTTCGACCAGGAATCCTCCAGCGCGTCGAACAGCGCCGCGGCCCCCATCTCCGCGGCCTTGGTCGCGAGATCCTCCTCCAGTTCCACCAGAACCTCGGCTTCTTCCGGAGCAATCTCGAACCAGTCGCGGCGCAGCCGGATCCACAGACGATCCGTCGCCGGATCTTCTAAAAGAACCCCTGCATTCACAGCTTCTCCGCCCGGTAAATCGATCGTGAGAATCGAATACCGCGCGGTCTGCGTCTCGGTAAGAATCATTGCACGCCGAACGGATAATAGCCCTTGCGCGCCCGGACCTTCACGTTGGGCAGCGCAACCTTGACTTCCAGATTGCGGAAGACTTTATTAGAATCCTGCGAGGCCAGATCCGGCGTGTAACGAAGGATGTACTGCGTGGTCACTTCGCCCACGACGTTGGCCACCGAGCCGAAAATCGCCGAGGACACCGCCGCCGCGTATCCGCCCGTTCCCGGCTGGATGGCGTAATTGCCTTCATCGCGCGGCTGCGACAAAAATCCCGCGACGTCCTTGTACGGATTCGCCAGCGGATACTCCACGCGCCCGCCGGTTTCTTCCGCCAGCCGCCGCAGCGCGTCCGTCCCCTCGCTGGTGAAACCCGAATAAATGGTCGAGATCCCGTAGATCGTCACCAGGTTGCGCTGGGCGAGTTCCAAAACCTGGTCGAGCGTGTGGCTGCTGTGGTTGTCGTTGCCGTCGCCGACGATGATGATGATGCGCCGCGGCTCCACCGGCTCGCCCTGCACCAGTTTGCGATTCGTGCAGGCCTGGTAAATCGCGTCGTACAGCGCCGCCCCGCCGCCCGGCTTCACCTTGCGCAGCTTTTCGAGAATCGGCTGCGGATCGTTGGTGGTGTCCACCATCAGCTCCGCCTCATTGCCGTACCCGATCAGGTAGCCCGCGAAGCGCTTCTTCATCTCGGGCTTATCGTCGGGGAGCATCTGCAGAACCATCTCCTCCGCCGCCGATTCCCAGTTCTTCCACTGGGTCCGGCTCGACTGGCTCAAATCGATCAGAAACCCCACCACCACCGGCTGATTTCGCTCACGCGTAAAATAGCCGATCGCCTGTTCCTTGCCCTGGTCGAAAATCTGGAAATCCTTCTGGTCGAGGTTGGAGACAAAACGGCCCTTGTCGTCGGTCACGGTCACGGGCACCACGACTTCGTTGACATTGACCTTGATCGGCTGCTGCGCGACCAAAGCCGACACGCACAGCGCTCCAGCCAGAAGACGAAAATACATACGGAAATCCTGTCCTCGATTATAAACCACCGTGGTTTTAAACCAAGGCGATTCTACACCCAGGCTCAGGGACCTCCGCCCGGCATTTGGTTAGCGGCTGGTCGCCGCCATCTGTTCGATCGCCGCAGCCTGTGGCGTCAACGGCTCGCCCGGCGTGGCGATGTTCAGCAGGCTCAGCAGAAAGCGAATCTCGTTTTCAGCGGCGCTCGGAAGTGTGTTGCGATCCATGCCCGGTTTATCGTCCGATCTTCGCCGCTTCGTTAGCGAAAACGTCAAAATCCAACCTTCTGCTCCGATCGTCCTGGGCCGGATATGCCCAAGGTATTAAAAAAGAAAAGGGCCCCTTAAGGGCCCAAGGAACTTGGTTGGGAAGGATACTGGGGAAATTCTTAGAGGGATAGGGGTTTGGGATACTGCTTGGGGAAATTGCTGAGAGGAGCAACCATCGTTCCTTGGGCTCTCATCGTCTTCATACGTGACGCTTTCAAGCAATCCCCTTGCCAAGGTCTCCCACGGATGCCAAGTGCTTGAAATTCCGAAAACCGCCTGCCAAATCGGTACGCCACGTTTCATTCCGGAGCGCCAAGCCGGAAAGAACTACCGAACGTGCTTACCGCTTGTAGGCGTCTTTGTACCTTCCGTTACCGATTACGCCCGGAGGCCTAAACGCCTGATGGTCGCAGCGTAAGAATGTCCGCAATCGCGCCAGCACCGGATTAGCGCTGTGAACCGTTGTTATTCACCGGAGGAATCGTATCCGGCGCACGCGTCACGCGGCCGGCCTTGGCCTCGTCCAGCACGACATTGTTCTTCTGCAGGATCGCCCCGGTGGCCCAGTCGAGCTGCGTCCGGGCCAAGGCATAGGCGGCCTGCGCCAGGACCTCGGCGTCCTCGGCGGTCCACAGGTCGCGCTGCATGAGGATGACGTTATAGGGCGTCGAAGCGCCCACCGCCAGCTTTTTCTGCTCCGCGTCCGCCGTCTGTTCCTGCAGGACGCGAGCCTTCACCGCCGCCTGATACTGCGCGCGCGACTGCTGCACGGCGGTCAGCGCGGTCTGGACGTCCACCCGAACCTGGTTGACCAGTCTCTGCACCGAAAGCTCGTTCTGGCGAAGGTTCAGTTCCTGGGTGATCATGTTCGCCTGGGCGGCGCGATTCCGCAGCGGGATATTCAACTGCACACCCACCGTATAGTTGGGAAAACTGCGCCCAAAAAGCTGCCCCAGGATGGTGCCGTAGCCGCCGATGAAGAACGGATCGGCGCTCGGATGGGGCTGAATCAGCCCGGTGGCGGGATTGATGGTCGTGTTTAGATTCCCGGAGAGTGCGTTGTTGCGAAGGTCGGCGAAAGCGTTGATCGACGGCAGCATCTGGTTCCGCGTTCCGGCCAGCGCCAGCTTGGAATTGTCGATCTGAATGCGGCTCTGCGACAGCTCGGGGCGGTTTTCGAGCGCGCGATCCACCAGGTCCTGAACCGGCTCGATCGTTTCGACGTCCGGGACGCGGATCCGGTCGGTCAGGACGATGCGCGCCTCGCCCACCGCCGGGCTGGCCAGCCCGTTCCGGCTGAGGGCGCTCTTGAGAATCGTCTCCTGCTGCAGGACATTGGTTTGCGACTGCACCAGCGCCTGTTGATCGGTGGCCACCTGCGCCTCCGCCTGCACGATGGCGATCGGAGCCAGCGTCCCCACCTCCACCTGCGCCTTGTTGTCGTTCAGCAATTTGGTCGAAACCGCAACCGCGCGGCGCTTCACGTCGAGATCGTTGTTGGCATAGACCAGATTCCAGTACAGCCCCGAGATGTTGGCCACCACGTTGATGATCTGCTGCTTGAAAACCAGGTCTGCGGCCCGCATGTTGTTCGTGGCGATGCGGATGGTCCGGTTATTCATGGCGAGGCCGAAGCCTTGCAGCAAGGGTTGCGTAAGGGTCAGGTCCAGGCTGGAGGTGGTCGCCGGGTTGTAGGTATTGGTGAAGGAATTGGTGAACTGGTTCGAATTATCGTAAGTCAGCGACGCGGAACCGCCCGAAATGAACCCCTGGGTGATTCCGAAATTGGCCAGCTTGTTGGTCGCGATCTGCTGCGTCAAACCGGATACGATCGTGTTCGCCAGCGGCGTGCTGGCGTGTCCCCAACTGATATTTCCGATAAACGCCGGATCGTAGCTGACGCCGGCCGGCAGCGATGTCTGCGCGCCCGTGGCCGCAACTCCCGTGTTCGTGCTGCCGATCAGGCTGGCTGCGCCGTTCGGCATACCACTGGTGACGTTGGTGGGAATTCCCTGAATCGAGGCGCCGGATTTGGCGCGCAGCAGGTCCGCGTTCGCGTACTCGTATTCGTAGCGCAGAACCTCGACATCCAGGTTGTTTTCGATTCCCAGCGCGATCGCATCTTGCAGAGAAAGATAGAGATTGCCGGCGCGCAGCAGCGAATCGAGCCGGGTGGTGTTCGAAACATTCACCGGCGGAACCACGCGCGGCTGATACGGATTGGTGAATCGCGAATACCAGTGCGGGCTCTCAGAGTCCAGGCGCGGCGTGGTGTCCTCCTTGCGTTCCTGCCCGAAAGAGGGCGGCACGGCGACCAGGTAGACACACAATAGGGCTATCAACGGTTGAGACTGTTTCATTGCTTCTTCCTTAGAGGCGACACACCGGGGACGAATGTTTCATCCTACCATCTCTACTTGTGCCAAGCTATTCTCAGATAAGGCCCTATACGATGACCCGCATATTCCTTTTGGCATGTTTTTTAGCTGGTCTAACGGCGGCTCAGGACGACGCATGGAAGCCCTTCCAGTTCCTGATCGGCGACTGGGTGGGCGAAGGAAACGGCGGGCCGGGCGAGGGGACCGGAGGATTTTCGCTGTCTTTCGACCTGGAGCGCAACATTCTGGTCCGCAAGAACTTCGCCGTCTATCCGGACGCCCGGCATGAGGACCTGATGATCGTTTATCTGGATGGTCCGTCGAAGACCCCTCGCGCGATTTATTTCGATACCGAAGGGCATGTCATCCGCTACTCCGTGGACGCGAAAGCCGATGCCTTGATTTTCGAGTCGGAAAAAAGTGAGCCGGGCCCGCATTATCGGCTGACGTACGTTCCCGCGGGCGATCGGGTCAAGGGGAAATTCGAAATGCGCGCGCCCGGGGAGGAGCGGTATAAGACCTACCTCGATTTTTCGGCCCGAAGGAAGTGACGTGGGGCCGG
>JAIQFJ010000003.1 GCA_020073325.1 Terriglobia bacterium | reverse complement strand
CGCGCGCCCGAGCAATTGCCGATCTTGACGACGGTCGCCGCCAGCTCGACGGTCGGCACGTTGATGACGCATTCGCGGCTGCGGCTCACCAGTTCGTAGCCGGATTCGTCCAAGTCCGAATAGCCGGGCATGTCTCGCGACACATAGCGCGCCGATTCGGACCGGTCTTCGCGACGATCACGATCCTCGCACCACAGATCGAACGCATCTGCGACCGGCATTTCGCGGCGATCGAACGTCGTCTCTCCACCGTCGCCGCCACTGGAAATGATCCTGACCTGATCGCGCGGACGCAGCGTGTAAGCCCGGCCCGCGGTGGCTTCCATCTGTCCGCCGCGAACCGTCGCGATGGTGGCGTCGCCCTGCTCGCTCACGTCGATGCGATATTCGCCCGGGCGCAGGATCGTCAGCGCGGCCTGCGGCGTGTCGATCTCTATCACTTCATCGTCGGCCAGGCGGCGCACGCGCACGCTCAGCGATCCGAGCGAAAGCTGCACCTGCGCCGTGCGGTCATCCAGATTGATGAAAGAAAAATTCGTGCGCCCGTTCAGGCGAAACGCAGCCGAGCCGAGATGCAATTCGGCGCGCGAGCCTGCCTCGGTCCAGATCCGGTCGCCGGTGGTGACCGGACGATTCGGCTCGGCGGGCACCCAGTCCTCGACGCTGGCGGGCTGGAACGAAACCGTCCCCTGCACCAGCCCGAGCCGCGCGGCGCGTCCCGGGACGTCGCGTCCTTCGCCTGGTTGTGAATTTTGGTCCTGCGCACAACCCATGAACGCGCCGGCTGTAATCAGAATCAGTGTTCGCATCCGCATACGCGTCATTGAGACGCTTCGCCTTTCAAAACACGGTACCAGCATGAAGAGTTTTGAATGTAAAGCCAGCTTAATCAATGCGGGGGTCCGGCCCCCACACGGATCGCTCTCTGCATCGCGAACATCGCCAGAATCGCGATCCCCGCGCAGATCGATGTTCCACGGCCGGTCACCTCCGGCAGCCATCGCGACTTGAAGAAGAACAGCAGCAGCAGCCCGATGAATAATCCGCGCAGCGCCATCCGCGCCGCTCCCGGCGAAAACCGGATCGCGAACCACGCCGCTAACGACGCCATCGCGACCGTTCCCGCCAAGCCGAGCAGCGCCGCATCGATCAGCCCGGTCCAGTCCGGTCCGATCGGCGGATGCGTTCTCAGAACTGTAAAAATGCCGCCCGCCACGATGATCAACGCGACCGATTCTCCATAGAAGACCGACCAGAAAATCCGCGCCATCGCCTGCCGCATCGACTCGGGCCGGTCCTGAAAGGACTGTGCTGCGGCTGGTCCTGCGAATAGTACACCCAGGCAGGTATACGCAGTCAGAAAAACCGGGTCGAAAAATTCCATGCCTCGCAGATGCGGCCACCACACGCCGAACACCGCGATAATCGCAAGATGGATCAGGACGGTTCGCAGTCCGAAGCGCGACCGCAACGCCGCGCCCTCCGCCCGGAGATGCATTTCTAGCGTTTCCACGAGGTCATGGTACCAACCCAACTGGCGTAACATATTAGACAGAAGGCCCTTAAATGCACGTAGGGCAAATTTCACCGACCCGGTATGCTAATCTAACGCCGGGTTAGGGCCGATGAAGCAGGTAGATTATGTTGGATAGGCGTATCGAACCCAGAATGCTGTGTGCCGACCTCGTCGACGTCCAGTGGAAGGACCAGACCGGCCGCACACGCCGCGGGGTCGCCAATCTCGAGGACATTTCTCTTTCAGGCGCGTGTTTGCAAGTGGATCGCCCGGTGCCGCTGGGGACCATTTTCAGGATCAGTTATCCGAACGGTGAATTGATGGGCGTGGTGAAATACTGCGTTTTCCGCGAGATCGGATATTTCCTGGGGATTGAATTCGAGCCGGGCAGCCGCTGGTCGCAGCGCCACTTCAAGCCGCAGCACCTGCTCGACCCGCGCCGCCTGGTGAGTCGCGTGACGAACCGGCTGCGGGCCGAGGCGGGGTCCGATCCCGCCCCTTCCACAAATTAAGCCGCATACTGTGATTAACTGAAGGGGAATGGCCACGATTGCGGACCAACTGCCGGAGACAAGTCCGTCCGCAAAAAAACCTGAAATTCCATGGATCGCCGTGGGCTGGTTCGCCGCACTGCTGGTGCTGGTTTATTTTCCGGTCCTGAGACACCTGTTGGAACAGTGGGCGACGGATGAAGATGCCGGCCATGGATTTTTCGTTCCACTGGTTGCCGGTTACATCGCATGGCAGCGTCGCGAGCAATTGCAGAGCATGGCATGGAAGCCCTCCAAATGGGGCTTCGTCATCATGTTCTACGGCGCGTTGCAGGGGCTGATCGGGTTCCTGGGCGCGGAGTTATTTCTGCAGCGCAGCGCCATTTTGATCACGCTGGTCGGCATGCTGTTCGCGCTGGGTGGAACCCCTCTTGTGCGAGGGCTGGCCTTTCCGCTCCTTCTTTTGCCTTTTATGATTCCGCTTCCGGCGGTGATCTATAACCAGATCACGTTTCCGCTGCAGCTTTTTGCGAGCCAGGTGGCGGAGATGGTTTTGGGTTTCGTCGGGATTCCGGTCCTGCGCGATGGAAATGTGTTGGAGCTCGCCAGCCAGAAGCTGTCCGTGGTCGAGGCGTGCAGCGGGATCCGCAGTCTGATGTCGCTGACATTCCTGTCGCTGGTCTACGCCTATTTCTTCGATAAGAAAGTCTGGATGCGGTGGGCGCTGCTGATCGGCACCGTGCCGATCGCGATTCTGGCGAACGCGGGCCGGGTGGCGATCACGGGGATCCTCAGCGAGACCGTGAGTCCGGACCTGGCACACGGTTTTTTCCATAGCCTGGAGGGCTGGATCATCTTCCTGATCGCCTTCGTGATGCTGCTGGGACTGCATGCCGCGTTGAACTGGGCGTACGGGGTGAGGCAAAAGGTCAAGGCACAGCAGTAAACTATTGCTAATGCGTGCCCTTGCTCTGGCGGTTTTCATTTTTCCTGTTCTTGCACAGCAGCAGCAGACGAATCCCAACGATCAGGTTTTGAAGGCCCTCGACGATCTCGAATGGCGCCTCAAGCTGAGCGACATTGCCGAGGTCGATAAGGTCGCCTACGCGAGCCTGCCTCCGCATCACGTTTCCAATCCCACCGCGCCCGGCGCCGGCAATCCGATGATCATTCGGGCGTATACGTTCATCCCGAAGAAGCTGGACCGGACGAAAAAGCAGCCGCTGCTGGTGCTGGCGCATCAGGGGATTCACGGCAGCGTGTCGTCCTCCGAGCTGGGCCACATCATGCGCGAGCTGGTGGAGCAGGGCTACTCCGTCATCGCGCCCGATTATCGCGGATCGAGCGGATACGGGCAGCAGATGTATCAGGAGATCGACTATGGCGGCCGCGAAGTGGACGACGTTTTCGCGGCGCGCCAATGGATGCTCGATACCTACAGCTTTTTCGATCCGAAACGCATTGGCATGATCGGCTGGAGCCATGGCGGCTTCATCACGCTGATGAATATCCTGCAGCACCCCGATGCTTACGCCGTCGCGTATGCGGGTGTGCCGGTCAGCGATCTGGTGCTGCGGCTCGGCTACCAGACGGATCAATATCGCGCGCTGTACTCGGCGCCGTATCACATCGGCAAAACGGTGCGTGAAGATATCCAGGAATACGAACGCCGGTCGCCGATCACCTGGGTGTCGAAGTTGCAGACTCCGCTGCTGATCCACACCAATACGAATGATGAAGACGTGAACGTGCTCGAGGTGGAACGGCTGATCACAGCGCTGAAGGCCGAGGGTAAGCAGTTTGAATACAAGATTTACGAGAATGCTCCGGGCGGCCACATGTTCAACCGGCTGGATAATGATCTGGCGAAACAGTCGCGGCAGGACATTTATAAATTTCTGGCGAAGTATCTGCTCAAATGACGACTTCAACTCACTCGAAGGCGGAACCGCTTTCTTCGGTCGCGGCTCGTCGCGCTTTGCGAGCCGCGACCACAGGGAGCGGTTCAGCGCTGACATTTCTGTCTCTCACGCTGCTTGCGATGAGCCTCGCGGCGCAAACTCCGCCCGCGGGCCGCGGCGGCAATCCGCAGGCACCCGCGGCGCAACCCGCGCCTGCGGTGCCTGCGATCAATCCGCGGATGTCGACCGACCAGGTGCTGAAAGGCATCGACGATCTGGAGTGGCGCCTCAAGATCAGCGACATTGCGGACTTCGACAAGGTCGCCTACACCAGCCTGCCGCCGCGCCGCAACCCGAATCCGACCGGTCCGGGCGCGGGGAATCCGCTGATCGTGTACGCATATACGTTCATTCCGAAAAAACTCGATCGATCGAAAAAGCAGCCGCTGCTGGTGATGATCCACGGCGGCGTACACTCGAATTTCACTTCGGAATCGGCCCACATCGTCCGCGAACTGCTGGAGCAGGGCTACACCATTGTTTCGACGGACTATCGCGGGTCGACTGGTTACGGCCAGGGCTACTACCAGCAGATCGACTACGGCGGACGCGAAGTGGATGACGTTTACGCCGGCATGCAGTGGATGCTGGAGCATTACAGTTTTCTCGACCCTAAGCGCGTCGGCATCGTCGGCTGGAGCCACGGCGGACTGATCACGCTGATGAACATTTTTCAGCACCCGGAGTCGTTCGCGGTGGCCTATGCCGGCGTCCCGGTGAGCGACCTGGTGCTGCGGCTCGGCTATCAGACCGATGCGTATCGCGGGGAATATTCGGCGCCGTATCACATCGGAAAAACGGTTCGCGAGGACATCAAGGAATACGAGCGGCGGTCGCCGATCACGTATGTTTCGAAGCTCGCCACACCGCTGTTGATTCATACCAACACCAACGATGAGGATGTAAATGTCCTCGAAGTCGAGCGGCTGATTACGGCGTTGAAAGCCGAAGGCAAGAAGTTCGACTACAAGATTTATCAGGACGCTCCGGGCGGGCATCAGTTCAATCGATTGGACACGAAGCTCGCGCGGGAGTCGCGCCAGGAGGTGTATCAGTTCCTGGCGAAGTATCTGTTGAAGTGAGGACGCGCTCCATCACTGTCGCGCCTGATTCCGTCCGCATGCGATTTCAGGCGCGACAGTAATGGAGCCCGTGACCGAATGATCAACGATTCCGCAGCAAAGGACCGCAGCCAGGCGCGGTCGATGGTGATTACGCAGGGCGGCGTGATCGCGACCAGTCAGACGCTCGCATCGCAGGCCGGCGCGCAGACGCTGGCGCGGGGAGGATCGTGCATCGACGCGGCGATCGCGGCGAACGCGGTGCTCAGCGTGGTCGAGCCGATGATGTGCGGGCTCGGCGGCGATCTGTTCGCGATTTATCGCGACGCGAAGACGGGCGAATTGACCGGCATCAACGCCAGTGGTTACGCTCCGAAAGCGCTGACGCTCGAGAAACTGAATTACGCGGTGCCCGCGGCGGGGATCCACAGCGCCACGGTTCCCGGCGGCGTCGACGGCTGGGCGAAGCTGCACGCGCGCTTCGGAAAACTGCCCTGGGCGGATCTCTTTCAGCCTGCGATTTATTACGCCGAGCGCGGGTTTCCGCTCACCGAGCTGATCCAGTACGACTGGGAGCACGAACAGGCGAAGCTCTATGAAGGGCTTTTCCTGCGCAACGGCCACGCTCCGCATGTCGGCGAAATTTTCCGCAATCCGGAGTTGGCCTCGGCGTATCGGATTCTGGCGCGCGAAGGTCGATCGGCGTTGTATGAAGGCGAGCTTGCGCGCGCGATTTTACAGACGTCGGAACGGCTCGGCGGGACGATGTCGGCCGAGGATCTGCGCGAGTTTGAAGCGGAATGGATCGAGCCTATTTCCACCGTCTATCGTGACTGGCGCATCTACCAGATTCCACCGAATGGGCAGGGAATCGGGACGCTCGAAATGCTGAACATCATGGAAAATTTCGATTTTCCGTCGATGGATCCGCTGAGCGCGGACGCGTATCACTTGAAAATCGAGGCGCAGAAACTGGCGTTCGCCGATCAGCGGCGCTATATCGCGGATCCGCGGTTCGCCGACGTGCCGGTCGCGAAGATGTTGTCGAAGGAATACGCCAAGGAGCATGCGGCGACGATCGGCCATACGATTTATCTCGCGGCAGCGGATCGCGAAGGGAACACGGTTTCGTTCATCCAGAGCATTTCGGACTTGTGGGGATCGGGCGTGATCGTGGACGGGTTCGGGTTTCACCTGCACAATCGCGGCAGCGCGTTTGCGGCGGATCCGAAGCATCCGAATGCGCTCGAGCCGCGCAAGCGGCCGTATCACACCATCATTCCCGGCTTCATGCAGCGCGATTCGTATCACATCGCGTTCGGGATCATGCGCGGATTGAATCAGGCGCAGGCGCATGCGCAGTTCGTCTCGAATGTGGTCGATCACGGGATGAACATTCAGGCGGCGCTGGAAGCTCCGCGGTTCACCAAAATGACGCTCGGCGGCAGCGACGTGCGCATCGAGGGGCGCGTTCCGGCTCCAATGATTGCGGAGTTGCGGCGGCGCGGGCACGAGGTGGAGGTGCTGGGCGATTATTCGGGATTGGTCGGCGGCGGCCAAGCGGTGATGCGCGATTCGTCGAGCGGAGTGAACTACGGGGCATCGTCGCCGCGCAAAGACGGCGCCGCGATTCCGGAGCCGGAGCGCTATTGGGGATAACGATGCGATTCGCGCTGCTTATTTTGCCGGCGATGATCATGATGGCTCAGGAAAAACCGCGGGCGAGAGATTTGGGTGTGCCCTTCGATGGAACCACGGGTCCGCTGAACGCGATCACCGACGTTGCCGGGATCGAAGTGGGGCACGCGACGGTGATTCAGGGGACGGACGTCCGTACGGGCGTCACGGTGGTCTTTCCGCGAGGAAAAGACTCCACCGATTCGTCTTTCGCGGGCTGGTATTCGCAGAACGGCAACGGCGAAATGACCGGGACGACGTGGATTGAGGAATCGGGATTTCTGGATAGCCCGGTGCTGATCACCAATACGCACAGCGTCGGCGTCGTGCGCGATTCCTATATTCAGTGGCATGTGAAGCGGCATCCGGAATTTCGCGCGTGGGACATGCCGGTGGTCGCCGAGACGTTCGACGGTTTTCTGAACGACGTGAACGGATTTCACGTGAAGACGGAGCACGTTTTTTCGGCACTCGACGCGGCGCGCGCGGGGAAAGTTCCCGAAGGCGCGGTGGGCGGCGGGACGGGGATGGTCTGCTATGGATTCAAAGGCGGCATCGGGACGTCGTCGCGCAAAGCGGGAGATTATACGGTCGGCGTGCTGGTGCAATGCAATTGCGGACGCCGTGACCAGTTGACGATCGCGGGCGTGCCGGTGGGTCGCGAGATCGGAAACCGGCAGATCGCGCAAGGGCAGCCGGGGATTCGCGAGGACGTGGGGTCGATCATCATCGTGGTGGCGACGGATGCGCCGCTGCTGTCGCAGCAACTGAAGCGATTGGCCAGGCGCGCGACGATGGGGCTGGCTCGCACGGGGTCGACTTCGGGGAATGGGTCGGGCGATATTTTTATCGCGTTTTCGACGGCGAATCCGGGGGCCGCGAAGGCGGGCGTGCGGGATCTCAAGATGCTCTCGAATAACGATCTGAATCCGATTTTCGACGCGACGGTGGAGGCGACCGAAGAGGCGATCGTCAACGCGATGGTCGGGGCGGAGACGATGACCGGGTTTCAGGGGCATCGCGTGGTCGCGCTGCCGCATGATGCGTTGCGCGATGCGCTGCAGAAGTACAATCGCCTGAAGTGATGGAGCCGCACGGGCGGGAGTTCGGGGCATCGCGTCGCACAACGTGTTACTCGTCAAGTTTGGATCGAAGGGAGCGCGATCGGGGATCGCGCGCGGACCAGGGGGTCCGCCCCCTATTCAGATCGCAATGCTTCGACGGGGGGAATGCGGGTGGCGCGTCGTGCCGGGAGCCAGCAGGCGAGCAGTGCGACCGTCGCCAGCACCATCGCGACGGCGATCAACGTGACCGGGTCCGCTGCCGGAACGCCGAACAGGAGATTGGCGATCAGCCGCGTCAGCGCGAGTGCAGCGGCGATGCCGATGACGACGCCGATCGCGGCGAGCTTCAAACCTTGGCCCAAGACGAGCCGCATCACGTCGCCCGATCGCGCGCCGAGCGCCATACGGATTCCGAATTCCTGCGTGCGCTGACCGGCCGCATAGGCGACGACTCCGTATAATCCGACCGCCGCGAGGAGAAGCGCGAGCAGCGCAAAAAGTCCGAACAGGATCAGATTCAATCGCCGCGGCGCGACGGAATCCTCGATGCGCTGCGACATGCTCTGCACCTTATCGATCATCAGGGCGGGCTCGATCTGCCGCAGTTCGCGCTGCGCGGAGGCGAGGACCGTCTGCGCATCGCCGGTCGCGCGAATCGCGATTTCCATCTGGAGACGCGGCTGCTGCGCGATCGGGCTGTACGTCGCGTAGCCGGACTCCATATCGAGCCCCACGTGACGCACGTCGGCCGCGACGCCGACAATGGTCATCCACGCATTGCTGTCGCGCGGACCGATGATGATGCGATGTCCGACCGCATCGCCCGCGGGCCAGAAGCGGCGCGCGATGTTCTGGCTGATGATCACCGCGCGGTCGTGATTGCGATCGTCGGAGTCCGTGAAATCGCGGCCCTGGAGGATCGGAATGCCCATAGTGTGGAAGTAACCGGGAAGCGTGCGGCGGAAACTGGCGGCTCCCAACTCACCGGGACCGGCGGGACGTCCTTCGATGTTAAGATCGCCATTCGGCTCGCCGCCGGTGATGGGCAGGGTGTTGACCATGGTGGTGTCGACGACGCCCGGCAGAGTTCGAAGACGTTCCTGGAATTGAGAAAAACTTTGCAGCACGGCCGTGACCGTCTTGTAGCTGGGGGGAAGTTCGACGCGCATCGACATCAGATGGTCGGCGCGGAAGCCCGGGTTTACTTCGAGGACACGGCGGAAACTGCGCCACAGCAATCCTGCGCCGACCAGCAGGACCATACACATGGCGATCTGCGCGATCACCAGCATCTGGCGCGACGCGTGGCGGCGCGGATGGTTGCCTGTGCGGGCACCGCCTTTCAGCGCGTCGGCCGCATCGGTTTGCGAGGCCTGCAGCGCGGGCACGACGCCGAAGAGAATGCTGGTCGCAAACGCGGCGGCGAGCGCGAACCAGAACACGCGCGCGTCGAGCGGGATGTCCAGCAATCGAGGATCTTTGGTCAGCAGCGGAAGAGCGCGTGCAGCCCACAGGGCAAGCCCGACTCCGGCGGCCCCGCCTGCAAGCGCCAGTAGGAGCGACTCGGTGAGCAACTGGCGGATCATTCTGCCTCGTCCGGCGCCGAGAGCGCTGCGGATCGCCATTTCGCGCGCCCGCGCCGATGCGCGCACCGACATCAGTCCCGCGAGATTCGCGCAGGCGATCAGCAGGACGACGCCGACGGCTCCCATCAACGCCAGCAGCGCGGGCCGCAGATCGCGGCTGGTTTCGTTTTGCAGAGGATTCACGCGCATGACGAGATTCCGGACCGTTTCGGGGTGCTCGACGCGAATCTGCGCGCCGACCGCCGTCATCTCTTTTTGCGCGTCCGCGAGGGAGACGCCGGGACGCAGACGCGCGAACGACCAGAGGACCCACACCTCGCGATGCGAGACGAAATGCGGCTCGATCACCGCGTCGAGCGGCACCCAGAAGCCGTCGCCCCCGAGCGGAAAATCCGCGGGCATGATGCCGATCACGGTGGCGGTGAGGTCATCGAAGTGGAGCGTGCGTCCGAGGATCGCGGGATCGGCTCCGAAGCGCTCTCGCCAGAGCCGGTCGCTCAGGATGACGACGGGCGCAGCGCCACGGCGGTCTTCTTCCCGCGTGAAAATGCGGCCGGCGACGGGCGCGATCCCGAGAATGTCGAAATATTCGCGGCTCACGGCGAACCCGGCGATTCGCGACGGATTGGCGCCCTCGCGTAGAGTCCAGGTCCGATTCATCACCGCCGCGATCTGTTCGAAAGAATGCGAGCGCGCCTGCCAGTCGCGAAAATTGCCGTAGGAGACGCCCCAGCGATTTTCGGGATTCTTCGCGTCGACCTCGCCCACCCACACGACGCGAGCGGCGTCGCGATACGGCACGGATCGCCACAGGACCGCATTGGCCACGCTAAACATCGCGGTGTTCACGCCGATTCCGAGTGCGAGGGTCGCGAGCGCAACCGCGGTGAATCCGGGAGTCCCGGCGAGGGTGCGCAGCGCGTATCGAAAATCCTGCCAGAGAGTGGTCATCGCGGAGTCTCCTTTGCGAGGTCGAGGACGTGTGGCATGGCTGGCCTGTATCCGAAGCAGCAAAGCCGTGGCGAGCAGATCGGCGATGGTGCGCGCGGCCAGCCTGAAACCCGCGGCGTCACGCCAACGGTCGTCGAATGTCCCAAGCATTTCTTCGCCGAAGGTTTTTCGAAAATCGGCGGGGAGCAAGTAGAGCAGCGCGGCGATTGCTTTCCGCATCAGGCGTCGCCCTCCGGCAGCAGGCGCCGCGAGCGGATCAGTTCGACCACTCCGGCGAGGCGTTCGGCCTCGGTCTTGAGGATCTTTCGGCCCAGCCGCGTGATCCGATAGAACTTGCGGCGCTCGTCGGCGTCGGCTTCTTCGATCAGCCCTTCCTCGAGCAGGCGAGCCAGCAGGCGGTAGAGCGAGCCGACCTCCAGGCGCACCGCGCCGGACGATTCGCGCTCGACCTCCTTCATGATTCCGTAACCGTGGCGAGGTCCGTCGGCAAGGGCGAGCAGGATATGGAAATCGGCAGGTTTGAGCATTGCCAGCAAAGCGATTATATGTATTTTACTGATATGGGTCAAGTCCGCAAATGGACCGACGATTGCATTTCTCCAAGGCGGAGGTGGAACGATTTTATGATTCCCGCGGTTATTCTGTGGTCGATTATGGCGGCCGCCGTGGCGGGGCTGGCGCTATACCGGAAGTTCGTCGCCTATTACAAAGAGGACGACTTGATCCATGTGGGTCCGGGCGAGGAAAAGCTGATTTCTCAACAGGTGGAAGTCACCCGGACGCTCGACAAGGTCGATAAATTCGGGAAAGTGCTGACCCTGGCGACGGTGGCGATGGGCCTGGTTCTGCTCGGGGTCTATCTGTACGGAGTGTGGATGGAAAGCATGAAGTTGCCGGAGTGAACGGCGCGTCTTTGCGCAACAACACTCGGTTAAGCTGGGGGAACCGGCCCAGGTCACCAAATATGCTCCCGTTCAAGCGCATCCTGTTCCCCGTCGATTTTTCGGCTCAGTCGATTGGAGCGGCCCGTTACGTGGAAGCGTTCACGGGCCGTTTCGATGCCGACCTGACGCTGCTGCATGTCATCGATCTTCCGCACTACAACGATCTTCTTCCTCAAAGCCCGGCGGAAAAACGCGCTCGGCTTCAATCTTTTTTAGGAACGGAGCTGGAGTATTTCCGCGTGGAGCGGATCCCGGCGGAAGGCGACGCGGCGCAGAACATCCTGCGCATGGCGCGAGAGAAGCAAACGGACCTGATCATGATGCCGACGCATGGACTGGGTCCGTTCCGGAAGTTCCTGTTGGGATCGGTGACGGCGAAGATTCTGCATGATGCGGATTGTCCGGTGTGGACCGGCGTGCATCTGGAATCGGCGCCACCGCTCGAGAAGATCGAGATCCACAAGCTGTTGTGCGCGGTGAATCTGGAGCCGCATTCATCGACGGTGCTCGAATGCGCGCGCGAGTTCGCCGCGGAATATCGGGCGGAGCTGACGATTCTGCACGTGGTGAATTCCTCTCAAGAGGCGATGAAGGCGCGTGAGCGGCTGGCGTCGCTCGCGGGGACGGAAGCGACCTTGCTGGTCGAAGCCGGCGAAGTGCCGGCGGTGGTTTCGGCAACGGCGCGCCGTGTGGCGGCGGATCTTCTGGTGATCGGAAGAAGCGCGTCGCCGGGTGTGTTCGGGCGGCTGAGGACGCACTCTTATCCGATCATCCGCGAGTCGCCCTGCCCGGTAATCAGCGTCTAGTAAGATGTCCCGGCGGTTTCGAAAGCGGCGCTAGCCACTCGCTGGCGCTCGTGGTTCTGTGGTCTACATTGCAACTCCATCGTTGAGCACTGAACCGCGAACGCGAGTGAGCGGACCCGTTCGCTTTCGAAATCGCCGGGACAGCTTACTAGTTTGCTGGAATTTTCTTTCGCGCCTCGGCCAGTTGCTGGGTGAGATCGTCCACTTTGTGCAGTTGCGCGCGCGACAATACTCCGCGGTCGCGCAGGCCGGCGTAGAGCGCACGAGCCTGTTCGTACTCGGCGACCGCGCTGCTCCGCAACTCCGGGCGATGCCGTTTGTCGGCGATTTCCTGATATACGTCGGCAAGCTGCCAGTGAGCGTCGCCCAGTTCGGCGATGGTGGAGCGGTCGCCATTGCGAAGCTCCGACATACCGGCCCATAAGCCGATGGCTTTGCGCGACCACATCATGGCACGATCGAAATCGCCCATGCGATCGTAGACCGCGGCGATGCGGCCGGTGCTGCTTGCGACGGCCGTCGCGGCGCGAACGTCATTCGGATCGGACTTGACCGCCGCCTCACGAATCTCGAGCGCCTTCTGGTGCGACGCGAGCGCCGCCGGTTCGTCTTTCAGCCGCGACAGGACCCAGCCGAGGTCGCTGTAGTCGAACGACAAATCCATGGCCGCGCGGCGGTCGGACGGGTTGGCGCGGCAACGCTCTTCGTCGATGGCGCGCGCCTGTTCGTAGGAGGCGTGGCTTTCGTCGTAGCGCTGGAGGACTCCGTACAATGCGGCGAGTTTCTTGTAAGCCAGGGCGAGTGAGCGGCGCCCTTCCGGACCGGCTTTGGCAAGTTCGGCGTACTGGCGTGTAAATTCCAGCACGCGCTCGCGCAGCGTGACCGCTTCGGCGTAATTTCCCTGATCGGTGAAACTGTCGGCCAGCGTCGCGGTGGAGCTCGCGACATCGTAGACTGCGGGCGGATTCCCGGGCTGCGCTTTCAAAATTTGTTCGGAGAGCACGACGCACTTGCGCGCGATCTCCTGCTCCGTCTTGAGGTCGCCCGAATGGCCGTAGGCGGAGGCGAGCTGATTCAGCACGCGAAGATTATCGCGGCGCAGTTGAAGACTCGCGCCAGGGCGCGCGGACAGCCTTTCCAGAATCGCGGCGCTTTTGCGCAGGCTGTCGAACGACGCAGGTCCGTTGCCGAGATTCGATTCCGCCGCATAACCCTGAACCAGCCCGATGCGCTCGTAGGCCAGGGCGACTTCCCATTGCAGGGCCGGATCGCCGCTGGCTTCTTTCGAAAGCCGCTCCAGATATTCGAGGGCCCGCTCGATCAGCAGATTTCTGGCGGCTGTCGATCCGGGCAGGGGAGCGATGGCGTCGTGCAATTCGAAGATCACCGAATGGGCCAGCCCGCGAACTTCGTTGAAGCGGCGGCGCGCGCTCTGCGCCTGCCACCACGCGGCGGCCGCGAACGCAAGAATCAAAATCGCCGCCAGCGCGCCGGCCGGAATGGCGATGCGATGCCGCCGCAGCATTTTTCCCGCGCGATAGAAGAACGTCGCTGGCCGCGCCTTGACGGGGCGTCCGTCCAAATGACGGCGCAGATCCTCGGCCAGATCGTTTACGCTGACGTAACGACGCCGCGGATCTTTTTCGAGCGCCCTGGCCGCAATCGTGTCCAGATCGCCGCGCAGCCTGCGCCGCAGACGATCGTCCGGCGCGGCCTCGCTCAATCGTGGAGGCTCCTGATCGCAGACCGTCCGCACGATTTCGGAAAGCGACCCGCTCGGCACATTGTAGGGACGGCGCGCGCTCAGCAGTTCGTAGAGAATGACGCCGAGCGAGTAGACGTCGCCCGACACCGTGTATGGCTCGCCGCGGACCTGCTCCGGACTGGCATAGGCCGGGGTCATCATGGGAAACGACTGCGTGACCTCTTCGTTTGCGCCGGCGTCCAGCACGCGCGCCAGGCCGAAGTCGAGCAGCTTCGGGTTACCTTCTTCGGTCACCAGAATATTGCCGGGCTTCAGGTCGCGATGGACCACCAGGCGGTGATGCGCGTGCGCGACCGCGTCGCAGACGGCGAGAAAAAGCTGGATGCGCTGCGCGACCGTCAGCGCGTGCTTGTTGCAATATTCCAGCAGCGGCAAGCCTTCGACATACTCCATGACGAAGTACGGCACGCCTTCGGGGGTGGCGCCGCCGTCGACCAATCGGGCGATGCCCGCGTGTTCGAATTGCGCCAGAATCTGGCGCTCCTGCCGGAATCGTCCGTCGAGTCCCAGATCGCGGCGCGCGCTAGTGATGAGCTTGATCGCGACTTGTTTCTTGTACTGGCCGTCGGCGCGCTCGCCCAGATAAACGACGCCCATGCCGCCGCGTCCGATTTCGTGCAGGATGCGGTACGGCCCGATCGTCGCCGGGGGAGGCAGCGGCTCGGCTTGCGCGCGGAAAATCGCTCCGGGAGCGGCGGCCGTTTCGAGCACCGCATCGGCCTTCGCTTCCAGGGCGAGAAGCGATTCGACTTCACGGCGTAAATCCGAGTCGGCGCCGCACAATTTTTCGAGCGTCGACGCGCGTCCGCCCGGGTCGCTATCGAGCACCTGAGCGAGGACCGATTTAATTTCCCCCCATCGCGCCGGTGTCATGGATTTATTGAACCGACGGAGGGCCTTCGATCTGCTGCATCAGCCACAGCCGGGCCGTGCCCCATTCGCGCTTTACGGTGGCGGGGGAAATTCCCATTACCTCGGCGGTCTCCTCGATGGTCAGGCCGCCGAAGTAGCGCAGTTCGACGACGCGCCCTTGCTGCGGATCGAGGTCGGCGAGCTGTTGTAGCGCTTTGTTCAGTTCCAGCAGATCAATTTGAGGATTTGTAAAGACGCCGAGCGCATCTTCCAGCGCGATCGCCTGCGTGAATCCTTCGCGTTTGGCGGCCTGGTTGGCACGGGCGTGGTTGATCAGGATGCGGCGCATCATGCTGGCTGCAACTCCCAGAAAATGCGCGCGATTCTTCCAATCGACGGAGCGCTGATCGACCAGCCGCATATAGGCTTCGTGGACCAAGGCGGTCGGCTGAAGCGTGTGGTCGGGACGTTCGGCGGCGAGGAAATGGCGAGCCAGACGACGCAGCTCGTCATAAAGGACCGGGGTCATCTGGTCGAGCGCGTTCTTGTCGCCATTGCGCCAATTTACAAGCAGTTGCGTGAATTCTCGTGGCGCAAGCACAGCAGCGTCATCCATTCTACTAAGAAATGTTTGATCCATTCGAGACACGTTACGGGCGTTCTGGTACATGAGGTTTTTCGCCATCATTCTCTTGGGTTTACCGCTGGCCGCCCAAAGCAATCTCAACGTCAAGGCCGCGACCTCGAAGCGTGTGGATCTTGCCTGGACCGGGTCGGCGTCAAGCTATACCGTGCAGCGAGCCGTGCTGGGCGCGTCATTTGTCACAATCGGCACTGCGACCACGACATCCTACTCGGATACGACCGTCGATCCGTACACCACGTACCGGTATCAAATTGTTGCATCGGCGACATCGAACGCGGTAACGGTCGGACCGCCGCCGGTCGGATTTTCGGTCGCCGCGCCGCCGCCGGGATCTTCGGCTTCGGGAATCGTCGGCAACTACGGCTACGATCTCTCGATGGCCCTCGATGCCAACGGCGATCCCGCCTTCGCGTTTATCTTCTTCGATCCGAATCAGGACACCGATGCTTCCGATTCGCAACTGCTCTTCCGGTCCTGGAATCGGGCGCAATACAAATGGAACGACATCGTGAAGATCGCCGTGGTAGGAGATGCCGCGACTTCGGATCGGCAGACGGTCTCGCTGGCGTTCGACACGAGCACGAACGTATGGGGCCTGGCCAGCGAAACGTCGCAAGGGACCTCGATCGTTCTCTACACATCGACCGACGGCGTCGCCTGGACCTTGAAGCAGACGTTCAACTCCGGGCAGTCCGCGTCAGAGGGGCCGTCGTTGAGGCTCGCGAATGGAAATATTTATTTCTCCTATACGATCGATACCCAGGGGCTGCGCTACGTCACGGGAGTTCTGAGTGCGGCGGCATCGAGCTGGCAGGCGAAATTCGCGCCGAAACCGGCCGGGTCCGGATTTGCGCAGTATGGAGTCGGGTCGTCGCTCGCGCTCGATAGCGCCGGCGTTCCCGCGATCGCCTACTGGGCGCCCGACACGACGCAGGGTTACAACGAGATTCTCTTTTTCTGGCGTCCGGGCGGGACTGCGGCTCCGGTCAAGGTGACCGACACGCAAAACAATCAGGACAGCTACTTTGTCAAGCTGCTGTTCTTCGGGACGCAGCCTCGCATCTTCTTTCACGGGCAGCGCAATGACGCGGATTTCGCGGTCGGCGATCACTTCGTGCGGTCCGACGACGGCGGCGCGACGTGGAAAACGCCGGTGGTGATCCCGCCGGATGGGAACTCCTCGACGGATTACCCCTTCGATGCGACGGTGGATTCCAAAGGCGACGTCGCACTGGCGTATGGACAGAACGGGAGCGACGGCAGTTCGACCTGCGACAATCCCAAGTTGTCGCGTTCGACGGATTTGGTGAACTTCACGACGTGCGCCGCAGCCGACGTGAGCATCACGAGCGCCTTCGACGCGTATCCAGGGTCTATCGCGCTCGCTTACGGCGGTAACGACAAGCTGTATCTCATGTGGTGGCAGCAGGGCGATTCGTCCACCGGCACCGGGATCCTGATGTGGCGCGAGCCTCCGGCGGGAACGGCTACCGGTCCAGTGATCAACACCGACGGCACGGGTGTCATGAACGGCGCGATCAATCTGCCGGGCAGCGGGATCGTCGCCGGGTCCTGGGTGACGATTAAAGGCGCGAACTTCTCCGATGCGGCCGTGAACTGGAACAATCTCGACTTCAGCAACGGATTGCCGACGACGATCAACGGCGTCCAGGTGCTGTTCAACGGGAAGCCCGCGGCGACGTATTACATCCAGGCCGATCAGATCAATGTGCAGGCTCCGTCGTCGGTGCCTTCGAGCGGATCGGTTTCGGTGCAGGTGGTTCGCAATAATGTCACCAGCAATACGGTGACGGCGACGGCGACCTCCATGGCTCCGGGAATTTTTCCGTACTCGCTCGATGGCAAGACTTTCTATCCGGCAGCAGTGTTCCTTGACAGCACGCTGGTGGGCGATCCCGCGGTGCTCGCGTCGACGCGCAAAGCGAAGGCGGGCGACGTGGTGTTACTGTTCACGACCGGCATGGGTGTCGCGCCGGCGGGTGTGCTGGTGAACCCGACCGGATTCCAGCCGGCGGTCAGCGTGCTGATCGACTCGGCGCCGGCCACCGTGACGTCGACTTTCCTGGTCGCGCCGGGCGAGTGGCAGATCAACATCGTGATCCCCAGCGGATTGTCGGACGGCAATCATCAGGTCGTAGTGCAGACCGGAGGCGTTTCTTCGCAATCGGGAGTCGTGATCCCGATCACGCACTGACCGCGCATTCGACTGGCCCGAGGCGTGCACGGAGAATCGCTTGCCTGCGCGGCTTTCAGAATCGGTGATCGCGATCATTGCAGCGGGGGGGATCGCGGTATATCTCGCCTTACGGCCGTTTTATGCGACGGATCTACCGCTGTTCATTCCGCTGGTTGTGGGTGGGATCCCGCTGCTTTACAATCTGGTCCGGCGCGCGCTGAAACGCGAATTCGGGACGGACCTGCTGGCGGGCGTTTCGATTCTCACGGCGGTGCTCACGCATGAATATCTCGTGGGCGCGATCATCGTCCTGATGCTGTCGGGCGGAGCGGCGCTGGAGGCGGCGGCGTTGCATCGAGCCTCGGCCGTGCTCGATGCGCTGGCGAAGCGAATGCCGAGCGTCGCGCACAGGCAGACGGCTGCCGGCATCACCGATGTTCCCTTGAGAGACATCGCCATCGGCGACCGGCTGGTGGTTCTGCCGCATGAACTCTGTCCCGCGGACGGCAATGTCATCGAAGGGCAGGGCGTGATGGACGAATCGTATCTCACGGGCGAGCCGTTCATGATCGCGAAGACGGTCGGCTCCGGCGTTTTTTCGGGAGCGATCAACGGGACGTCCGCGCTGACGATCGAGGCCGCGAAACTCGCGGTGGATTCGCGCTATGCGGGGATCATGCGCGTGGTGGAGGAGACCGCCAATGCGCGGCCCGGTTTGCGGCGCATCGGCGACCGGCTGGGCGCGTGGTACACGCCGTTTGCTCTGGCGATCGCGGGCGCGGCGTGGATCGTTTCGCACGATCCGACGCGCTTTCTTGCCGTATTGGTGATCGCGACGCCGTGCCCGCTACTGATCGCGATTCCAGTGGCCGTGATCGGCGCTGTTGCGGTGGCGGCGCGGCGGAGCATTATCGTGAAAAATCCCGCAGCGCTCGAAGTGGCCGGGCGCTGCCGCACGCTGATCTTCGATAAGACCGGCACGCTGACCTACGGATCGCCCGCAGTGACCGACGTCGTGTGCGCGCCGGGCTTCACGCGCGCCGACGTGCTGGTGCAAGCGGCGAGCCTGGAACAATATTCGAAACATCCTCTGGCGGGAGCGGTCCTGAAAGCCGCGCGTGAGGAAGGCCTGGCTCTGTCGGATGCCGCCAGTGTCCATGAGAAGCCGGGACAAGGTCTGGGCGGCGTGGTGCGCGGGCGGAACATCGAAATCCTGGGGCGGAAACAGAATCGCGGTTGGGATCTTCCCGAGGCGGGGTCCGGGCTGGAGTGCATTGTCGCGATCGACGGTGCGTACGCGGCGACATTTCGATTCCACGACGCGCCTCGCTCGGACAGCGGCGCGTTTGTGAGGCATCTGCGGCCGAAGCATGCCATTGATCGCGTGATGCTGGTTTCGGGCGATCGAGAGAGCGAAGTGCGCTACCTGGCCGATCAGGTGGGGATCGCCGAAATTCACGCAGGCATGAGTCCTGAGGAGAAGGTGGCGATTGTGCGGCGGGAGACCACCCTCGCCCGCACGCTGTTTGTCGGCGATGGCATCAACGACGCGCCCGCGCTTCTGGCCGCGACGGTCGGCGTGGCGTTCGGGCAAAACAGCGACGTGACGGCGGAGGCGGCGGATGCGGTGGTGCTGGAGCCGTCGCTTGCCAAAGTCGACGAGTTCATTCACATCGCGCAACGCATGCGGCGCGTCGCTCTGCAGAGTGCGGTGGGCGGGATGGTGCTGAGCCTGGGGGGAATGATTCTCGCCGCAGCGGGCCATCTTTTGCCGATCGAGGGCGCGATCGCGCAGGAAGTGATCGACCTGGTGGCGGTGGTCAACGCGGTCCGGACGGCAATCCCGTCGCGTCGCCTGCGCGACTTTTAGCGAGCGGAATCCCCCAAGGCATCGCGCGATAAGACCCAACTTGCGACGAAATCGACGTGTCCTCAATCATTTGCGGATGGTCCGGTCCTTGCACCATCAGGCGGCATGGCGATCACACTCTGGCTTCTGGTGGCGGCCATCGCCGTCGCCGCCGTTCCGACGTTCACGATGCACAGCGCCCTGCGGCTGGCGGTTCGGGCCAGCGGAGAAGTGCAGCAGCATGCCAAGGAAACCGCGCGGCGGGCGTGGTGGGCCGTCGCGGGATTCACGTGCATGATCGCGATCCTCGGATTGAGCGCACAGCCTCACCTGGTGGATCATTTTGCGAATTACACGTGGGCGAATGCGTTTCCGGTGCTGGCGCTGGCGGGACTGATGGGAGTGCGGCTGTGGGACAGCAAGGAGACCGAGTCGCTCACCTATTTCGCGTCGGCGGCATACATTTTCGGAATGGTGACCAGCGCCGCGTTTGTCGCGTATCCGTTCTGATCGTCAGTAGACGTTCGATTCGCCCCTGGTCTCGCGGCCCGCGAGGAAACGCGTGACGCGCAACTCGTCGATGTTGATGCTATGGGCGCGGCCGTCGAGGATTTCTTCGGCGATCAGCATACCCGTAGCAGGCGAATGCATCACCCCGTGTCCGCTGAATCCGCTGGCGTCGACATAGTTGGGCAAGTGCGGATGCCGGCCGAGAATCGGGTTGTGATCCGGCGTGTTTTCGTACAGGCCGGCCCAGCAATTGCGGCGAACAATGCCTGTGTCAGCGAGAAACGGGAATCGTGCCGAGCCGCGTTCGAGCACCGTTTCCATCCATTCCCAATCGACGGCGAAATTCTCTCCAGGCGGCTCGTTTTCGTTGGTCACACCGATCAGTAATTTTTCGCCTTCGGGACGAATGTAGAATCCACTGGACGTGTCGATGGTGAAGGGAACGCCGGTGTGCGAGGTCGGCTCCGTCATGTAGATGCAGCGGCGATAAGGCTCGACCGGAATCGCGAGTCCGGCGAGGGCCCCCACGCGTCCGGCCCAGGGGCCCGCCGCGTTCACGACCGTTTCGCAGCGGATGACGCCTTGCGGAGTGTCGACCGCGATCACGCGGCCACACTTCATGCGGAATCCGGTGGCGGGGGTGGCTCGTCTGAGTTCAACCCCACGGGCGATCGCGGCGGCGAGGTAGCCGGTGGCCACGCCATGCGGATCGCAGTGGCCGTCGGCGGGGCAGAATGTCGCGCCGAGCAGACCGTCGAGATTCGCCATGGGGATCATCGCGCGGATTTCATCGATCGTCAAAGTGCGGCTCGCGACGCCGAGTGAATTTTGCAGTTCGACGCTGGTACGGTATTGACGCCAGGTCGGTTCGTCGGAAACCAGCAGAAGGTAGCCGATTTGCTTCAGTCCGGAATATCCGCCGACTTCTTCCTGGAAGCGCTTGAGGCGCTCGATGCTGTAGATCGAGAGGCGGATATTCGTTTCGTTGGCGAATTGATGGCGAACGCCGGCGGCGGATCGCGCGGTGCTGCCGGTCACTTCGGTATCGGCTTTCTCAAGAATGATGACGTCGGCACAGCCGCGCGCGGCGAGATGATAGGCGACCGAACAACCGACGATTCCGGCGCCGATGATGACGACCGAAGCAGAATCTTTGGACACTGACGACCATTGTCGCAAGCGGCGCGGACCCCGGCCTGACGGCCAGGCCGGACGCTTCACAGTCGGGGCAAGGATGTATGATCTCCCTATGCTGCTTCGCCGGATCGCCGCAACTTTATTGACGCCGCTCATCGTGCTGGCTCAGGATCCCGATGGAGGCGCTGCGCGCGGACGGCCTCTGGTGGCGCATCGGCCCGCGGTGCCGGGAGTCCATGGACTGGTCGCGGCGGGACATCCGCTGGCGGCGATGGCGGGATTGCAGATGCTCATGAAGGGTGGCAATGCGATCGACGCGGCAGTGGCGGTGGGGGCGGCGCTGAACATGATGGAGCCGCAGATGAACGGCATTGGCGGCAACGGCTTCATGACGGTCTTCGATAAGAAGACCGGGCACGTCTATTCGCTCTCGATGGCGGGCGCGGCTCCGAAGGCGCTCAAGCCGGAGACGATGATTCCGCAGACGCTCGATTGGGGAATCGACGCGGGAATCGTGCCGGGAAATTTCGGCGGCTATCTTGCCGCGCTGGAGCGATTCGGCACGATGAGCCTGGCCGAAGTGCTCGCACCGGCGATCGATTATGCCGAGCACGGTTATCCGATCGACGCGTCGCTGGCGACGGCGATCGCGCGTGCGAAATCGAGGCTCGAAAAATTTCCGACCACGGCCAAAGTGTTTCTGCCCGACGGACGTGCTCCGCAGGCGGGGGAACTGTGGACGAATCGCGACCTCGCTTCGACGTTGCGCAAGTCGGCCGAGGCGGAGCAGGCCGCGCTGAAGCAGAAAAAATCGCGCGCCGATGCGATCCAGGCAGGGTTCGATCGATTCTACAAAGGCGACATCGCCCAGGAGTTCGACCGGTTCTTCAAGGAAAATCACGGCGCGCTGGCCGCGGCGGACCTGGCGGCGTACAAACCGCAGTGGACCGAGCCGGTCCATTCCACCTATCGCGGCTACGACGTTTACAGCAATCCGACGACGTCGCGCGGCGGGATCGAATTGCTGATGCAGTTGAACCTGGTCGAGGGCTATGATCTGGCGAAGCTCGGGGTGAACAGCGCCGAGGCGCTGCATCTGCTGATCGAGGCGATCAAAGTCGCGAAGGCTGACGTGTATCATTACGTCGCCGATCCGAAATTCACCAAGGTTCCCACGGACGCGCTGCTGTCGAAAAATTATGCCGACGCGCGGCGGAAGCTGATCGATCCGGATAAGTCGATCGCGTATCCGGAATGGGGACGGCCTGACGGTGCGCTCGCGCTGTTCCATCCGCCGGCGGGTCCGGCCTTCGCCGCAGACTACGAAATGGAGCGCGATACGACCAGCTTCTCGATTGTGGATCAGTGGGGCAACGCGGTCGCATGCACGCCGACGCTCGGAGGAGGATTCGGCGCGGGCGTTGTCGTCGGCAATACGGGGCTGCTGCTGAACAACGGGATCCGGCTCGGGTCGACGTCGCCGTATCCGGACAATGTGAATTACGTGCGTCCGGGGCAGATTCCGCTGCTGAACAATTCTCCGACCATCGTTTTGAAGGGCGGCAAACTCGCGATGGTGTTCGGGACTCCGGGCGGGGAAACGATCGGCCAGACCGAGTTTCAGATGCTGGTGAACGTAATCGATTTTCATCTGCCGGTGCAGCAGGCGGTGGAGAATCCGCGATTCGCGCTGGATGCGAAGCCGAATTTCTACAAGCCGGGCGCGGAGATTTCCGTGACGATCGAAAATCGCGTCCCGGCGAGCGTGCTGCGCGCGCTGGGCGAAATGGGACATAAGCTCGCTCCGGCGACCGATTTTACGGCGGCGGTGGGCGGGATGCAGGCGATCGTGATCGATCTCGACAAATCGACGATGCTGGCGGGCGCGGATCCGCGGCGCACCGGGTACGCTGTTGGTTGGTGATTTGAGGCTTGTGGGGCTGACGAGCCGCACCACGCAGGCTAGTCGGCTGCGACCTGTGCCTCGATCGGTGCCGTTTCGCGAAACACTACATTCATCAGCGGCGGGGCGAGCATCGTCGTCGCGACGGCGATAAACACGACCACGGCGTACGTGTCCACGGAAATCACGTTCAGGCGCAGGCCGATTTGCGCCGCGACCACGCAAAACTCGCCGCGCGGGATCATGCCCACGCCGACGCGAAGCGCCACGCGGCGTCCGCGGCTCAGCGCTCCCAATCCGCAGCCGATCACCTTGGAGAGGACGGCCCCAGCCAGCAGCACGATCGACACGATGAGCGTCGAACGGTTCGCAAACGCGGCGGGGTGAAAATTCAGGCCGATTCCGACGAGGAAAAACGGCACGAAGAGCTCCGCGATGCCTTGCGTCTGCTTGCGCACGCGGCTGGGCAGGACTTCGCTCGAAGCGGTTCCCGCAAGGAACGCGCCGGTAATGGCCGCGACGCCGGCTTCTTCGGAAAGCGCGGCGAGACCGAAGAGAAGCAGCATGGTCAGCACGAAGGGCGCTTCACCGATCCGCAGCTTCCGCTCGAAGCGTTCGAATAGCGCGCCGGCGGTCCAGCTTCCCCAGCGCACGACGATCACGATGAACACGACGGCGAAGAGAGGAGTCAGCACCAGTTCGAGAACGTTGACGCTTGCGCGGCCGATCGCGCTGACGAAACCAAGGACGAGCAAAGCGAGAATATCGTCGATCACGGCCGCGCCCAGGATGATCTGGCTCGAGGTGCGCGACAGGAGTCCGCGCGCGGCCAGGACCTGCGCGGTGATCCCGACGCTGGTCGCCGTCATCGCGGCTCCGACGAAGATCGATTCCAGGGGCGTGTTTCCCCATGCGGCCCAGGTGCCCCAGCCAACGGCAAACGGCAGAATGACCCCGGCTATCGCCGCCAGCGCCGCGGTGCCGCCGACGCGCAGCAGTTGCGCGGTCTTCACTTCCAGGCCCACCTGAAACAACAGGAACACCAGGCCGATTTCGCCGAGCGTCGACATCACGTTGTTCGGCGCGATCCAGCCGAGCACGCTCGGTCCGATCAGCACGCCGGCCAGAATTTCGCCGACGATGCCGGGCTGTCCGATGCGCTCGAAAATTTCGGCCAGGAACTTCGCGCTGCCGAAGACAATCAGGATCGCGAGGACCAGGTTGCCCGAAGCTACATGCTCGCCGGCCATGTCTCGACTGTACGCGAAAAGCAGCTCAGGTACAGCACTCGCCGGCAGTTCACTTCATGCCGAGCTGGTCGAAGAGAAAGCTGAAAACATCGGCATCCTGGGCGACGCGCTCATCGAGTGCGGTGCCGATGCCATGACCGGAGCCGGAACTGGTGCGCAGCAGAATCGGGCGCTCCGAATGCGTCGCGGCTTGAAGGCGGGCGGTCATTTTGCGCGAGTTCATCGGATCCACGCGGCCGTCGTTGTCGCCGGTGAGGAACAGGACGGCGGGATAATCGGTGCCGTCCTTCACGTGGTGATACGGAGAGTAGGCATACAGCGCCTGGAACTGATCTTTTTCCTTCACCGTTCCGAATTCGGTGATGTTGAACGCGCCATTGGGAAACGTTTCGACGCGCAGCATGTCGTAGATGCCGACGTGGCTCACGACGGCCCGGAACAGGTCGGGACGCTGGACCAGCGCGGCTCCCATGAGGAGCCCGCCGTTGCTGCCGCCTTCGATCGCGAGCTTTTCGGGGCTGGTGTATTTCAGCTTGATCAGCGTTTCGGCGCAGGCGATGAAGTCGTCGAAGACGTTTTGTTTTTTCGTCAGGCGGCCCTGGTCGTGCCACGTGTCGCCGAACTCCGCGCCGCCGCGCAGATTGGCGACCACCCAGACTCCGCCGTGATCGAGCCACAGCCGGCGCCGGACGGAAAAATCCGGCGGCAGGCTGATGGAATATCCGCCGTAGCCGGTGAGCAGCACCGGATTCGAGCCGTCGAGCTTGGTTCCCTTGCGGCGAAGAATATTCATCGGAACGTGCGTGCCGTCCTTGGAAGTCGCCGTCTGGCGGATCACTTCGACGTCGTCGAAACGCGCGGGCGAAGTTTCGATCAGCGCGGTTTTCTTGACAATGCCGGTTGCCGGATCGTAGCGGTACCACGCCGCCGGATCGACGTAGCTTTCGTTTTGAAACAGAAGCTGTCCGCCGATGCGCACCATCTGGCCGACCGAAGAGACGGGCAGAATATCCAGCGTGCGCTCCGATTTCTCGCCCGATTTGTCGAGCAGCTTGGACGGCCCGCCAGCTATGTAGCGGATATAAAGATGACCGTTCGCGGGAAGGAATCCGTCGATCGAGGAGCGGCCCGGCGTCACCACGGTCTTCGCGGTCCCAAGTGAAAAAAGCGGCTGCGTGAGCTGAATCACCTTGCCCATCGGCGCGTCTTTGTGCGTCAGCATGTAGAGCGATCCGTCGGGCGCGAAGGCGGCCTGCGAGATCTGATCCGAAAGACGCGTGATTTGATGCCAGCGTCCGTCGGGCGTGAGCATGTAATGCAGAAAATCGCCGCCGTCTCCGTTGGCGACGCGCGCCAGCACGAATTTCCCGTCGTCGGAAGAACTCAGCGCGATTTCCGCGATGCGCGGCAGTTCCTTGCCGAGCGCGTATTTGTCCTCGGAAACGGGCGTATTCAGGCGATGAAACCAGACCTGCTGATAAAAGTTCAGATCGGCATCCGGGCGCTCGCCTGCGCGCGGATAGCGCGTGTACCAGAAGCCCGAGGAATCGCCGTTCCAGGCCACGCTTCCGCCCGCCGTGGCGAAATTCACGCGCGGGATCACCTCAGAGAGCTGCTTGCCGGTCGCGACTTCGAAAATGAAAACCGATCCGTCTTCACTGCCGTTTTTCGACATCGAGACGGCCACGAATTTTCCGTCGAGCGAGGGCACGTAGAAATCGATCGCCGTCGATCCACTGGGGTCGATTGCATTCGGGTCCACGATCGCGTGCGCCGAGCCGGGATCGTCCGCTGAGGCGAGCGTCACCAGGAAAGGCTGCAACTTTGGCGGCTGCGTTTCGATGGCGAACAGCGTCCCGCCGCGATAAGCGAGCGCGGAAAAAGAGATCGATTCGGTCTTGTAGAGCCGGTTCAGGCTGGCGACAATGTCGGCTCGCATCGGAAGCGCGTCGAGAAGCGCGCGGGTATGCGCGTTCTGCTGATCGCTCCACTCGCGAACCTCGGGGCTGGAGGCGGGCTCCAGCCAGCGGTAATCGTCGGTCACTTTGATGCCGTGATACTCGTCGATCACCGGTTTTTTCGGCGTCGGCGGGACGGTGTCGGCTGCGTGCAACATGAGGGCTCCGGCGGAGAGGACCACGCATAAGATCAACCACTTAGACATATTGTGCTGTCCACAGCGTATCGTTTTTCGGTCGCAAAATTTTGTAAGGAAAGTGTTTAAAACATTTCCGGTGGGGCGAGTACTAAGCTTTCCGGAGAGAAATGCCGATCTAAGGCGCGATGGAACTCCGAAGCGAACCGCGATTTCATGTCAGCGCGCCGGCGAAACTGATTCCGCTCGATCCGGAGCGCAGCGAGATTCCCAGCGTTCTGGTGGACGTGTCGGCCACCGGGATGCGCGCCGTGGTCGATTCGCCGCTGCCCGCGGGCGAAACGGTGCTGGTGGAATTGGAAGATCATCTGATCCTCGCCGAAACGCGCTACACGCAAGAGCGGGGCGACAAATATTCGCTGGGCTTGCGGCGCGTCCATGAAATGATGAAGAGCGCGCTGCCGCAATCGCGCATCGAGCGGCTCGAGAAGATTCTTGAGGGGTTGCCGGAGTATTCGGAAAACGGCGAGTCGCTGGAGTATCTGCGCGAGAAGATCGCGAATATTGTGCGCAAGCCTGAGCCTGTTGCGGCGCCCGTTCCTGAACCGGAGATCGCGGCCCTGCAGCCGTCGCCCGAGCCGGAACCTGTCGCCGCGCCGGAACCATCGCCCGTCGCGATCGTGCCGCAGCTTGAGCGGATCGAGCCAGTTGTCCATTCGCCCGAGCCGGAGCACTTGGAACCGGAGCCGGTCGCCGCCGCGCCGTACGAGCCGCCGGCGATTCCGGCGCCGGAACGCGAACCTGAACTCTCCGCCGCTGAACCGGGCGTCGACGAACGCACGAATTTCAACCCGCGAGCCGCTGCGCCATTCGAGCCCCTTCCGGTTCCGGCACCGGTGGCGCAGGAAGAAGAGTTGCCGCAGCGAAGCTGGAGGGTCCCTGTCGCGCTGGCCGCGGGATTCGTCGTCGCTGTGGGAATCGCCTTCGGCGTTCTGCATTCGCGCAGCCGTGCGCAATCGAGCGCGCCGATGGTCATCGAGACGGCGACCGTTCCCAAAGTGGTGATCTCGTCGCCGGCGGCGCCTGCTCCCGAGCAACCGTCTGCCCCGCCGGTGGTCGCGAAACCGAGCCCGGCTCCGGAAAAGCCCGTTGCCGCGAAGCCCGCCGAAGCGGCTCCCGCGGTCAAGCCGGGAATGCACCGCGCGCAGCTCAAAGTGACCATCTCGAGCTGGATTTCGGCCTCCGCCGACGGCGTTCCGCTGTTCGCGAAACTTCTGCAAGCCGGCGAGACTCGCGAGATCGATTTCCAGAAGCTGAGCTACATTCACCTGGGAAAAGCCGACGGAGTCGAGTTGACGCTGGACGGAAAACCGTGCACGATCAGCCCGGGCCGCGCGCTGCGGCTTGTGAAACTGGAGCCGGGCGGGATGCACGTGGTTCCGTGGCATGACGCGGATCCGGTGGAGCCGTAAGAACAACGCGCGAGTTAACGCGAATACTCGAACTTGATTCCGGGCAATGCTCGCGGATCCGCCACCGGAGGCCCGAACTCGGTGTGCACCGGAACGACGCCCGCCCAAACCGGTAACGCGTAATCTTCCTCATCGTCGATCGGCGGACCGCTTCTCATCTTCGCCGACACTTCGGACAGTTCCAGCGCGAGCACGCTGGTCGCCTTCAATTCCTGCTCCGTCGGCGGGCGAATCGTGTCCCAGCGTCCCGGTACGATGTGATTGGTGAAGCACCGCAGCGCCACGATCTTTTCCTGCGGATCCGTCACCAGGCGCGCCTTGCCCAACACCACCACGGACCTGTAGTTCATCGAATGATGGAATCCGCTGCGCGCCAGCACCAGCCCGTCGAGCAGCGTCACCGTGACGCACACGTCGACCCCCGCGTCGAGCGTGCGCAGCATGCGGCTGGCCGCCGACCCATGAATATAGATCCGCTCGCCCGACCGCGCGTAGCCTGTGGGAATGACGAACGGCTGGCCGCCGACGATGAAACCGACGTGGCACAAAAATCCTTCGTCGAGGATCGCGTGCACCTGTGCTTTGTCGAAAACTCCGCGCACGGGATAGCGGCCGAGCTTGGTCTTGGCTGTGGGGGCGTAGGATTCCATTCCTACTAATGTAAATCGCGGCCGGTGTCCGCAATTGAACAGCCTGTCGCGGTCGCGAACAACCGGCGCATTCGATCTCGCTCATCGCAATGACGGCCGCGTGGAAATACACGTGCTGCGGCGAGGCCATGCCTTTGTGGAAGGACGTGATTTACGCGACGCGCCGGCTGGCCCGCAAGCCCGGATTTCTGGTGACGGCGCTGGTCACGCTCGCACTGGGAGTCGGATTCAACGCCGCGATTTTCACCTTCGTCAACGCGTTTCTGATCAAGCCGCTGCCGATTGCGGACCCCGGCCGGGTGGTGACGCTGAATTTCGGAAAAATTTCTTCCGCGCCGCAATCGTCCTATCCCGATTACCTCGACATTCGCGATCGCAACCAGGTTTTCAGCGGTATCGCGGCGATGCGCGCGATGCCCATGGCTCTGAGTACGGCCGCCGCGGCGGGCCAGAATACGCGCATCTGGGGCTACCTGGTTTCGGGAAATTATTTTGAGACGCTCGGCATCTCACCGGCGCTCGGGCGATTCGTCGGCGCCGAAGACGACGGCAGCGCGCCTGCGCCGGTCGCCGTGCTGAGCTACGGATTGTGGCAGCGCCAGTTCGCTTCGGACCCGGCGGTGATCGGCAGGAACGTCAAGATCAATGGCGAACGATTCACCATCGTCGGCGTCGCGCCGGCGGGCTTCATCGGCACGGAGCGATTTTTTGCCGCCGAGGTCTGGGTGCCGTTCTCCGTCATTCAAACCATCGAGGGCCGCGACTGGCGTCCGCTGCGGCAGGATCGCAACGCCTGGCTCATCGCGCGGCTGAAGCCCGGAATTTCAAAACCGCAGGCGGAGGCTTCGTTGACCGTGCTCGCGTCGCAGATGGCTCGCGAGCATCCCGATTACAACGAAGGTTTCCGCATTCGTCTGTCCGCGCCCGGGTTGTTCGGCAACATGCTGCGCGGACCCGTGCTGGGAATGGGAGTCGCGCTGCTGGTGGTCGCTTTGCTGACGCTGTTCGTCGCCTGCACGAATCTTTCTGGCCTGGTTCTGGCGCACGCGGCCGACCGCCGCAAGGAAATGGCGATTCGGCTCGCGATCGGCGCGGGCCGCGGCGTCATCGTGCGATTAATGCTGATCGAGAGCCTGGTCCTTGGCATCGCCGGAGCCGCGCTCGGAATGCTGACCGCTCTGTGGCTGAGCGACGCGATCCAGGCTGAACTGCCCGCCGCGCAATTTCCGCTGGCAAAATTTTCGCCGGACTGGCGCGTGCTCGCCTTTGGAATTTCCGCGGCTCTGCTCGCGGCGATGCTTTCAGGGATCATTCCCTCGCTGCGCGCGGCATCGGTCGACATCGCGTCCTCGCTCAAAAACGAGTCCGCCACCGGATTTGCCCGCGGAGTGCACTTGCGCGACGTGTACGTCGGCATCCAGATCGCGGTTTGCATGGTTCTGCTGGCCGGATCCGTCATGATGGTCCGGACGTTGCGACAGACGTTGGCGATGCGCTTCGGCTTCGATCCGGATCGCGCCGTCGTTTTGCGCATGGACCGCGCGATGCGCGGATACAACCTGGAGCGCGGACGCAGTTTTGAACGCGACCTGCTCGCAAAATTGCGAGCCATGCCCGGCGTCGAAGCCGTCGCGGCGGCGAACTCGATTCCGCTTTCCATCGATCAGTCGAACAGTACGGTGACGGTCGAAGGCAAGCCGATCCCCAAGCCGTCGGACCTGATCAGCGCGTCGCTGTATCAAACAAGCCCCGGATATTTTCGCGCCATGGGCACGCGCCTTCTTGCCGGACGCGACTTCGATGAGCGCGACCGCGCGGGCGCGCCCCGGGTGGTGATCGTCAATCAGGCATTCGCGGATAAACTCCTGGCCGGCGAAAATCCGATCGGCAAACGGATGCGCCTGGGGCCTGGCGGCGAATTCCGGCAGATTATCGGCGTCGCTGAGACCGGAAAATATCAGAGCATCACCGAGGACGCGCAGCCGGCCGTCTGGGAATCGTCCGAACAGCAATACAACAGCAGCATTTCGATAATCCTGCGCACGCATCTTGCCGCCGATGAAGCGCTGGCGAACGCACGCCGGGTGATCGCGGGACTCGATCCGGAAATGGCGATTTATGACGCGCAGCCGCTCGGCGCGTTTCTCGATCTTCCGCTCGCCCCGCTGCGCTTGACCACCGGCGCGCTCACGGCGATGGGAGCGTTGGCGGCGCTGCTCTGCGCGCTCGGACTGTACGGACTGCTGGCGTATTCGGCGGTGCAACGGACGCGGGAAATCGGGATCCGCATGGCGCTTGGCGCACGCCCGGGAAGCGTGGTGACGCTGCTGTTGAAGCGCTCGGTCGTGCTGGTGTGCGCCAGTGGAGCCGTCGGGATCGTCGCGTCGCTTTATGCGAATCGTGTGCTCGCGCATTTTCTCTACGCCCAGCAGGACGCGTCGATCTACGCGGCGGTGGCCGGCCTTCTCGCGGCGATCGCGGTGCTGGCGAGCATGATCCCCGCTCTCCGCGTTCTGCGGATCGATCCTTTGCAAGCTCTCCGTCAGGAGTAGTGCCGATTTAACGCTATCCTGGATTTTTCATGCCGATCACCCTGCTGGTGACCGCCGATCCGGGGTCCTCCTATCTTCAACCGCTCGAAAAACTGCCTGCCGGCGTAGATCTGATCGTCAGCCGCGATCGCGAAAAGGTCCTCGCCGCCGCGCCGAATGCCGACGTGCTGCTCAACGGCGATTTCCGCGACGCCTCGCTGTTCCTCGAAACATTTCCGCGCGCGACGCGGCTTCGCTGGGCGCACGTAGTCGCCGCCGGCGTCGAATCGGTGCTCACGCCGGAAATCAGAAATAGCCCCATTCCGCTGACCAATGGACGAGGCGTCTTCGCGCGCCCGCTGGGCGAATGGGCCGTCGGCGCGATGATCTTTTTCGCGTATCAATTCCGCAAAATTCTCGATCAGCAACAAGCTGTGCTCTGGGAGCGTTACGAGCACGAAGAACTGTACGGACGCACCGTGGCGATTGTCGGTCATGGCTCGATCGGCCGGGCTGTGGGCGAACGAGCGGCCGCGTTCGGCATGCGCGTCCTCACGTCGAGCCGCAGCCAGCCGGGCGATCTCGATACGATGCTTGCCGCGTGCGATTATCTCGTTGTTACCGCGCCGCTGACGCCCGAAACGCGCGGCCTGATCGGCGCGCCGCGGCTCGCGCGGATGAAAAAGTCAGCGGTGATTATCAACGTGGGACGCGGTCCCGTGATCGACGAGTCTGCGCTGATCGAAGCGCTGCAAAATGGAAGATTACGCGGCGCCGCGCTCGATGTTTTCGCGAAGGAGCCGCTGCCGTCCGATCACCCCTTCTGGAAAATGGACAACGTTCTGCTTTCTCCGCACACCGCCGACAATTTGCCGAACTCGCGCGAGCTCGCGGTGGAATTCTTCGTCGAAAATTTCGAGCGCTTCCGCAAGGGCGAGCCGCTCCAAAATGTGGTGAATAAACATGCCGGATACTGACATCAACTTCGAACAAGTCCGCCAGGCCGCGGAACGGATTCGCCCGATCGCCAAACGGACCCCGGTGATGACGTCCGCCAGCTTCGACGCGGCGGCCGGAGTCGCGGCGTTTTTCAAGTGCGAAAACCTGCAGAAGGGCGGGGCATTCAAGATCCGCGGCGCGTCGAACTTCATCTTTTCGATGTCGAAAGAGCAGTTGGCCAAGGGAGTTGTCGCGCATTCTTCGGGCAATCACGCGCAGGCCGTGGCGATTGCGGCGCAATTCGTCGGCGCGCCCGCGACGGTCGTGATGCCGCAGGACGCTCCGCGGTCGAAAATGGAAGGGACGCGCGCGCGGGGCGCCAGTATTGTCACCTACGATCGATTCGCGGGCAATCGCGAAGGGCTGGCCGAGCAGATCGCCAAAGAATCCGGCGCCACCATCGTGCCGCCCTACGATCATCCCTGGACCATCGCCGGTCAAGGCACCGCCGCGAAAGAATTGCTCGAAGAAGTTCCGGACCTGGACGCGCTCGCCGTATGTACCGGCGGCGGAGGCTTGATGGCCGGCTCCTCGATCGCCGCGAAACATCTGCGCCCGTCGATTCGCATCTTCGGCATCGAGCCGGAACTGGCCAGCGATACCTACCAATCGTTCCAGAAAGGCGAGCGCGTCCGGATCCAGATCCCCTCGACCATCGCGGACGGGCTGCGATCGGTAAGCCCCGGCGCGCTGACGTTTCCCATCATTCAGCGAAACGTCGAGCAGATGCTCCTCGTCTCTGAAGAGGAAATTCGTGAGATGGTGAAGTTTATGCTGCTGCGGCTGAAAATTCTGGTCGAGCCGAGCGGCGCCGTCGCGCCGGCCGCGGTGTTCTTCAAAAAATTGCCTGCGGGAGTGAAGCGCGTCGGCGTGATCATCTCGGGGGGCAATGTGGATTTCGAAACACTCGCGAGTTTATGAATTTTCTGGCGCTGGTTCTTTTGTTCGCGGCTCCGTTCTGGGAAGCCAAGGCTCCGGCGGATTGGAGTGAGGAAGAACTCGCGCAGATGTTTACGGATTCGCCGTGGGCACAGGCGCTGGTCGCTCCCGCGAGCGCGCCCGCCGTCCCCGCTTATTTCGCGACCGCGGCCCCGATGGCGAAGGCGGAACTCGAACGGGATCGGCGGCATAGGGCCAAGCGTCCGGATGCTCCGCCCGACCTGCTGGCCGAGGAATACCGCGCATGGTTCGAAGAAAATCGCGCGACGCAGATCGTGCTGGCGATCCCCACCGGCAACGCGCGCGCATTCGACGACAGCCAGTCGACGCGTGAGATGGAAGAGCAGAGCGTGATGCGCATCGGCCGGAGGAAAATCAAAATGAGCGGCCATTTTCCGCCCTCGCCCGGCGATCCCTACCTGCGGATCGCGTTTCCGCGCGAAGTGAAGGAGAACGACAAGACCGTCACGTTCGATCTCTACATTCCGGGTGTCGCAATCCCGTTTCGCACGGTCGAGTTTCGCGTGAAGGACATGATCGTCAACGGCAAGCTGGAGATGTGACGCTTGGCGAAAACCGCGCGGCTGGCCTCCATCGACGCAGTGCGCGGAGCCGTCATGATCATCATGGCGCTCGACCACGTGCGCGATTTTATTCACCGCGGCGCGATGTCGTTTTCGCCGACCGATCTTTCGCAGACTACGCCGGTTCTTTTCTTCACCCGCTGGATCACGCATTTCTGCGCGCCCGTTTTCATGTTCACCGCCGGAATGGGCGCATTTCTGTGGTGGCGCAACGGAAGGACGCGCGGGCAGCTATCGACATTTCTGCTGACGCGCGGTTTCTGGCTGATCGTCCTGGAATTGACCGTCATGCAGATCGCCTACGATTTCGGATTTTCGAAGTCGAACCCGATTTTGCTGGTGGTGTTGTGGGCGCTCGGCGCGTGTATGGTCGTGTTGGCGGCGCTCGTCTGGCTGCCGGAAAGCGTGCTGGCGATCGTCAGCGTCGGCATGATCGCGCTGCACAATCTGGGCGACGGCGTCACGTCCCGGCTATGGATTTCGCTGCATCAGTCCGGCGCGATCGTGATCGGAGGCATGACCGTCGTTTCGGCCTACCCGCTGATTCCCTGGATCGGCGTGATGGCGCTGGGGTTCTGCTTCGGACGGCTTTACACCATCGATGCCGGGCGCCGGGAACGCATTCTTCTCACGACAGGCACCGCGATGATCGCCGCTTTTCTGGTCCTTCGCTGGATGAATGTGTACGGCGACCCGGTCCGGTGGTCGGCTCAGAAACTTCCGGCGCTGTCGTTCCTGAACTGTACGAAGTATCCGCCGTCGCTTGATTTTCTGCTGATGACGCTCGGCCCGGCGATGTTCGCGCTGGTCTGGTTCGAGCGGCATCCGCCGGCTTTCCCCAATCCGCTGATCGTCTTCGGACGCGTGCCGCTGTTCTACTTCGTCCTGCATTTCTTCGCGGCGCACCTCATCGCGGCAGCTTTGGCGCTGCTTCGCTATGGAAGCCCGGCGTGGTCGTTTATTTTCCATCCAATCCCGTCGATGGGCGGACCGCGCGACCTTTTCCCGTCCGGCTTCGGCTACGACCTATGGGTGGCCTACGCGGTCTGGATCTCGATTGTCGTGGGACTTTATCCGCTGTGCCGCCGTTTTGCGATGCTTAAAGCGTCGCGGCGCGACTGGTGGCTGAGCTACCTGTAGGTTCCCGAAACCGGTGCTATACTAAATAGCGACACCAAGTTAACCGAAAGCACGGGTGCGCTTGCGCTTGCCCGATTACCAAAATGCCCAAACGTACATTTCAGCCGAATAATCGAAAGCGCGCCAAGACGCATGGATTCCGCGCGCGTATGAAATCCAAGAACGGACGTGCCGTGCTCGCGCGCCGTCGCGCCCGGGGCCGTCATAAGCTCACCGTGAGTGACGAAAGAGCCGTACGCGTTGCCAAGGCTTAGCGCGCAGGCTGCTTGTGCCGTTGTGCGCGATTGAAAAAACCTCGGCTTTCCCGCGATCGGCGCGGATCCTCCGATCCGCGGACTTTCGCGTCGTCTATGACAAAGGCACTCGAGTCACCTGTCCCCTCTTCGCGGCCTTCTGCCTGGAAAGGCCGGATCGCTCAGGAGTCAGGATCGGTCTCACCGTGCCGCGAGCTATCGGGAATGCAGTGGTCCGCAACCGTATCAAACGCCGCATTCGCGAAGCGTTCCGCCTGCATCGCGCCGAATTCGGCCCGCAGTGGGACATCGTGGTCAACCCGCGGCGGTCGGCGCTTACGGCGGCTTTCGACGAAATCGAGCGGGGGCTCGGTAAGGTGATTCAAAAATGCGGGCACTAACATTGGCGATCCTGCGTATCTATAAGCGATGGATCTCGCCCATGCTGCCCTCGGCCTGCCGGTTTCACCCCACCTGTTCCGAGTACATGATGCAGGCCGTTGAAACCTACGGTACCGCACGAGGCGTCTGGATGGGTGTAAAGCGCCTTTCGAAGTGCCACCCGTTCCATCACGGAGGATTCGACCCCGTCAGATAAGCCGGTATGCCTGAAAAGAAAGAAATGACGATGGAAACGAGGCTGCTCCTCGCTTTCCTGCTGATGGGGCTGGTGCTCTTCGGCACGCAGTATTTTTATAAGCCCGCGCCGGCGCCGCAGAACGCGTCGAAACCCGGTCCTGCGAAAACCACGGAGGTCGCCAAACAGGCCGAGAAGCCGGCTCCGCCGCCGCCGTCTCCCATCCGGGCGAAAGCCGCCGAGATGCCGGGGCAGGTTCATGCCGATCAGGAAGAAACGTTTACCATCGACACGGACTACTATCGCGTTACGTTTTCCAACCGCGGAGCCGTGGTCCGAAGCTGGATTCTCAAAGCCTTCAAGGATCACAAGAATCAGCCGCTCGACCTGGCGAATCAGGCCTCGCTGGCCAAAGTCCCCCCGCCGTTTTCGCTCGCTTTCAAGAATCAGCAGCTGCCTGTCGATCCGAACACCGCGCTGTTTAAAATGGAGCACACGCCTGACAAGCTGGGCGTTAATTTCGAATTTTCCGACGGGCGCTCCGTCACCAAGAAGTCGTTCAAGTTTTCCAAGAGCAGCTATCTGATCGCCATCACGACGCAGGTCAGCGACGACGGTGTCCTGGTCCCGCACTCGATTGAGTGGCGCGGCGGCTTCGGCGATGAAACGGTGGTGAACGCCACCGCGGAACAGAAGGCCGTCTATTACGACCTGGCCAATTCGAAGCTGCAGGAGAAGGATCCCAAGGAAGCCAAGAACGGTCCGGTGGCGACGTCGGGTTCCTACTCGTTTGCCGGCCTGGAAGACAAGTATTTCGCGGGCGTTTTTCTGCCGGAAGGTAAATCTTCGGTGGAAATGACGATCTTCGCCGATTCGGTTCCGAAACAGGATAACAGCGGCGAAGAGCAGCGCGTGGGAGCGGCCGTCGGCGGCGACGGCGTCAACGCTTTTTCGTTTTTCGTCGGCCCCAAGGATACGGACCTGTTGAGCCGCGTCAATCCGAAGCTCACGCAACTGGTCGATTGGGGATGGTTCGAAGTCCTGGCCAAGCCGCTGTTCCTCGCTTTAAACTGGACCGCCGATCACTTCACGCACAACTGGGGCTGGGCGATCATCCTGGTGACCATCGTCATCAACCTGATCCTGTTCCCGCTGCGCCTGACCAGCCTGAAATCGTCGCGCAAGATGCAGCGGCTCCAGCCGCAGATCGCCGCGATCAACGCGAAGTACAAAAATATCGGGCTGCGCGATCCGAAGAAGGCCGAGCAGAACCAGGAAATGATGGATCTGTACAAGCGCGAGGGCGTCAATCCGATGGGCGGATGCGTGCCGATGCTGATCCAGCTTCCGTTCCTGTATGCGTTCTACAAAGTGCTGAGCATTTCCATTGAAATGCGCGGCGCGGAGTGGCTGTGGGTGCACGACCTTTCGCAGCCGGAAACGATTGCGATCCGGATTCTGCCGATTATCCTGATCGTCACCCAGTTCCTGACGCAGAAAATGACGCCCCAGCCCGGCGTCGATCCGTCACAACAGAAAATGATGATGATCATGCCGCTGTTTCTCGGCTATATCTTTTATTTCCTGTCGTCCGGACTGGTACTATACTATTTGACTGGCAACCTGGTGGGTATCCTCCAGCAATGGTTGATGAATCGGGGCGCTTCGCCCGCACCTGCGGCGCCGGTGCCAGTAGCGCCTAAGAAGAAGAGATAAGGAACTTGCCCGAAAAGAAGTTCACCCTCGCTGAAGCCGGCCCCCGGATCAAACAATTCCTGGACATGACGTTTCGGCTGGCCGGGTTCGACCTCCAATATTCGATTACGGAGGGCGAAACTCCGCACCCTGATTTTGAAAATCCCGACCTGCTGATCCGCTTCAACGGTCCCGACGTCGACCTGCTGCTGGGCAACAAAGCCGAACTGCTGCTGGCGCTGGAGCAGTTGACCATGGAAGCGCTCGGCATGCCGGCCGATGAGCATTCGCGCCTGTGTTTCGACGCGAACGATTATCGCGTGCTGCGCATCGAAGAGTTGCGCATGAGCGCGTTGGCGGCGGCGGAGCGCGTGAAGAAATCGCGCATGCCGTTCCACTTCAGCCCGATGAACAGCCGGGAGCGCCGCATCATTCATCTCACGCTGCGCGGCGAATCCGAGGTGCGCAGTGAGAGCGTCGGCATGGGTCCCCTCCGTCAGGTGGTCGTGGTGACGTCGGATACGAAGGTCCTACCGGAACCGATTCGTCCACCTCGTCCGCGGCCTGAAGACGATGCCCCGCGCCGTCCCTTTGGTCGTGGTCCTCGTGGCGATCGCGGCCCCCGAGGCGACCGGGACCGCCGCCCGCGGCGCTAATCTTCTTCAGCCGTCAATAAACGTTCATTCACGTGAATTAACGGCCCAATATGAATTTGAAGGACACGATCGCCGCCATCTCGACTCCCGCGGGTCGTGGAGGCATCGGTGTGGTGCGTCTCTCCGGCGCGAATGCCCGCCCGATCGCCGAAAAGATTCTGCGGCTGAACGCCCCGCTTGAATCGTGGCGTGCGACGTTCGGCGAATTGCCGGAGGTCGATCAGGTGGTGGTCACCTACTTCGCCGCGCCGCGATCGTATACCGCCGAAGACGTCGTCGAGATTTCCTGCCACGGCGCGCCGGTCATTCTGCGTCACGCATTGGAGCGGGCCTGTGAAGCCGGCGCCCGCCTCGACGAACCGGGCGAGTTCACACTGCGCGCCTATCTCCACGGCCGCATCGATCTGCCGCAAGCCGAAGCGGTTCGCGATCTGATCGAGGCCACGACGCTTTATCAGGCCCGCATCGCCGCGCAGCAGGTGGAAGGCTCCGTCTCGCGGCGTCTCAAGCCGGTGAAGGAGCAACTGCTCGAACTGATCGCCCTACTCGAAGCCGGTATCGACTTTGCCGAAGACGATATCGACGTCGCGCCCGCCGAAGAAATCCTGCGCCGCATCGGCCGCATTTTAAGCGCGATCTGCGAGCTGATCGCTTCGTTCTCTTATGGGAAATTAGTTCACAACGGATTCACGCTCGCGATCGTCGGACGGCCGAACGTCGGCAAGAGCAGCCTGTTTAACCGCCTTCTCGAGCAGGACCGCGCGATCGTCACCGATATTCCGGGCACCACGCGCGACCTGGTTTCGGAAACCGCGTCGCTCGAAGGAATTCCGGTCCGGTTCGTCGATACCGCCGGCATCCGCAACTCGCGGGACGTCGTGGAGAGCCTCGGCATCGAACGCAGTTACCAAGCGATTGCCGACGCTGACGTCACCCTCGTGGTCGTCGATGCGTCGGTGCCGCTGACCGAACAGGATGACGAACTGATCCGCCGTGCGCGTGCCTCTGGCAAGACACTTGTGGTCGGCAACAAATCGGATCTGGGAAAAATCCCCGATACCCTGCCGGTATCCGCGCTCACCGGCGAAGGCTTGCCGGAATTGCGCGTACGCCTGATCGACACACTGGCTCCGCATCGCGAACTCGAAGGCGGTTTCATCACCAGCATCCGCCACGAGCAGCTTCTCAAAGAATCGCGCGAGGCGCTGGAGCAGGCGCGCAACGCCGCAGCGATCGGAATTCCGCACGAGATGCTGCTGCTCGATCTCTACGCCGCCTTGCGCCCGATCGATTCGATTACCGGCGCGACCACGGCGGACGATATTCTCAATCGCATCTTCTCGACGTTTTGCATCGGCAAGTAATCACTGCACCCAGATCGTCACCATATCGGTGAAGCAATCCGCCGTCTGCACCGCCAGGCTCTGCGCACCGGAACCGATCGTTACCGGAATCTGAATGTTGAGCTGATAGAGTCCCGCCAGCGTCGGCGTCAGCCCCGAAAAAGCCACGTTCTGCACCAACTGCCCGCCGACGTACACATTTACAGGACCGGTCATCTTGTACAACGTGTTGGTCGGCGTGGCCTGCCCGTCGCTCACCGACGGATTCACCGCGCCGAGCCCCGCCAGGTACACCGCGACATATTCCCCGCGCGTCGCGGGACTGTCCGAGTTCACAATGGTTCCGTCCGCATGACGAACCGCCGCGTCGCTGATCCCATTCGGGGGCACGCTGAAGACTCCGGGAGCCGTCGGCGCGAGCGGGACGTCCACCGCGTTCGACTTCGTTCCGTTCACGATCACCTGAAACGTCGCGGACGATCCCGTGACTTCGTAGGGAACGATCGCCGTAATCAAAGGCGAAGCGCCGCCGACGACGCTGTAGACCGGCGCGGGCGTGCTGTTCACCGTGACCTGCACTCCCGCGAGCTGCGTCTTCACTGGAAACGCGGTGGTCGTCGCTGTCTGCGATCCGAAGCCCGTTCCGAAGAGCGTCACGAACGTCCCGGGCGCCACCGGGTATCCGGGAGGGGAAAAGCTCCCGGAGTTATAGATCCCTTGCGGATTTAGAAAAACGCCCGACCCGGATTGCGCCGGCATCGCCGCGCCGAAGTACAGCTCGTAGCTGAGCGAGTCTGTCACATCGACTCCGGTTGTCGAGAAAACATTCTTCGTGGAAGCGAGAGCGACGCGTCCGGTCGTAGAAGTGAGCGCACCCGAGCCATCCGCCCCGAGCGAGTACGTGATCAGAGGTGCCGCATCCAAAACTCCATCCGACTGCCGCGTCCTGCGCGACCAGGCCGAGTTCCCGTCGCCCACCGCGTGCACCGATCCCGAAATCGCCGAGAGCCGCGCCGCGAACCCCGGCTGCGCGACGTCGTAACGCATGCCCGCCGCGAAGAAGAATCCGTTCCAGCTTGCGTTCGTCGCCCCATTGGCGAACGCGCGCACGCCGACCACCAGCCCGTGCCCCCCTCCTGCCGCCGATCCGCCGATGAAAGAGCTGCCGTCCTGCGCGACGTAGATATTTTTCTGCCCCGCGAGAAGCTGCGTCGTCGCGTCCAGCCCCTGCGCGAGAGGAAACGTGAGCGTCCCGGTTCCATCGCCCGCAAGCGTGTAGGTGATCGGACCCACGGTCTGGCTCTGCAGCTTGTTCTGAAGATTGGCGGCCTGGCCGGTGACCGTCGATTCCGCGAAGCTGCCCGCGCCGTTCGCCGTCAGCTTGAAATTCGTATTGCGAATGTTCGCCGCGCCGCCGTTGGGAAATTCCAGCGTCGAGATCCAATACGGACTGTTCATCGTCGTCGCCGACGTCGCCTGCGACGGCGCGGGAATCGCCAGGAACAGATCGAACACCGTGTTCCCGGCCTCGGTCGACGATCCCACCAGCGCACCCGTCCCCAGCCTTGCATTCAGCGTCGCGCCCGAGCGCTGCGGGTTGGTCATGGTGACGAATCCGCCGGGTTTTACGCTGTAAATCCCCGATCCTGTGAGATTTGCCGGAGCCGACCCGCCCACAAGCTGCTGTCCGGCGATGGAAAAGCCGCCTTTGCCGTCGAACACAAGAGTTCCGAATCCGGTGCGTGTGTCGGTGATGTTGGCCGTGCCGTCGGTGATCAGTAAAACGTGCCGGAAGTAGTACTTACCGCTGAGCGACGCGTTGTCGGAGACCTGCGCCGACGCCGCCATCCCCAGTGCGGCGATGATTCCGAAGAACTTCGCGTTCATAGTTCAATCTAACCCGCACCGGCTGGCCCGGTCACGCGCGTGAAGCCGATTTAATTCCGAAACGTAGAGACTCCCTAACCTCCTCTGAAAAGAGCCTTATCGCCAGCAACTCACATTGTGCGCCGGGGTTTGTTGCTGCATAATTTAACGACGGGGAGTGGAATGCCAAGATGCCTGCTGGCCGCTTTCTTGCTGGCCGGGACCATATCAGCGCAAGACCTCGGCGATGTCGCCCATCCCGAGTGCACGTTTTTCGGACCTCAGCGCGAGCATTTTCTGCCGCGCGAGGGATCGCATCGGAATCAAGCCGCGGAGTTGACCGCGCAAGTCACCAGGCTGCTGGCGACCCCGGCCGCCATGATGGCGAGCCCTCCCGGCGGATCGCGCACGTTCGGCTCCGGAGGATCGAACAGCGCGTCGAACCTGATCGACGTCTTCCTCTGGAAGACGTTCAAGGCGAACGGCGCGACTCCGGCCGCGCCCACCAACGATTACGAATTTATTCGCCGCGTGACGCTCGATCTCACCGGCCGCGTTCCGGTCGCGGATCGCGTGATCGCATTCGTCGCGGATACGAATCCGAACAAGCGCGCCGCGCTGGTCGATGAACTTCTCGCGTCTCCCCAATGGATCGACAAATGGACCATGTTCTACGGCGATCTGTTCAAGAGCGCTGCGAACTGGCCGAGCACCGGAACGGCAATCGGCGTAGCGGGCCGCGACGCCTTCAATAACTGGATCCGCGCGTCGCTGGCGCAGGGCGTTCCTTACAATGTCATGGCGAAGCAGTTGATCGGCTCGGCGGGTAACAATAATTTCAATCAGGGCGAGCTGAACTGGATCATCAACGGCCGCGTCACCGGCACCAACATCCCCGCGCAGGACACCTACGACGCCATGACGGCGAACGTCGCGGATACGTTCCTGGGGATCGCGCATCTCAACTGCCTGCTGTGCCACAACGGCCGCGGTCATCTCGACACGCTCAACCTGTGGGCGGCGGGCACCACGCGCATGCAGGCGTGGGGCACGTCGGCGTTTCTTGCGCACATTTCTTTGCAGAATCCGCTCTCGGACCCGACCAACACCAGCAGCCCGCGGCTGTGGTACCCGGTCGACAACAATACGTCCAAGAACGACTACTTGCTGAACACCACCACCGGCAATCGTCCGCCGCGCCAGCCTGTGGGGTCGACCAAGATGATTCCGCCGGCCTACGTCTTTACCGGAGAAGGTCCGAAGTCGGGCGAGGGATACCGGCAGGCGCTGGCCCGCATCGTCACCAGCGACATGCAATTCGCGCGCGCGGCGGTGAATTATGTCTGGGCCGCGTTTTTCGGCGTCGGAATTGTCGATCCGCCGGATCAGTTCGATCCCGCGCGGCTCGATCCGAACAATCCTCCGCCGTCGCCGTGGACGCTGCAGCCGTCGAATCCGGAGCTGCTGAACGCGCTCGCCGAGGATTTCGCAGCGAACAATTACGACCTCAAACGCCTGATGCGGCTGATCGCGAACTCGAATGCGTATCAGCTCGAATCGCAGTACGATCCGGCCAAGTGGAATCCAAACTGGGCGCCGCTGTTCGCCCGTCATAACGTCCGGCGGCTGTGGGGAGAAGAAGTGCAGGATTCGCTCGCATTGTCGAGCAACGTGCCGGTGACGTTCAACGTGGCGCTGGCCGGCGGGGTCACGCCGCTGAACTGGGCCATGAAATACCCCGAGCCCTCCGCCGAAGGTTCGGTGTTCCTCAAGGCGTTTCTCCCCGGCAACCGCGACGACCAGCCGCGCCGCCCCGATGGCGCAACGCAGCAGGCGCTGGTGCTGATGAACGACGGAATCGTCATGAACCGGCTGATCGCGACGCCTGCGTCCAACCCTTCGCCGAGCCTGCTCACCAAGGCGCTGGCGCAATCCGACGTCAACAGCCTGATCGGCGCGCTGTACATCAACATTCTTTCGCGCTATCCCACCGATGCGGAAAAACAGGCCGCCGCGACGCTGATCGGATCCGCCGCCGGCACGACGAAAACGCAGAAGGTGCAGGAACTGATGTGGACCTTGTACAACAAGGTAGATTTCCTGTTCAACTACTGAGGCTCCCCGTCATGATGAACGAA
>JAIQFJ010000325.1 GCA_020073325.1 Terriglobia bacterium | reverse complement strand
GCGTGAACCACCACCTGGCGTTCGTGGGCGATGCGGAGCAGCTCGGGGAGGCGGGGATTCAGGAACATCTCGCCGTAATTGGACAACTCGACGTCGGCGATCTGCGGATTGGCGTCGAGCATGGCCCGGAAGGCAGCCGGGTCGAGGTGGCCCGCGCCCATGACGGGCCTGGTGGCTCCGCTGGCCGTGGGACAACTGGGGCAGGCGAGCTGGCAGTGGCCCGAGGCATCGATCTGAATCGAACGGGGCGGGGGTATAGCCAAAGAAACCTCTTTCGGAATCCGTTACGTTATGATACAATTTTCGAACCAACGTTTCTCGGAGGAAATCGTGGATTCATTGAAGCGGGCGAAAGATTATCTTGCCCGAAAGGCCTCGAAACTGGCCTTGGCGGCGGTTCCGTTAGCAGCGCTTGCAGTCGCGACACCGGTCGCACACGCGGGGACCTTGTTGTCCACTCCCTCTTCGTGCTTCGCGGGCACCAACGGCAGTGGATCATGTTCAGTATTTGAGGCTGGTCCAGTCGGAGGCAATTCGAATCTGAATTGGCTGCAGCTCTCCGGCACCGGGACGGCACCTGTCAGCGGTGGCTTCGTCGACTTTTTTGGGAGCGGCGGCGCGACCGGCGTCCTGCCGGGCGGCAGCGTGCCTATTTCCTGGGATTTCTTCGTGACCAGTCCGGTCAGCGGCGGGACGAATGTCTCCTGGGGCGTCTTTTTTGCGCTGGACGGGAATTTCGGGTTCGTTTCCTACTCCGGTAGCGGTGTCGCGTTGACCGATACCGAGATCACCGGAACTGCCTTCCTGACGATCCCGTCAGGCGGGAACGTCACCGATTGGGCCATGAGCATTACGACGAGTGGCAGCACCACCTACTCGCTGAACGTGCCGGGAGGGGCGTCGCTGGACCTCAACCCGACCTCCGCCACGCCTGAACCGGCAACGATCGCGCTCACGGTGGCGGGCAGCGGACTGATTCTGCTGCTGCGCCGGCGAAAACGCGCCTAAGCGCGTATTTCCAGATCGGTGCTCTTAATCTCCGTCCCTGGACGCCGGCCTTATGGCCGGGGCTGTTTCGATCAGGCGCGCCCGTGAGGGCGGGGTCGCGTGACAACCAGGGACAGATATTACTCTGGTGCGGGGTTCGGCCGGGCTAGAATGAACGCTTGAGTCTTCCTTCGAGTCTGCGCGGAGCACGGCTTCTTCTCGTCCTGCCGCAACTGCCGCAGGATCCTGCGAGCGGCGCGGCCCGTTCCACGCGAACCATGTGCGAAATGCTCGCCGCAGCGGGAGCCGAGGTGCGCGCCGTCGCCACCACCGCCTCCGAACGCGCGGGCTATGCCGATCCCGTCGCTTTCCTGCGCTCGATGAACATCGACCCGACGGTCCACGCGGGACGCCGCAAAGGATCGGACCGGCCGGTGATCGAATTTCTGGATCGGGGGGTTCATTACAAACTGCTCGACGTTGGCCGCCGCGACATGCATGCATGGCAGAAGATCGTGGGCGACCAGTTCGATTTGCTCTTCGACGGCGACCTGCATTCGTTCCGGCCCGACCTGCTGCTGGGATTCGGCGGCCAGCCGGGCGACATCCGCCGCTACGAACGCGCGCGGCGGCAAGGTGTGCGGATCGTTTTCTCGCTGCGAAACGAAGGCTACGTCAATGATGCCGGACGCGTTCTGCTTTCGTCGATGGACGGAGTGCTCACGCCGAGCCAGTATCTGACCAATTTCTATCGCACCGTGCTCGAAATCGACAGCACGCCGCTTCCGCTGCCCATGGAGCTCGAAGACGTCGTGGCGCAGGAACGGGAAGAGATTTTCTTCACGATGATCAATCCGTCGCCCGAAAAAGGGCTGATGGTCATGGCGAGGCTCGCGGAAGAACTCAGCCTGCGCTGCCCGACGATTCCGATGATGATCATCGAATCGCGCGGATCGGCGGGGAGACTGGTGCAGGCGGGAATGCTGGCGGGGTTCGATCTGCGGCGTCACGAAAATCTGATGATGTCGCCGCCTCTGGAACAGCCGAAGGAGATCTACACGGCGACGCGAGTGCTGCTGGCTCCGTCGTTGTGGCAGGAACCGGCGGGACGCGTCGCCGCGGAGGCATTGCTGAACGGCATTCCTCCGCTGGTGAGCGATCGCGGAGGGCTTCCGGAGACGTGCAACGGCGCGGGATTTTATCTGCCGATTCCGCCTGAAATCACGCCGAGGCAGGCGACGCCGGTGGCGGCCGCGGTGGTGGAGCCGTGGATCGAGTTGATGATCCGGCTGGAGAGCGACGCGGATTTCTATCGCGAAGAATCGCGGCGCGCGCGGGAGGCGGGTGCGATTTACCGGCCTGAGAATCTGGCGCCGCGGTATGTGAGCTATTTCGAGTCGGTCCTGGATGCGTCATGAAGACCGGCCGTTGAACCGCTTCCTTTGGTCGCGGCTCGCTGTTCGCGTTTGAGCAATCGGCGGAATCAATTGCAATCAGCGAGCCGCGACCGGAGGAAGCGGTTCAGCGCCGACTCACCCGTTCCCTAAGGCGATCCGTTCCGATCGCTAAGGTGTCCGGACTGCTATACTCACACCCATGCGCAGGTTGTTCGCGCTCCTGGTGTGCCTTGCGTCTGCCGCAGCCGCGGCGGACAAGCCTGACGGCCTCGATTTTTTCGAAAAAAAGATTCGTCCCGTGCTGGCGACGCAGTGCTATTCGTGTCACACCGGCAAGTCTGCGGCGGGAGGCCTGCACATCGACTCTGCCGACGGGATGCGCGGCGTCGTTACGGCTGGCGACCCGGAAAAGAGCGCGCTGATCCACGCGATCCGGCGCGATGGCAATTTGAAAATGCCGCCGTCTGCCGCGCTTCCCGCCGACGAGGTGGGCGATTTCGAAGCGTGGGTGAAGATGGGCGCACCCGATCCCCGCACGGCCGCCGCGCCGCCACCCTACGATTACGGCAAAGCTAAAAACTTCTGGTCGTTTCAAACCGTGAAGGATCCGGCGCCGCCGAAGGTAGCCGATCCGGCGTGGTCGAAGACGGCGATCGATCGCTTCATCAAAGCCAAGCTCGACGAAAAAAAGCTGACGCCGGCCGGAGTCGCCTCGCGACGCGCACTGATCCGCCGTGCGACATTCGATTTGACCGGACTTCCTCCGACACCCGGAGAAGTCGACGCGTTCGTCGCCGATGTTGCGCCCAATGCTTACGACAAACTGATCGACCGTCTGCTGGCGTCGCCGCAGTACGGCGAGCGCTGGGGACGGCACTGGCTGGACCTGGTTCGCTACGCCGACACCGCGGGCGACAATGCCGATTTCCCGGTGCCTGACGCGTATCGCTATCGCAACTGGGTGATTCGCGCGTTCAATGACGATAAGCCGTACGATCAGTTCGTGCGCGAGCAGATCGCGGGCGACCTGCTCGACAAAGGCGACCGTGCGGCGACGGGCTATCTTGCCATCGCGCGGCGCTTCGGCTCGGGCGGCGCCGAGTTTCATCTCACCATCGACGACACCATCGACAATCTCGGCAAGACAATGCTGGGCCTGAGCGTCGCCTGTGCGCGCTGCCACGATCACAAGTTCGATCCGATTCCGTCGCGCGACTATTACGCGTTGTACGGAATTTTCCAGAGCACGACCTATCCATTCCCCGGCACGGAGTTGTATCCGCACGCGAAAGATTTTGCCGCGCTCGATCCGAAAAACGCGGCGCGGCTGAAAGCGTATCAGGATGAGACGTCGGACCTGGATCATCGCATCCGGGATCTTCAAGACGGCAAGCAGGGTAAGGATCTCAGCAAGGAAGATCGCGAAAAGGAAGTCTGGCGGCTGAAAGAGCGCATGGCGGTGCTCGAACACGACGCCCCGAACATCGCCAAAATTTACGCGGTCAGCGAAGGCACGCCTGCCGACGCGAAGATTCAGATCAAAGGCGACCCGTATCACAAAGGCGATCTTGTGCCGCGCGGATTTCTCACCGTGCTTGGCGGGGCGACGCTGCCCGCGGACGAAAAAGGGAGCGGACGGCGCGAGCTGGCGCAGTGGATTGTCGAGAGTCCGTCGTTTGCTCGCGTGATGGTCAACCGGATCTGGCAATATCATTTCGGCAAGGGAATCGTGGGGACGCCGAACGATTTCGGCGCACGCGGTGACGCGCCGGTGAATGCGGAGCTGCTCGACTGGCTCGCGTCGCGGTTTCGTGAATCGGGATATTCGATCAAAGCGATGCACCGGCTGGTGATGAAGACGCGCGCCTATCAGCTTGCCAGCGAGCACAGCGATCCCGACGCCAGGCTGGACCCGAAGAACGAATTTCAGTGGCGCTTCGACCGGCGCCGCCTGGATGCGGAAGAAATTCGCGATGCGATGCTGGCGGTCGCCGGCGACCTGGATCGCGAAATGGGAGGACCACATCCCTTCCCGCCCGAGGTGAAGTTCCGCTACACGCAGCACACACAGTTCTTCGCGATCTACGACACGCGCAAGCGCAGCGTATACCTGATGGAGCAGCGCATCAAGCGGCATCCGATGCTGGAGGTGTTCGACGGAGCCGATCCCAACGCGACCACTCCGAAGCGCGGGTCGGAGGAAACGTCGCTGCAGGCGCTGACGATGCTGAACAGCGCGTTTGTCGACGAGCAGGCCGATCTGCTCGCCGTGCGCGTCGGCATGGCGTTTTCGCCGGACGCGGAACGGATCCGCTATGCATACCGGCTGGTGTACGGCCGTTCTCCTTCGCCCGCGGAGATCGCGGAATGCGCGCAGTTCCTGGCGCAAACGTCGGTGGCGATGAAGAAGTCGAATTTGCCGGCCGATCGCCAGCCGCGTGCGACGCTCGCGAGCCTGATGCACGTTTTGCTGGCCAGCGATGAATTTGTTTTTGTGGATTAAGCGATGAAGAACTGCAATTGTTCGCGACGCCAGGTTGTCCGTTCGTTGTTCACGGGGTCGATGTTGTTTCCCGCCGTGATGCAACGGCTGCTGGCGGAATCGTCGGATCCTCTGGCTCCGCATGCGCCGCATTTTCCGGCGAAAGCGAAGCGCGTCATCTTCATGTACATGCCCGGCGGCGTGTCGCACGTCGATTCGTTCGATTACAAGCCGAAGCTGATCGAGGCCGCGGAAAAGGGTCTGGCGACGAACGGGAAGTCGTATGTGAAGCCGCTGTGGGAGTTCAAGCCGCGCGGGCAATCGGGCACGATGATCAGCGACCTGTTCCCGAACATCGCCGCCTCGATCGACGATATTTGCCTGGTCCGCTCGATGCGCGGCGATCATAACGATCATTTTCAGGCGACGCTTGGGATTCATACCGGATCGGTCACCACCGCGCGTCCGAGTATCGGATCGTGGGTGAGCTACGGGCTGGGCACGGAGAATCAGAACCTGCCGTCGTTTGTCGTGCTCGCGCCGAAGATGCCATATTGCGGCTCGCAAGTCTGGTCGTCGGATTTTCTACCGGGGTGTCATTCAGGGACTCTGGTGAGCGCGGGATCGGACCCGGTGCCGAATCTTACACGACGGGCGCCGACGCAGCAGATCGAGGATCTTGAGTTGGGGTTGCTGGCGCGATTAAATCGCAAACATCAAATGTCGCGCGCGGCGGATCCGGCTTTGGCGGCGCGCATGAAGACGTTCGAGACGGCGTACGGCATGCAGATGCAGATGCCGGAGGTGCTCGATCTGTCGAAAGAGACGGACGCGACGCTGGCACTGTATGGGCTGGAGCGCGGATCGACGAAGGGATTCGCGTGGCAATGCCTGGTCGCGCGGCGACTCGCCGAGCGCGGCGTCCGGTTTATCGAACTGATCGATCAGGGCGCGTCGGAGAATTGGGATTCGCACACCGACATGCGGGCGCATGAGCCGCTGGCTCGCAATGTCGATCGGCCGATTGCGGGGTTGCTGAAAGATTTGAAGTCGCGCGGCATGCTGGAAGACACGCTGGTGGTGTGGACCACGGAGTTCGGTCGCACACCGTGGGCGGATTCGCCGCAGGGACGGTCGCATCACAATCTGGCGTTTTCGTCGTGGATGGCGGGCGGCGGAGCGAAGCCGGGGGTCGTGTGGGGAGAAACGGACGATCTCGGCGTGAAGGCGGCTCGCGATGAGGTTCACGTGCACGACTTTCACGCGACCATCCTGCACTTGTTAGGGTTCGATCACACCAGGCTGACGTTCCGTTATGCGGGTCGCGATTTCCGGTTGACGGATGTCGCTGGAAACGTCGTAAAAGGATTGCTGGCCTAGAATCCTGTGGGGCCGCTTGCTAAAGCGGCGAGCCGGTCGCCAGACCGGCTGCTGCGGAGTCGTATGCAAGAGCCGGTTTGACAACCGGCTCGCGGCTTTGACAAGCCGCCCAACAAGGATCGCCATCAGCGGGCCGGTTTGATCACTTCCGTGTTCAGGTACGGGCGCAGCGCCTCCGGAACAACGACACTGCCGTCTTTTTGCTGATAATTTTCGACGATCGCGACCCACGTGCGTCCCACAGCGAGCCCGCTGCCGTTGAGCGTATGGACGTACTCGGACTTCTTGCCAGAACGTCCACGAATGGACGCGCGCCGCGCCTGGTAGGCCTCGAAATTCGAGCAAGAAGAGATCTCTTTATAGTCGTTCTGGCCTGGCAGCCACACTTCGAGATCGTAGGTCTTCGCCGATGACGCGCTCATGTCGCCGGTGCACAGCACAACACGGCGATACGGCAGCCCGAGGCGCTCCAGCATATTTTCGGCGTCGCGCGTGAGCTTTTCGAGGTCTCTGTAGGACTCTTCGGGTTTGGAAAATTTCACCAGTTCGACCTTCTGGAACTGATGCTGGCGAATGATGCCGCGCACGTCGCGACCATAGGACCCCGCCTCGCTGCGGAAGCACGGTGTGTAGGCGCACAGCGAAATCGGCAGCGAATCCATGTCGAGAACTTCATCGCGAAACAGATTCGTCAACGGGACCTCGGCGGTCGGAATCAGGTAGTAATCGGTGCCCTGCAGTTTGAACAGGTCGGCCTCGAATTTCGGAAGTTGACCGGTGCCGTAGAAGCTCGCCGAATTCGCCATGAACGGCGGCAGCACTTCGCGATAGCCGTGCTCGCGGGTGTGGGTGTCGAGGAAAAAATTGATCAGCGCGCGCTCGAGTTTCGCGCCCATGTCCCAATAGACGGCAAAGCGCGCGCCGGTGATTTTCGCGGCGCGCTCGAAGTCGAGGATGCCGAGTGCGGGGCCCAGGTCCCAGTGGGCTTGAGGTTCGAAATCGAACTTCGGCGGCGTGCCCCAGCGATGAATTTCGACGTTGTCATCGGCGCTGCGTCCGGTGGGGACCGATTCGTGCGGAAGATTGGGAACACCGGCCATCAACAGGCGGAAAGAGTCGTCGAGTTCGGCGGCTTTCTTATCGAGCGTGTCGATGTGCTCGCCGATTTCCCGGACTTTTTGCTGGCGCTCGGAGGCGTCCTGGCCGGCCTTTTTCAGTTTGCCGATTTCCTGCGATTCGGCGTTTTTCTGCGCTTTGAGCTGCTCCGATTCGGTGACGGCGGCGCGACGCTCAGCGTCGAGTTTGCGAAAAGCTTCCACATCGAGCGTGAAACCGCGATCGGCCAGACGCTTTGCGATGGCGTCCAGATTATTTCTGAAGAAAGAAAGATCGTACATTGCTTGTCCTTATAATGCACGAACGCGCTCCATGACTGTCGCGCCTGAACTGGCGGCTTGCAGGCGC
>JAIQFJ010000324.1 GCA_020073325.1 Terriglobia bacterium | reverse complement strand
GAGCACGCCGTTGATGCCGCCTTTCATGCCGCTGGTTCCACAGGCTTCCTCGCCCCGCCGCGGCGTGTTCAGCCAGATGTCGACGCCCTGCACCAGCTCGCGCGCGACGTGGATCCCGTAATCCTCGACGAACACCACGCGTCCCACCAGTTCCTCGGCGCGGGAGTACTGCACGATTTCGCGAATCAGAGTCTTGCCCGGGATATCCAGGGGATGCGCCTTTCCGGAAACGATAATCTGCACCGGCATGCGCGTGTTGGTCAGGATTTTGCGCAGCCGGTCGAGATCGCGGAAAATCAGCGTGGCGCGCTTGTACGTGGCAAAGCGGCGCCCGAAGCCGATGGTCAACGCTTCGGGATCCAGAACTTCCTGCAGCCGCCGGATTTCCGCGGCGGACGCATTTCGCTCCGCCGCGATCGCCGCGGCGTGCTCACGCACAAAAGCGATCAGCCTGCGCTTGCGGCGGCGATGCGCTTCCCACAGTTCGGCGTCGGGAATTTCGCCGATCTGATCCCAGACGCTTGCTTCGTTGTGGCCTTCGCGCCAGTCGGGCTGCAGGTACTGATCGTAGATTCCGGCCAGGTCGCCGTTGATCCAACTGGTCAGGTGCACGCCGTTGGTGATCGAGGTGATCGGCACTTCCCACACCGGAAGTTTTGGCCACAGCCCTTCCCACATCTGCTGCGATACCCGCCGGTGCAGACGGCTGACGGCATTGCGATACGAAGAAGTCTTGATGGCCGCCACCGCCATCGAAAAGGGTTCCTGCGAATCGTTCGGTTCGCGGCGTCCCAGCGTCAGCAGCTGCTCGAAAGGAATCCCGACCTGGTTGCAGTAATCCTGGAAGTACGTGTACATCATCGCCGGATCGAACAGATCGAGTCCGGCGGGAACGCTGGTATGCGTCGTGAAAATATTATTGCAGCGAGCCGCTTCGAGAGCCTCCTCGAAGCTGAGCTTCTGCTCCGCGATGAACAGCCGGATCCGTTCCAGCGCCAGAAACGCCGAGTGTCCTTCGTTCATGTGATACACGGTCGGCTGCAGGCCGACTTCTTTCAGGGCGCGCAGGCCGCCGATCCCCAGCACGATCTCCTGCCGGATGCGCGTATGCCGGTCGCCGCCGTAAAGCTGGTTGGTGATCTCGCGAAACTCCGGGGCATTTTGCGGGATGTTCGTGTCCAAAAGAAACAGCTTCACGCGGCCCACGTCGATCCGCCACACCTTAAGAAACACCTCGGTGCCCGCGAGCGTCACAGACACGAGAAGTTCCGTGCCGTCGGCCCGCGTCTCGGGCGTCACGGGCAGAGAGTAAAAGTCGTTTACGGGCGTGCGTTCCTGTTGCCAGCCGTCCGGACCGAGCGATTGTCGAAGATAACCTTTCTGATACAAAAGCCCGATGCCTATTAACGGCAACATTGCATCGCTCGAGGCCTTCAGGTGATCGCCCGACAGCACGCCCAAGCCGCCCGAATAGATCGGCATGCAGTCGAGCAGGCCGTATTCCATCGAAAAATAGGCGACCAGCATCTGCGCTTTCGGCCGCATGGCGAGATAGGCGTCGAGCGTTTCGCACGCACGCCGGTAGAGCGCCAGGAAGCGCGGATCAGCCGCGGCGCGCTCCAGCGTCTGCTGCGGTACGCGCCCCAGCATCACCACCGGGTTGTGGTTCGATTCCTTCCAGATCACCGGGTCCAGGCGTCGAAACAGCGCGCGGACGTTGTGATCCCAACTCCACAGGAGGTTGATCCCGATTTCGGACAGTCTCTGGAGCGCCGCCGGCAACGCCGGGCGCACCAGGAACTCCTTCAAAGGACGTATCTGGAACGACATCAGGTTTGCGTAGGCATATAGGATACCATTCGCAGATAAACCAAATTTCATGAATCTCGAACCCGCGCCGCTGACTCAAAAGTTATGATCTTTTTGTACCGACAGGAGGCCCAAAACGGATGACCCGGAGCCCTCTGGCCGCCGAGTTAACGCAGGCGCGCTCGGCCACCGACGCGCTGTTCGGATTGCTCGATGCGCGCGCGCTGTACGATCGTCCCGTGCCCGAACGCCATCGCCTGATTTTTTATCTGGGGCACGTCGAGGCGTTCGACTGGAACCTGTTTTCCCAGCACGCGCTCGATCGCGGGGCGCTGCATCCTTCCTTCGACAAATTATTCGCGTTCGGAATCGATCCGGAACCGGGCCGCGCGCCCGCCGATCAGCCGTCGGATTGGCCATCGGAAAAAGAAGTGCGCGAATATGTTGCGCGCGTGCGCGCTGAACTCGACGCGTCCGTCGAACACCTGCCCGCGCAATTGCTGCACGTCGCGATCGAACATCGACTGATGCACGCCGAAACGCTCGCGTATTTATTTCACAATCTGTCCTACGATTCGAAGCGCGGACCCGTGCCGGCGCTGGCTGCCTCGCGGGCCGTCAAAAACGACTGGATCGAAATTCCCGCCGGCATCGCGCATCTGGGCAAACCGCGCGGCAATGGATTCGGATGGGACAACGAGTTCGACCTCCACATCGCCGACGTTCCCGCGTTTCAAATTTCGAAATACAAAATCAGCAACGGCGAATATCTGGAATACGTCCGCGCCGGAGCCGCCGCGCCGCATTTCTGGGTCGACCGCAACGGCGCGTTCTTTCTGCGCGCGATGTTCGGCGAAATTCCATTGCCGCCTGATTGGCCGGTGTACGTCACGCATTCCGAAGCGACCGCGTACGCGAAGTGGCGCGGTGCCGCGCTGCCCACCGAAGCGCAGTTCCATCGAGCCGCGCAAGGCCAACGCGCCGCGAATGCGAACTTCGAAAACTGGGACCCGATTCCGGTGGATCAGTCTCAACTGATCGGCAACGGCTGGGAATGGACCTCTACCGTTTTCGCGCCCTTCGCGGGATTCGAGAAATTTCCGTTCTACCCCGGCTACTCCGCTGATTTCTTCGATGGCAAGCATTACGTCATGAAGGGCGCCTCGCCCCGCACGGCCGCCTGTTTTCTGCGACCCAGCTTTCGCAACTGGTTCCGCTCCGATTATCCCTACGTCTATGCCGGTTTTCATGTGGTGAATCAGGAAACGTAATCATGAACGAATTCGCCTGCGACGTTCGCAATGGATTGTCGAAGCCGCAAAAGGAGCTGCCGTCGAAATATCTCTACGACGAACTCGGCAGCGCCTTGTTCGACGCGATTACAGTGCTGCCCGAATACGGCCTGACGCGCGCCGATCAGCGGCTCCTCGAAACGCATGCCGCCGATCTGCCGCGCGAGTTTTGCGCCGTCGCCGAGTTCGGCAGCGGCTCCGGCCGCAAGACTCGCGCCGTACTCGAAGCGCTTTCGCCGCAGCGCTATTATCCGATCGATCTGTCCGCAAGGGCGCTCGAAAATTGTTCGAACGCGCTCGCCGGACTGGCCCGCGTCGAGCCCGTGGAGGCGACATACCTAAACGGACTCGATCGCGTCCCGCGCAACGGCGAGCCTGTGCTGCTTCTGTTCCTCGGCAGCACCATCGGCAATTTCGACGCGCGCTGCCGCGGCGATTTTCTGCGCCAGGTCCGCTCCCGTCTTCGCACGGGCGACGCGATGCTGATCGGATTCGACCTGGTCAAGCCCGTCGAGCAGATGCTCGAAGCCTATGACGATCCCACCGGCGTCACGGCGTCGTTCAATTTAAACCTGCTCGGGCGGATCAATCGCGAGCTCGGCGGCGATTTCGATCAGCGCGCGTTCGCGCATGAGGCTCGCTATGATCCCGAGGCCCGGCGGATCGAGATGCATCTGCGTTCGTTGCGCGATCAGGTCGCCTCGATCCGCGATGCCGCCGTCGAGTGCCGCTTCCGTGCAGGGGAGTCGATCTGGACGGAGTCGTCGCACAAATTCCAGCCTGAGGAGATTTGCGAAATCGCTCGCGCCGCCGGATTCGAGATCGAGGCGCAGTGGGTCGATGAACAGTGGCCGTTCGCCGAAAGCTTCTGGCGCGCTGCTTGAGCTAGGGCTGTAGGGCCGGGCGTTCTGCGCTAACCTGCACCTATGCTGAAATTCTCGAACGTCGGCTATCAGGCCGGCGGCCGCCACATTCTGCGCGGCCTCACGTTCGAGCTTGCCGAAGGCCAGACGCTGGTCCTGCTCGGCCGCAGCGGATCCGGAAAAACCACGGCGCTCAAAATGGTCAACGCGCTGATTCTCCCCAGCACAGGCGAGGTCCTGGTGGAAGGCCGGGCGACCACCTCCTGGGACCCGATCGCGCTTCGCCGCCGCGTCGGCTACGTGATCCAGGAGACCGGCCTTTTCCCGCACTTCACCGTTGCCGAAAACGTCGCCGTGGTGCCGCGGCTCAGCGGCTGGCCTCCGCAGCGGATTGAGGATCGCGTGAATGAACTGCTGGAGCGCGTCGGCCTGCCGCCCTCTGAATTCGCCCGACGTTACCCGCGCCAGCTCTCCGGCGGACAGCGCCAGCGCGTCGGTGTCGCGCGCGCGCTTGCCGCCGACCCTCCGATTCTGCTGTTCGACGAACCCTTCGGCGCGCTCGATCCGATCACGCGCCACGAGGCTCGGCGCGCCTTCAAGACGCTCGCGCGCGGCCTCGGCAAGACCGCGCTTTTCGTCACTCACGACGTCCGCGAAGCCATCGAACTCGGCGATCAGATCGGTCTGCTTTCCGAAGGCTCGCTGGCCGAGTTGATGCCTGCCGCCGCGTTCGCCCGTGCGCGATCCGCCGAAGCCCGCGCCTTTCTGGCCGTGCTCGAGGAGGAGCCGCAGGCAGATCGATGAAAATAAGCAACCTTCCGGCCAGACGCGCCAGTACGGATGGAAGCTTGCCAATCGGCGTTCGCCTGAGGTATCGTGTGTCTTATAAAGCTGCTCGGGATACCCTAGGGCTGCTTTTCCTCAGAAGCGCACGGGATCTGAAGAGTGTCCACTGCTGCAGATTTGTGCGGCCAAGAGTCTAACGAGTCAACTGGAGGACTTTTTGGAATGCTTCGCACTGAAAAGCGTTCGGCGGGCCTGCGTTCTGCCTGTCAACGCCTGATTCATGTCGTATCTCTGATTCTGCTGGCCTTTGCCGGCTCGATCCCCGCGCGGGCGAGCGAGCTGGAACTGAAGCTGCCGGATCTTCACCAAGCCATCTTTTTGGGCGTCAATGGATGGACGCTCCTCAGCTTCGGCCTCCTCGTCAGCGCGCTCGGATTCGTGTTCGGAATCGCGATGTATATGCATCTGCGCAATCTTCCGGTGCACGAATCGATGCGCGAAATCTCCGAGCTGATTTACGAAACCTGCAAAACGTACCTGATTACGCAGGGCAAATTCCTGATGATTCTGGAAGTTTTCATCGGAGCCGTCATCGTGCTGTATTTTGGCGTGCTGACCGCGACTCCGGCGTTCCAGGTTGTCATCATTTTGTTATTCAGCCTGATCGGCATCGCGGGCAGCTACGGCGTCGCGTGGTTCGGCATTCGCGTGAACACTTTCGCGAATTCGCGGACCGCGTTCGCCAGCCTTCGCGGCAAGCCGTATCCCTGCTATGCGATTCCGCTGCAGGCCGGCATGTCGATCGGCATGCTGCTGATTTCGGTGGAGCTGTTCCTGATGCTCTGCATCCTGCTCTTCATCCCCGGCGACTACGCTGGACCGTGCTTCATCGGATTCGCGATCGGCGAATCTCTGGGAGCCGCCGTGCTACGCGTGGCGGGCGGCATCTTCACCAAGATCGCCGACATCGGCGCCGACCTGATGAAGATCGTGTTCAAGATTAAAGAAGACGATGCCCGCAACCCCGGCGTCATCGCGGATTGCACCGGCGACAACGCGGGCGATTCGGTTGGGCCTTCGGCAGACGGATTCGAGACCTACGGCGTCACCGGCGTCGCGTTGATCACCTTCATCCTGCTGGCTGTCAACAACGATCTGGTGAAGGTCGAACTGCTGGTCTGGATCTTCGCCATGCGCGTCATGATGGTGATCGCAAGCGGACTTTCCTATTTCATCAACGAAGCCGTGGCCAAAGCGAAATACGTCAATGCGGATCACCTGGATTACGAAAAGCCGCTCACCTCGCTGGTGTGGCTGACGTCGTTCATTTCGATCGGCGCGACCTACGGCGTTTCCTACCTGATGATTCCCGACCTCGGCGGCGATCCGACCATGTGGTGGAAGCTTTCGAGCATCATCACCTGCGGAACGCTGGCCGGCGCGATCATTCCGGAACTGGTCAAGATCTTCACGTCGGTCCAGTCGAGCCATGTGAACGAAGTCGTGACGTCGTCGCGTGAAGGCGGCGCGTCGCTGAATATTCTTTCCGGACTTGTGGCCGGCAACTTCAGCGCCTACTGGCTCGGCATGGCGATGATGGGCCTGATGGCGATCGGCTACGGTGTCAGCCTGCAGGGCATGGATAGCCTGATGATCGCTCCGGCGGTGTTCGCGTTTGGTCTCGTGGCGTTCGGGTTCCTGGGCATGGGCCCGGTAACGATCGCGGTCGACTCCTACGGTCCGGTGACGGACAACGCGCAGTCGGTTTACGAACTGAGCGTCATCGAAACGCTGCCCGGAATCAAGAAGGACCTGAAGGCGCAGTACGGCTTCGACGTCGATTTCGAAAAGGCCAAGCACCACCTGGAAGAAAACGACGGCGCGGGCAACACGTTCAAAGCGACCGCGAAACCGGTGCTGATCGGAACCGCGGTGGTCGGCGCGACCACGATGATTTTCTCGATCATCGTGAAGCTGACCAACGGTCTGAAGACGGAGCTGCTGCCGAACCTTTCGCTGCTGCATCCGCCGTTCCTGCTCGGCTTGATCACGGGCGGCGCGGTGATCTACTGGTTCACCGGCGCGTCGACGCAGGCCGTCACGACGGGCGCGTATCGAGCCGTCGAGTTCATCAAGGCCAACATCAAGCTTGAGGGCACCACGAAAGCGTCGGTGGCCGATTCGAAGAAGGTGGTGGAGATTTGTACGCAGTACGCCCAGAAGGGCATGTTCAACATCTTCCTCACTGTGTTCTTCGCGACGCTGGCATTCGCGTTCTTCGAGCCGTATTTCTTCATCGGCTACCTGATCTCGATCGCGCTGTTCGGTCTGTATCAGGCCATCTTCATGGCGAACGCGGGCGGGGCCTGGGATAACGCCAAGAAGATCGTCGAGGTGGAACTGAAAGCCAAGGGCACTCCGCTGCACGACGCGACGGTGGTGGGCGATACGGTCGGCGATCCGTTTAAGGATACGTCGTCGGTGGCGCTGAATCCGATCATCAAGTTCACGACACTGTTCGGATTGCTGGCCGTCGAACTGGCGGTATCGTTGACGGAGAAACAGGGCGCCGCGGTCAGCACGGGCCTGGCGATTGTGTTCCTGATCGTCTCGATGTTCTTCGTGTGGCGTTCGTTCTACGGAATGCGCATCGAGAAGAAGTAGTTTTTCAGCCACGAATGAACACAAATAAACACGAATGATTCGTGTTCATGCGTGTTCATTCGTGGCTAATTGAATTCCTGTCGATTTCGACTCAACCCCACCCGCCAGCACCGACACGAAGTACTCCCCTACTTCCATTTTTGGCGGCAGCAGCGCATTGATCTGACGCCAGCCCTTGTCGTCGACGCCCGATAAGAACGTCGCCGGCAGATCTGTTCCGTCGAGCCGTACGCTGATTTCTTCCTGACGTGTCCCCTCGGCGATTCCGCCCACCCAGACCGATAGGCACGCATCCGCGCCGAT
>JAIQFJ010000323.1 GCA_020073325.1 Terriglobia bacterium | reverse complement strand
CCAGCTGAGTTACTCCCGCTTGGAGGGCAAAAAAACGTTACTGTCCTACATTGTCGCGCCGCCCTTTCAGAATGTCAAATGCGTTTGTGGAACGGTGAAACGCGCTGTGGATAAAATGTTCTGGAAGTCTGCAACCTGTTGAAAGTAAAGCCTTCAAAATTTGGAAAGTTCCTGCTTGCGTCCTGGCGATTTGTGGTATTCTGAAACACGTCACGTTAAGCGACGGGCCGCTTTCAGAGCCCAAAACACTCTCAGTAGTGGACGGCGATTCCAAACAGAATCGGTAGCCTATGGTCTAGATTTCCACAGAGTGTGGAAATTTTGTGGGAATTTTGCGCGCTTACGCCGGGGGATAAAAGTGCGAACGGATACGGATGGAACGGGAACAGCCACGGGGATGCAATTCGAGGAGAATCCCTGGGATCGAGTGAAAAACAGCCTTTCGGGGAAGATCAGTCCCCAGGCCTATCAGAACTGGGTGATGCGGACGGCCTTCGAAAATCTGGACGGCGGCGTCCTTCGAGTTTCGGTCCCGGATCAGGTCACCAAAGACTGGATGGAGCAGGAATACGCCGAGGACATCCGCGCCTCGCTGCGGGAAATGAATCTGGCGATCAGCCAGGTGATCTACGCGGTGCGCGGTGCGCAGCAGCACAGCGCGCACGAAAGTCCGTCGGCCGAGCCGATCTTTGCGTCCGCGGTGGGACAGATCAATCCGAAATTTCGCTTTGAAAATTTCGTGGTGGGCTCCTGCAATCAGTTTGCCCACGCCGCGGCGCGCGCGGTGGCGAACAGCCCTTCGCGCTCCTACAATCCGCTGTTCATTTATGGCGGAGTCGGCGTCGGCAAGACGCACCTGATGCATGCGATCGGACGTGAACTGCTCGACAAGTATCCGGGTATGCGCATCGTCTACACGTCGAGCGAGCGTTTCATGAACGAGATGATCAGTTGCTTCCGCAGCGATCGCATGCCTTCCTTTCACCGGCATTACCGCTCGGCCGACGTTCTCCTCATCGACGACATTCAGACGCTGGCCGGCAAGGAGCGCACGCAGGAAGAATTCTTCCATACATTCAATGAGCTGTTCGATCATCAGAAGCAGATCGTCATCTCGAGCGATTCCGCGCCGAAGAGCACGCCGAATCTGACCGAACGCCTGCGCTCGCGCTTCGAGTGGGGTTTGATGGTCGACATTCAACCTCCGGATCTCGAAACGAAGATGGCGATCCTCGACAAGAAATCCGAAGTCGAGGGAGTGGCGCTACCCGAAGATGTACGCAATTACATCGCGACCAAAACGAAGTCGAACGTTCGGGAACTCGAAGGCGCGCTGGTCAAGCTGATCGCGTATTCGGAGGTCACCGGATCGAAGATCACGCTGGCGATGGCGCAGCAGGTGTTGAAGTATCTGATCCCGAATCAGGAGCGCCGCATCACCATGGATTCCGTCCTGCGCGTGGTGGCGGACCGCTTCAATTTACAGCCCGCGCAGCTCAAGCAAAAGACCAACGCACGCCAGATCGCTTATCCGCGCCAGGTGGCGATGTACCTGATCAAGGAGCTGACGCAATCGTCGCTGCCCGAGATCGGCCGCATGTTCGGCGGCAAGCATCACACCACGGTTCTGCACTCGGTCCAGAAGATTGACGCGTTACGCCAGAAGGACCCGGATTTGAACAGGCTGATACACAGCGTAATCGACTCGATCCATTGAGTTTACATTGCTTTTCCACAGTGGGTCGTATGACAAAGCTGTGAACCGCTGTGGATGATCGGCCGAGGGCCGGATTCTGAACAGAAGCGCACCCGGAAAAGCACACTTTGTGATGAATCTAACCCAACGGTCTTGCTATAATTTAGAGAGAAATCGACATTTCAACAGTCCCTATGAATCTTCTTCTTATCCAGGTATCTGTGATGAGAGAAACCAGAGAGAAGAATCGCCGAGGAAGCGTGCATGGAATTCACCGTTAGCAGGGCCGATCTGGTTCGTGAACTGAACCTGTCGCAGGGTGTTGTCGAAAAGAAGACGACCATTCCGATTCTGTCGAATGTTCTGGTGGAAGCCGACGGCGACCGGATTCATTTGACGGCGACGGATCTGGAGCTGGGCATCCGCGCGTCGTGTCCCGCGCGCGTGAAGAAGGGCGGCGGCGGGACCATTCCAGCGCGGCGCCTGCTTGATTACGTGCGCCTGCTGCCCGACGGCGACGTGCAGGTGAAGATTCAGGAGAACCACTGGGCGAGCCTGGTGAGCGGCCGTTCCCGCACGCGCATCGCGGGCATGTCGCGCGACAGCTTTCCCGAACTTCCGCAGATGCCCGAAGTGCTCGCGGAAATTCCCATCGGCATCATCGCGACGATGATTTCGAAGACCATCTTTGCGATCTCGGCCGAGGAATCGCGCTTCACGCTGAACGGCGCGCTGCTGCTTTTGAACAAAGGCGAGCTGACCATGGTCGCGACCGACGGCCATCGCATGGCGCTGGTGGAAACCACCGATATCCCGGGGATCAACGCCTCCTATCGCGCGCTGCTGCCGCGGAAAGCGATGCAGGAACTGCAAAAGCTCGCAAGCGATGCCGACCCCGCCGCGATCGTCCGTTTTTCGGGCGACGATAATCATCTGTTCTTCCAGCTCGGCGAGCGCCTGCTGTTGAGCCGCAAGCTGACCGGGAATTTCCCGGACTATCCGCGCGTGTTGCCGAAGGATCATCCGCACACCGTGACGCTCGAGCGCGACGAGCTGCGCGGCGCCATCGAACGCGTGGCGCAATTCTCCGATGAACGCTCCCGCGCCATCCGCGTGCGGTTCGGATCAAACGAAGTGAAAATTCACTCGTCGGTTTCAGAGACGGGCGAGAGCGAGGAAAGCATTCCGTCCACGTACGACGGCCCGGCGGTGGAGATCGGCTTCAACGCCCAGTATCTGCTGGATTTTCTGAAGGCCGTCGGGGAGCCGCAGGTGTCGTTCCTGTTCAAGGATCCCAACAGCGCCGGCGAGATGCGCCCGGCCGGCGATAAAGCGCAGCAGTACCGGTATGTGATCATGCCGATGCGCATCTGATCGAAATTAGCAGCAACAACTTTATGTCCACAAAAGATACAACCCTTCCGCAGACGTACGACTCATCAAGCATTAAGGTGCTGGAAGGACTGGAGGCCGTCCGTTTGCGGCCTGCGATGTACATCGGTTCCACCGGTGAATCCGGGCTGCACCATCTGGTGTATGAAGTGGTCGACAACTCCGTCGACGAAGCCCTGGCGGGCTACTGCACCGACATCGGCGTCACGATACACGAAGACGATTCTATCACGGTGATCGATAACGGGCGCGGCATCCCGGTCGATATGCACGAAGAAGGCGTTTCGGCGGCCGAGGTCGTGATGACCAAGCTACACGCCGGCGGAAAATTCGATTCCAATTCCTACAAAGTATCGGGCGGATTGCACGGCGTCGGCGTGAGCTGCGTCAACGCGCTCTCAGAAGTCCTCGAACTTGAAATCTGGCGCAAAGGCGCGACGTGGACGCAGGAATACCGCCGCGGCATTCCACAGGCGCCGCTGGAGCAGACCGGCAAAGCCGGGAAAAAGACCGGGACCAAAATCACATTCAAGCCCGACGCGTCCATCATGACCGTGACGAAGTTCAACTTCGACACGCTGGCGCAGCGTTTGCGCGAACTCGCGTTTCTGAACAAAGGCCTGACGATCACGCTGACCGATGAGCGCGAAGAACCGGCGCGCACGGCTGAATTCCACTTCAGCGGCGGCATCGCCGAGTTCATCAAGCATCTGAACAAAGCCAAAGCCGCGCTGCACGACAAACCGATCTACTTCGAAGGCGAGCGCGAAATTCCCAACGGCGGCACGCTCTCGATGGAAGTCGCGCTGCAGTACAACGACACCTACAGCGAGCTGGTGTTCAGCTTTGCGAACAACATCAACACCGTCGACGGCGGCACGCACCTGACCGCGTTCCGCAGCGCTTTGACGCGAACGATCAACGCCGCGGGCCAGTCCGCCGGACTGTTCAAGGACGTCAAAGAAAATCTCAGCGGCGATGACGTGCGCGAAGGTTTAACCGCCGTCGTCAGCGTGAAGCTGCCGCAGCCACAGTTCGAAGGACAGACCAAGGGCAAGCTGAACTCCGATATCGGCGGTTACGTGGTCCAGCTCATCAATGAAAAGCTCGGCGAATTTTTCGACAAGAACCCGAGCGTGATGCGCAAGATCGTCTCGAAGGCGATCGACGCGGCCCGCGCCCGCGAGGCTGCCAGGAAAGCCCGCGATCTGACGCGCCGCAAGGGTGCGCTCGATTCGGGCGGGCTGCCCGGAAAGCTGGCCGATTGCCAGGAGAAAGATCCGGAGCGGTGCGAGCTGTTTCTCGTCGAGGGCGAATCGGCCGGCGGCACCGCGAAATCGGGCCGCGACCGGCGCTACCAGGCGATCCTTCCGCTGAAGGGAAAAATTCTCAACGTCGAAAAGGCCCGCTACGACAAGATGCTGGGCCACGAAGAAATTCGCGCGATGATCACCGCGATCGGCACCGGCATCGGCAAGGACGATTTCGATCCGGCCAAGCTCCGCTACAACAAGATCATCATCATGACGGACGCCGACGTCGACGGCAGCCATATCCGCACGCTGCTGCTGACGTTCTTCTTCCGCCACATGCAGGAGCTGATCAAGCGCGAACACATTTTCGTCGCCCAGCCGCCGCTCTATCGCATCAAGAAAGGCAAGAGCGAGCGCTACATCAAAGACGACAAGGAATTCACGCGCGAAATTCTGCGCCGCGCCACCGAAAACGTCAAAGTCGAGCTGCACGACAAGAGCATTCTCGAAGGCGGCGAGCTGCGCAATTTCCTGATGCAGCTCGACGAGCTGCAGATCACCTGGCGCAAGCTGGAGCGCCGCCTGCGCGATCCTCGCGTGGTCGAAGTACTGGCGCGCGCCGATTTCGCCATCGACACCAAGGCGGATTTCGCCGAGGAGCGCAATCTCAAACCGGTCTTCGAAGCCTTCAAGGCGCTGAAGATCGAGTCGGAGCTGAAGCGCGACGAGGAACACTCCGTCTGGATCGTGACGTTCAAGGATCCGACCAATGCGGAGCGCTCCATCAACACGGAGCTGGCCAGCCAGCCCGAATATCGCCGCCTGCGGACGCTGGCCAAGCAGATCGCGAAATTCAACCAGCCTCCGTTCACGGTGATTCGCGACACGGCTCGCGAGGCGCAAACGAACTGGCGCGACCTGCTCGGGTTCGTCAAAAACGAGGGCACGCGCGAAGTGAACGTCCAGCGCTACAAGGGGCTGGGCGAGATGAACGCCGACCAGCTCTGGGAAACGACCATGAACATCGAGACCCGCACGCTGCTGAAGGTCTCGCTCGAGGATCTGGCCCAGACCGATCAGATCTTCACCACGCTGATGGGTGAAGACGTCGAAAGCCGCAGAAAATTCATCGAAGAAAACGCGCTCGACGTCCGTAACCTGGACGTTTAAGGCTTCACGATGAATTCTTGCGTGACTGGATCGGCGCCGGGTTCGTGCGTCGATTCATACACCGTCTTCAGGTCGCGACCGGAATCGCCAAAAGTGCGAGCGTCGCGAGCCGCACTGTCCTATCAGATCACATGCGGCTCGCATCTGGCTTCTCTGTTTAGCGCTGTTGTTTGATCTGCGCGGCCTGGCGCGATTGGCTTCGTATCGGGCACGACATGCAGGCGGATCGACAAATCGGGCAAGAATATTTTTGCTCAGCGCCACGCCGGTTCCGACTTCGCTTCGTAGTCGGTAAACGCCTTTTCCAATCCCTGAATGACTTCCGCCGTGGTTTCGAGCAGCGCTTGCGCTTTGGGATCGGCGATCTTTTCGATATCGCGTCGCGCTCTCTGTTTGATACGTTGCAGATTCTCTCTGACTTCCTGAATCGAGGATTGAACTGCTGTCGCTTGCGGCATAATGGACCTCCCCTGTTTGGACGGGTCCCGTCGGCTGCCGTTTCGGCTCCTAATCGATGTAAATTCGCTTCACGCGAGCGTGAATTCCGCACAGTACGCTGTAGGAGATCGTCCCCGCCCAGCGAGCGATCTGCTGCGCGTCGATCGATGCCTCGCCTTCCGACCCCAGCAGCGTGACCGCATCTCCGACGCGCATCGGGCGGCACGACGTAATGTCAATGGTCGTAAGATCCATCGAGACCGCGCCCACGATCGGCGCGAGCTTCCCCCCCGCGATCACCTTTCCGCGGTTTCCCATGCGATGCGGAATTCCGTCGGCATAACCCGCGGCGAGGACCGCGATCCGCATGGGCTTCGTCGCGCGATGAATGCCCCCATAACCGATCAGCGCCCCGGCTTCAATATCTTTGACGGCGAGGATCGTCGCTTTCCAGGCGAGAGCCGGCCGAACCTTCAACGATGCTGCGGGAATGGGCCCGCGGCCGGGCGAGACGTATCCATAAATCGCGTGGCCGGGACGAACCAGGTTCCCCCACGCTTCGACACGTTTGTACGCTACCGGAATCGTGCTCGAAAGATGCACGTACGGCGGAGCCATTCCGCACGCGCGAAATTCGGCGATCACCGCGTCGAAGCGCGCGATCTGCTCCTCGGTCTGGCGGCTTTCGTAATTCGCCGACGACGCGAAGTGCGTCATCAGGCCTTCGAGTTTCGCGGCCCCCGCGGCGACGCGACGGGCGATTTCGGAAGGCTCGGCGCGCGTGCCCAGTCGTCCCATGCCGCTGTCGATTTTCAGATGATAAGGGACCCGCACATCGGCCACGTCGTCAAGCGAATGAACCACGGGCGTCAAGCCGAACTTCTCCAACGCTGGACGTTCCTCGGGAAGAAAATCGGCCATGACCAGAATCCTGGCCGCGATTCCCGCTTCGCGCAGCGCGATTCCCTCTTCGACGTTCGACACCGCCAGCCAGCGCACGCCTTCCGTTTCGAGCACACGCGAAATTTCTACGGCGCCGTGGCGATAGGCGTCCGCTTTCACCACCGGCATCACTTCGGCCGTGCCGCCGACCAGTGCGTGAACGGCGCGATAATTTTCGCGGATCCGCGCGCGTGAAACCTCTACCCAGCTCCGCATGTGGCCTTTCCGATGTGGGGCAGGCTTGCAGCCTGCGCGCGGTTTGTAACCGCGCCGCCCGGGCAGGCAAAATGCCCGCCGCGGGCTTCAACCCTGCCCCACAGGTTCATGAGCATGCGAGCCTGGTCAGCAATCTTTCATACGCGTCGGTCACCGCATCCCAACTGTAGCGCGAGCGGACTCGCTCGACTGCTTTCGCTCGCCATGCGTCGCGCTCTGCCTCGGGCATCGCGAGCACTCGCGCCAGGACCTCGGCCAGGTTCGTCTGCGTGAACGCGATTCCCGCGCCGCCCGCGACCTCCGCATTTTCCGGCGTATCCAGATACAGCGTCAGCGCGCCGCGCCCCATCGCCTCGATCAGCGCGGGATGCGTGCCGCCCACCTCGGTCGCATGGATGTAAGCGAAACAGTGCGACCCCAGTTCGCGATATCCGGTTCCATAGATCGCGCCCGGCATCACGACACGCGGATCTTTTGTATCGCGCACGCGAGCGATGTACTCCGCCGCATACGGCGCATCGCCGATCAGCGCGAGCTTCATCGAAGTTTCGACGCGCTCGAACGCTTCGCGCACCAGCAGCGCGTTGTTCTCCGGCTCCATGCGGCTGACGTA
>JAIQFJ010000002.1 GCA_020073325.1 Terriglobia bacterium | reverse complement strand
CATTCCCATCGCTGTGGAATTGCGTGTAGCCGAAATCGACCACGACGCCGTCGGGAATCGGCGGGGTGTGCGTCGAATTCCCGCTCGCGATGAATTGAAAACTCCATGTGCCGACGAGCGAGGCAGACACGTTGTTGGGATCGAAGGTACCCCGAGCAGCGGCTTCGTCGAGCGTGATCGGCGCGGCCAAGTCCGCCGCTGCGAATTCGAACGGGCCTTGCAGGAGCTTCGAAACATCGCCGCATCCGGCCTGCGCGGCGGGGATCATCAGCACAGCCGCCGCTGCGCCGAGAAAAACAGGTAGACGAAACAGGTTCATTTGGTTTTTTCTCCTCTGTCGCGAGCGGGGATCCGCCGGCGTACACCCCAAAGGCGCAGTTTACGGACGAAAACTGGCACAAGCCGAAAACTTTTTATACTAGGCCAAGATCCACGATGCCCGATTCGGCGATGGTCGAAACAACGCAACTCCTCCGCGCCTGGGCCGGCGGCGATGAGCGCGCGCTTGAATCACTCATCCCGCGGGTCTATCGGGAGCTGCGGAAACTCGCCGGGCATTTCCTGCGTAACGAGCGCGCCGGACGGAGCCTGGAAGTGACGGATCTGGTCCACGAAGTGTACCTGAAGCTTGTGGATGTAAACGAGCTGAATTGGGAGCATCGCGCGCACTTTTTCGCGGTTTCGGCGAACCTGATGCGGCGCATCCTGCTCGATCGCGCGCGGCGGCGCCACGCCGTGAAGCGCGGCGGCGAAGCGACGATCGTGAATCTCGACGGAGCTTTCGAGCTTTCTTCGAAGCGATCGCGGGAATTGATCGCGCTCGATGATGCGCTGAATACGCTTGCGGCCATGGATTCGCGGAAGGCGCGGATTGTGGAGTTGCGCTTCTTTGCGGGGCTCGGAGTGGAGGAGACGGCTCAGGTCATCGGCGTTTCGCCGGAAACGGTGATGCGCGATTGGAAGTTGGCTCGGGCGTGGTTATCGCGCGAGATGAGTCGCAGTTAATGTCGTAGTTGGTTCGCGCGCGCCATTGCAAACCCACGGGTCGGGTGTTCATCGTCGCAACGAAAGAAACTCTCAACGGCGGCGGCAATGGCTCGATTTTTCAAAGTTACCCCATCGGGGGTGACAACGCTGTATATCTTCTCAACCTCCCGGGACGGGCGCCTTCCGAGTGGAAAGTTGGTCCAGACCGCAGACGGAGGGCTTTACGGAACCGCGCGGTTTGGCGGAGCCGCTGATGATGGAACGGTCTTCGAGATTCGCTGGTGACCTTCGATAGTAGTCACGGCACTGCATCCTGACCAGGTTTGATCCAGGGAACGGATGGGTACTTCTACGGGACAACCGTCGGCGGTGGCTCTAATGGCGGGGGCTCGGTCTTTAGGATGAGCCCTACACTCACCCTCATCTACAGCTTCGCATCGCCGCCAGATCAAGCCGACGGATGGCTGCCGTACGGCGGCTTAGTTCAGGCCCGAGATGGAAATCTCTATGGAACGACTCGGAGCGCAAGTGCACACAATTCGGGCACGGTCGATCCTTCGCGAGTTTGCGGGAACGGATGGGCAATACGCCAATGCCGCTCTGATGCAGGCGATTGATGGAAACTTCTCTGTACAGCTTCGGCTCAAACGCGGCCGACGGAGCCTACCCAGTGCGGATTTAGTTCAGGCCAACGATAAATCGACGTGCAAACGCACGCTTAACCGGCCTCAAACTCGCGGCCGCTGGCGCCGTTCGACGCATTGCGCGGATGCCATTCGAAAGCCCCGCGTCCATGCGTGAACACGCTGGCGCCAAACATGCACTCGAAGAGTCGAGCCCCGGCGGATGCCTGACATTTCTAACCGCATTTTTGACATTTGTTTTCTCGGACTTGCCATGACACCTGTCTCCATTTGGCGCCTGGGCCGGCATTGTTGAAAAATATCGCCAGCGCGAAATGACCCACGAACCTACTGCGAATGTCTTAAATCCAGCCCGAGAGCGTGCGATCTGGGCGACTGGGTACCTGACTGCCATCATGGGCATCGCTGCGGTCACTGCGGTTTGCACACTCTTGCGACGCCATATCAATGAGATGACGGTCGCTTTGGCGATGTTACTCGTTGTGCTCTTTGTTGCAAGCGCGTGGGAGGTCCGGCCCGCGCTCGTCGCCTCCGTGTTGGGCATGCTCACTCTGAACTACTTCTTTCTTCGCCCGATCTACACGTTCACGATCGCGGATCCGGAGAATTGGGTCGCCCTAACGGCCTTCTTTATCACGGCGCTTACCACCGGGACGCTTTCCGCCTGGGCAAAACGAAAGGCCGCGGAAGCGAAACGCGGTAGCGCGTACAACCGCAGCCTGATTGAGGCCAGTCTCGACCCGCTCGTAACGATCGGGCTTACCGGCAAGATCACTGATGTGAATGCCGCCACCGAGACGATTACGGGCTGTTCACGGACTGAACTGATCGGTACCGACTTTTCGAACTACTTCGTCGAAAAGAACAGGGCGCGCGAAGGTTATCAAAGGGTGTTTCGAGAAGGCCTGGTGCGCGACTATCCGCTGCAGGTGCAACACAAAGACCGGAGCTCCACCCCGGTTTTGTACAATGCGACGGTCTTCCGCGACGAATCCGGCAAAGTCGGCGGCGTGTTCGCCGCGGCGCGGGACGTTACGGAATTGCGCCACGCCGAGAGTGAGGTTCGACTACTCGCCCGCCTTCAGACCGTAGTGGCGGAGTTGGGGCAGGAGGCGCTTCGCAGGGAGCCCTCTGACAAGGTGCGACGGGAGGCAGTTGAACTCGTCGCGAAGACCCTCGACGTTGAATATTGCAAGGTGCTGGAACTGCTGCCAGACGGCAAGTCGTTGTTGCTGCGGGCGGGAGTGGGCTGGAAGACTGGCCTGGTCGGACAGGCCATAGCGAGCAGCGGCACGGATTCGCAGGCTGGCTTCACCCTTCTGTCGGATCAACCGGTTGTGGTCGAGGATCTCCGCACGGAAAAGCGCTTTTCCGGGCCGCCGCTGCTTCACGACCATGACGTCGTGAGTGGCATGAGTGTCGTGATACCCACAAGCGAAGGCCCCTACGGTGTTTTGGGAGCGCATACGAAACAGCGACGGATCTTCAGCCGGGATGAAGTCAGTTTCCTGCAATCGGTCGCGAATATCCTGGGCACGATGATCGAGCGCCAGCGAGCCGAAGAAGCGCTGCAAAAGTCAGCGGACGAGATCCGCGATCTCTACGATCACGCGCCGTGCGGTTACCATTCACTCGACAGAGATGGCGTTGTCGTTCAGATCAACGACACGGAACTCTCCTGGCTCGGCTACACACGCGATGAAGTCACCGGCAAAATGAACTTTTCCGCGCTCCTCGCACCGGATTCATTGCGAATCTTCCAGGGGAGCTTTCCCAGGTTCAAGGCGCAGGGAGCGATTCGGGATCTTGAATTCGAAATGCTCCGCAAGGACGGCACGATTCTGCCGGTCCTCCTCAGCGCCACGGCGATCACGGATAGCGCGGGCAACTATCTGTTGAGCCGCTCCACGATGTTCGACATCACGGCCCGCAAGCAGGCGGAGAACGAAATTCGCATGCTTGCGAACTTGCAATCGGTTGTCGCGGACCTCGGGGAGCGTGCGCTGCGCGGGGGCCCGTTGACTCAAATGCTGGACGACGCCGCGGTTCAAGTCAGGAACGCTCTTGGGGTCGATTATTGCAAGATCCTTGAGCTGCTGCCAACTCAAGACGCGCTGCTGATGATCGCGGGAACCGGCTGGAAGGTTGGCTACACCGGCCACGCGACGGTCGGGCTGGGGACGGATTCTCAAGCCGGCTACACGCTCCTGTGCGGCCAGCCCGTGATCGTCGAGGATCTTGCAGTCGAAAAACGCTTCGCCGGAACCGGGCTGCTCCACGAACATGCGGTCTCCAGCGGCGCGACTGTGGTGATCTCAACCAGCGACGGGCCATACGGTGTGCTCGGCGCTCACAGCCGCCAGCGCAGAATTTTTCGACCCGACGAAATCAACTTCCTGCAAGCGGTGGCTAATGTTCTGGGATCGGCGATCGAACAGCAGCGCGCCGAAGCTCAGCTCTGGCGAGTCAGTCTGGCTCAAAGAGTTCTGAGCAAATGTAACGAGGCCCTGATCCGCGCGACGGAAGAAGCCGGACTGCTGCAGCAGATTTGCGATCTCATCGTCGAGGAAGCCGGATATCGCTTCTGTTGGGTGGGACGCGCTGAAAACGACGAGCCGAAATCCGTGCAGCCCATCGCGCAGGCAGGGTTTGAGGCCGGTTACCTGGCTACGCTGAACGTCACATGGGCCGACAGCGAGCGCGGGCAAGGTCCGACCGGCGTCTGTATCCGGACCCGCGAAACCGTGGTGATGAAGCACATCGCTTCGGACCCGCGCATGGCCCCATGGCGCGGCGAGGCCTTGAAGCGGGGCTACGCCTCCAGCGTTTCGATCCCGCTGATCTTCGACACCGCCACGTTCGGCGCTCTCATGATCTATTCCGGAGAGTCGAATGCGTTCGGAACAGAGGAAGTCAGGCTGCTCAGCGAACTCGCGAGCGACCTGGCGTTCGGAATCCGGACATTGCGAACTCGCGAGGAGCGCGCGAAAGCTGAGCTTACTCTGCATGAGAGGGAGGAACACATCCGCCTCCTCTTGGACTCGACCGCGGAGGCCATCTGTGGCGTGAATCGAGATGGAGACTGCACCTGGGTGAATCAGGCGTGCCTGAAGATGTTGGGCTACTCCGATGCGAATGCGGTGCTCGGAAAGAACCTGCACAATGTGACGCATTATGCGGCGGCGGATGGCACACCACTCCCGTTGGAAAACTGTCGAGCGTATCGGGCGCTCACACAAGGCGAATACGTGCACGTGGACGACGAGGTGATGTGGCGCTCCGACCGAACATCGTTTCCCGCCGAATATTGGTCGCATCCGCTGCGCCGCGACGGCAACGTCATTGGCGCCGTCGTCGCTTTTCTCGACGTGACGGAACGCAAACGCGCGGAGTTGGAGGTCCGCACGCTCAACGCCGAACTGGAGCAGCGCGTCATGCGCCGAACCGCGCAGCTTCAGGCCGTCAACACGGAGTTGGAACAGGCTCGCGAGCGGGAAATCGACATCGGATTCCGGATCCAGCAGACTTTGCTGCTCGATCAGCCGCCCAGCGACGTTCCCGGGCTTCGCGTCGTCGCCCTGACGATTCCTTCGCAGCGAATCGACGGAGACTTCTACATTTTCATCCGGCATTCCGAACGGTGCCTCGATGTGATTGTCGGCGACGTGATGGGCAAAGGCATCCCGGCGGCGCTGTTGGGAGCGGCAACCAAGAGTCATTTTCTGCGCGCGCTCAGCGAACTGATCACAATATCCAGGGGCGGCAAGCTTCCCGAACCGAAAGATATCGTCATGCTGGCGCATGCGGAGCTCGCGCGCCATCTGATCGATCTCGACAGCTTCGTCACGCTGGTCTACGCCCGGTTTGACGAGGGCAGACGTTGCGTCGAGCTTGTCGATTGCGGACATACCGGAACGATTCACTTGCACGGACAGACCGGACTCTGTGATGTCATTCAGGGCGACAGCCTGCCGTTGGGAGTCCGCGAAGGAGAGATTTACGATCAGATCACCGTTCCGCTGGAATCCGGGGACCTGTTGCTGTTCTATTCCGACGGAATTACGGAAGCGCGCAATGCGGCCGGAGCGATGTTCGGAGCCGGGCGATTAGTGGAATATGTCCGGGCCCATCGCGATCTTGCTCCGGACGCGTTGGTGGAAGACATTCGCAAAACCGTTTTCAACTTCACTGGATCGGAGCGGTTGGCGGACGATCTCACTACTGTCGCCGTGAAAGCGGAGAACGTGCCGATACCGATCGCGCGCGCGGAAGCGGAATTCACCAGCGATCTCAAGAACCTTAAGCAGGTACGCGAATTCGTGCGCGCATTTTGCCAAAGTGTCCCGGGAAACCCTGTCGGCGAGAATGGCACCGGCGCGCTTGAACTGGCTGCGAATGAGGCGGCGAGCAACATCATGAAGCACGCCTACCATGGCAGAACCGATCAACCGATTCACTGCGAAGCCGAGGCCTTTCCAACCCAAATCTCAATCCGGCTGCACCATTTTGGCGATCCGTTCGATCCATCGTTGGCTCCTCCGCCTCCCCTCGACGGGTCGCGCGATTCCGGATTCGGAGCTTACATTATCACCAAGTGCGTAGACGACGTTCGTTACTGCCGCGACCACAGCGGCAGAAACTGCGTTGTCTTGACCACGCTCGCGAAGGGCAAAGACGCGAAGGACAAAGAATAGAAAGGAACTCTAATGGAAATCCCTATCGAAAAGGTCGGAGGTGTTGCGGTGGCGACAGTGCCAGTGGACGAGTTGGACGCAAGCAACAGCGGCGAATTTAAACGCGACATCGGCCCAGTGCTGCAATTGCAGCCCAGAGTTGTTTTTGATTTGGGCCAATTGCGTTTCGTGGACAGTTCCGGTCTGGGAGCGATGCTGTCGTGCCTTCGGCAGTTGACCGCGAAGGGCGGCGACCTCAAGCTATGCTCGATGTCGAAGCAGGTCCGGGCGCTCTTCGAGCTGGTGCGCATGCACCGGATCTTCGAGATCTATAACACGAGACAAGACGCCGTTCAGGCCTTTCAGCAGCAGCACGCATGAAAGAGGCGCAGGAATTTCAGGAATCGATCGAGCGCCACGCGCGCTACTCGCTGGGCAACCCCTGGAGCGATCTTTCCGCGCGCGACCGCTTCGCCGCAGTTGCTTTCGCGGTGCGCGATCGATTAATCGATCTGCATCTTGCAACCGAGCAACGCTATCGCAAGGCGGACTCCAAGCGGATTTACTATCTTTCGATCGAGTTTCTCATCGGCCGGTCGCTGGGTTGCCATCTGCACAATCTTGGAATTCGCGAAACGTGCCGTCAGGCTCTGGACAACCTCGGGGCAGATCTCGAAGAAATCGCGGAAATGGAACCGGACGCGGCGTTGGGCAACGGTGGGCTGGGCCGGCTGGCGGCTTGTTTCCTGGATTCGCTTGCAACGCTCGGAATGCCGGGATGCGGCTACGGCATCAACTATGAATATGGTCTCTTCAAGCAGGAGATCGACGACGGCTATCAGCGCGAGAAACCCGACAACTGGCTGGCCAGAAGCTCGCCGTGGCAAATTCCGCGGCCGGAGGAAGCGTGCCTGGTCCCCGTCTACGGCCGGGTGGAACGCACCGTCGATCGAAACGGCGCCTACAACCCGATGTGGATGGATTGGAAGATCCTGATCGGCACGCCCTATGACATGCTGATTCCGGGCTATGGCGGACAGACGGTCAATTTTTTGCGCCTCTATTCGGCGCGTTCCTCCCAGGAATTCGACATGGGGATCTTCAACGACGGCGACTATTTCAAAGCTGTCGAGCAGAAAATGACGTCGGAAACGATTTCGAAGGTGCTGTATCCATCGGACGCCATGGTCGCGGGCCAGGAGCTGCGCCTGGTGCAGGAATACTTTCTCGTCGCGTGCACACTGCGCGACATTGTACGCAGATTCGAGCAAAACCACACGTCCTATGAGGAGTTCTCAGCCAAAATCGCGATCCAGATGAATGACACGCATCCCGCGCTGATGGTCGCGGAGTTGATGCGCATGCTGTTGGACGAGAAGAATCTGGAATGGGAGCAGGCCTGGAACATCACGCGCGAGACTTTGGCGTTTACGAATCACACCTTGCTGCCCGAGGCTCTTGAGAAATGGCCGGTCTCGCTGCTGGAGCGCGTGCTGCCTCGGCATCTCGAAATCATCCAGGAGATCAACCGTCGATTTCTCGAACAAGTCTCCGCCCTGCAGCCGAAAGACGAGGATCGGCTAGGGCGCATGTCACTGATCGAGGAATCGGACCCCAGGCAGGTGCGCATGGCGAACCTGGCAATCGTCGGAAGCCACTCGATCAACGGAGTTGCGGAGATCCACACACAATTGATCAAGACTTCGCTGGTTCCGGATTTCTACAACTTGTGGCCGGGGCGATTTAACAATAAGACCAATGGCATTACGCAGCGGCGCTGGCTGCTCGAGGCGAACCCTGCGCTTGCGGAGCTGATTCGGAACGCGATCGGAGACGGATGGATCACCGATCTCTGTCAATTGCGGGGGCTCGAGAAATTTGCTTCCGATCCCGGCTTTCAGAGTCGATTCGCTGAGGCGAAGCGGCGAAATAAGGATCGACTCACGGGGATGATTCGAGAAACGGCGCGCGTCAATTGCGATCCCGCTTCGCTTTTCGACGTGCACGTTAAACGGATCCATGCTTACAAGCGCCAATTGCTGAAGGTGCTGCACATCATTTATGAATACCTGTCGCTGATCGAGGATGGCCGCCAGCCGCTGGCGCCGCGCACGTACGTCTTCGCCGGCAAGGCGGCCCCCGGCTACTGGATGGCGAAACAGATCATCAAGCTGATCCACAACGTCGGGCGTGTGATCAACCACGACAGCCGCGCGGCCGACTGGCTGAAGGTGGCGTTTATTCCGGATTATCGCGTCTCGGTAGCGCAGAGGATCATTCCTGCCGCGGACTTGAGCGAACAGATCTCCACGGCAGGAACTGAGGCGTCCGGAACCGGCAATATGAAATTTGCATTGAACGGCGCGCTGACGATCGGCACTCTGGATGGCGCCAATATCGAGATCCGTGAGCAAGTGGGGGCGGAGAACATCTTCGTCTTCGGGCTTACCGCGGATCAGGCCCAAGCGATGCATCGTGAGCGGTTGTACCGTCCACGCGAATCCTATGATCGGGATCAACGCGTGCGTCGCGTGGTGGATGTGTTTCGCTCGAATTTGTTCTCACCCACCGAGCCCGACCTGTTCGCCTGGATTCATCGCACGCTGCTGGATGAGAACGATACGTTCCTCCATCTCGCCGACTTAGCCGCATATCTGGATGCGCAGGATACAGTCGCCAGAGCATTCGGCTCGGCTGGCTGGACGCGTGCCGCGATCCTCAATGTGGCCCGGATGGGAAAATTTTCGAGCGACCGCGCCATCCGCGAGTACGCGCGGGACATCTGGCATATGGAAGCCTCGCTAGAAGCTCCGCCCGATGAGAGCCACAACGGAGCGCGGATGGACGAGGTATCGCTGAGAGCCGGCTAGGATCTGCGGCTCATCGGGTTCGGCAATGTCGAGTGGTGGATCGAGGCCTGTGTCAACAACACGAGCCCACTTCCAGCCGGGAAGAATGGGCAACTCGAACTCGTGCGGCTCCCAATGTGCGTTCGCGATCAGATAAATGTGATCCTGCCGGTTCTCCGGCGCGCCATGGATATGCATCGCGAGCGATCGCGATTCGTGCGACCAATCCGGTTCATGCAGCCGGACGCCGTGCCATTCTATGCGCGGAGCTTTCGGATTGTCTCGATCGGAAAACGTCCCGCGGCGCAGTATGGCGTGATCATGCCGGAATCGGATCAGGAGCCGAAAAAAACGGAGCAGGTTTGCGTTGCCCTGGACTCGATTCCAGTCAAACCAGCCCATCTCGTTGTCCTGGCAATACGCGTTGTTGTTTCCACACTGCGAGCGGCCAATTTCATCGCCTGCCAGGAGCATCGGCACTCCCTGGGAGACCATAAGCAGCGTACCGAAATTTCGAATCTGGCGCGAGCGGAGACAATTCACTTCAACCGATGATGACAGCCCTTCCTCGCCACAGTTCCAACTCCAGTTTTCGGCCGATCCGTCGCGATTTTGCTCGCCGTTCGCTTCATTATGCTTCTGGTTGTAGCTCACCAGGTCCGAGAGCGTGAACCCGTCGTGGCAGGTCACGAAGTTGATGCTATGCCAAGGTTCGCGGAAGTTCGGGGAGTACAAATCCGGGCTTCCAATGAGCCGCGTGGCAAGGGCGGAAACCATTCCGGGGTCGCCCTTGACGAAGCGGCGAATGTCGTCGCGGAACTTGCCATTCCACTCGGCCCAGCGTCCCCATGCGGGAAAACTTCCGACCTGGTACAGACCGGCTGCGTCCCAGGCTTCGGCGATCAGCTTGGTTTGTGCCAATACCGGATCCTGCGCCAGGTGCTCGAGCAGCGGCGGGCTCGTCAGGACCGAACCATCTCCTCCGCGACCGAGCACGGATGCGAGATCGAACCGGAAGCCGTCCACATGCATCTCCGTCACCCAATAGCGAAGCGCGTCGCTCACCAGATCGCGGACCACGGGATGATTGCAATTCAGTGTATTGCCGCAGCCGGAATAGTTTAGATAGTTTCCAGTCTCGGGCTTTAGCATGTAGTAGATCGGATTGTCGATTCCCCGAAACGAATAAACGGGACCGCGCTCATCACCTTCCGCGGTGTGGTTAAAGACGGCATCGAGGACAATTTCAATGCCTGCGGAATGCAGATTCTTGACAAGTGTTTTGAATTCGTTCACGGCACCCGCGTCACCCGTCTCGGAGGCGTAGGTCGCTTTTGGCGCGAAGAAAGAAATCGGGTTGTAGCCCCAGAAGTCCGGATGCCGGGAACGATCCGAATCACTTGTTCCTCCCGCCTTGTCGAATTCATATATCGGCAATAATTCGACGGCGGTAATCCCGAGCGATTTCAAATAGGGTATCTTCTCGATCAGGCCCTGGAATGTTCCAGGGTTCCTCACACCCGACGACGGGTGCTGCGTAAAGCCACGGACGTGCATTTCATAGATGACGCTGTCCGCCAGCGGGATGTTGAGGGGCTGATCGAACTCCCAGTCGAATCGGCTGTCAAGGATCGCAGCGCGCTGGAGCCCTGAAATCGCTCGTGCGTAAGGATCAAGGACGAGCTTCGCCCGATCGAAACGATAGACGAGAGGATTGTCATTGGGCTTGCGCTCCATTCGGAACGCGTAATGAATTCCGGGATCCAGCCCGAGCAAAAAGGCGTGCCAGACGTCGCCTGTCCGATTGAAATGCGGGTCGAACGGAAACTCCACCAGTGGCTCCGTCTCACCGGGAAAAAACAAGACCAGAGTCACGGCGGTGGCGTGCTTCGAGAAAATGCTGAAGTTGATCCCGCCTCTTAAAGTGGTGGCTCCGAACGGCAAAGGAGACCCACGGCTAAATTCGAACTGCGTCGTAACCATCGACAGCAGCTTCTCTCGAAGATTCGACATGAGCGGATCCTCAAACCGGAACTCGCAGCCGGTGACTCAAATCGCGAAGATATTTTCACCTTCGCCGCGCGCAGCTTTCGGATAGTGCACGCCAACCCCCATCTCAAGTCGGGAAATCGATGGGAAATTGTGTGGATCTATAAGCCAGTGCTCTTGGAATCGCCTGGTGCACCGGACTTGCATCGATCCTGCGTGAATTGCCGCAATTCCGCGCCGGTTCGCGCACCAGAACAATGATTTATCTGGATAGCGACACGCGATCGGATCTGGTCACTCCGCGGGACGCCCTCCTCACCATGAAGCACGTTCATGCTGATATCGCGCTCGTGGCAAAATCTGCGCGCACCGCGCTACCTAAATTCACGCCGTCGCGGCGTAAACCGGCCAGACCAGGGTTGAGTTTATAGACGGCGTGCTCAAGATCCCCTTGCCGGTTGCAGAGAGGAAAAGAAGATTGGCCAGGTGGCCGTTGAGGAAGGGACGAAGAGCAACCCTGTGGCTGCCTAAACCGGCCCCAGCCACTACGAGGGCCGGGTGCGAGCGTGCCCGGCGGCAAATCGAGGAAGATGGAGAAGTGTCGGACCTCGCGATTTTCGCTCCCCACGCTGGTTGTGAGTTTGGCCAGCGTGTGTCTGCATGCTTGGGAGTGGTGCTTGCCAAGCATGAGGAGCGGAACTTCGAAGACGGTGAGCACAAAACGCGTCCCCTCGAATCCGTTCGGGGCAAGGATGTGTTCGTCGTCCAGAGTCTTTATGGCGACGCGACGCAGAGCGTCAACGACAAGCTCTGCCGCTTCCTGTTCTTTCTCGGCGCGCTCCGGGACGCTTCTGCTGCTCGTGTCACCGCCGTGGTCCCCTATCTTTGCTATGCGCGCAAAGACAGGCGAAGCAAGCCGCGCGACCCGATTACCACGCGCTACATCGCCGCCATGTTCGAAGCGGCCGGAATTGAACGCATGGTCACGCTCGACGTTCACAACCTGGCGGCCTTCGAGAACGCCTTTCGGGTCCCGACGGACCACCTGGAAGCTAAACGGCTGTTCGTCGAGCATTTCGCGGCGCTTGTGAAGGAGGACAACGTGGTAGTGGTCTCTCCGGACGTAGGTGGCATCAAACGCGCGGAGGCCTTTCGCGAAGCGATGAGCCGAAAACTCGGACGGACCGTCGGGATTGCGTTTGTCGAAAAATATCGCAGCGCCGGCGTCGTTAGTGGCGAGGCGCTGGTGGGCGACGTGGCCGGCAAGAGCGCGATCATCATCGACGACCTGATCAGCAGCGGCACCACGCTAGCCCGGGCGGCGAAAGCATGTTCGGCGCACAAGGCCGCGTTGGTGTTTGCAGCGGCCACCCACGGAGTGTTCGCTTCCGATGCCAGCCGAGTCTTAACTGGGGCGAGTCTGGAAACGGTGGCGGTCACCAACACTATCCCCCCATTTCGACTGAGTGCTGAGTTGGTGCAAAGTAAGCTGGTTGTGATCGACGTGGCGCCGCTCGTCGCGGAAGCGATCAAGAGAATTCACGGTGGAGGATCGCTTACCGAACTCCTCGATTGACCGCCCGGTCGAGATAAGCTCTGGCTTTTTCGATCCATTTTGCGCGATCGCGAACGGCAGGATCCTTCAGGTGCCAGACCGCGATCTTTGCCCGTGTGCAGGCGTGCTGCCTTGTATAGAACGCAATCAAGTCCGCGGGCGGGAAATCGCCGGTCTCGTTCCGGTAGCATTCGAAAACGAAATCACCGACCCACTTGGCGCCGAGCCGTTCGCATTCGAGTGTGAAGTAGCTGAGCTCAGACACCGCGTCGAGAATTCTAAAATCAGGACTAAACTCCAGACAATCGATGACGACTGGTTTGGTGCTCAGGCAGATGTGTTCGGGACGGAGGTCGCCGTGTGCATCGACAATTCTGCCTTGCTTTACGCGATCGTCAAACATCGCCGCATCGGCTGCCAGCGCGTGGGCCTGCTGAAGGCGGATCGATTCGATCTGGTCCGAAGACAAAGCATACTCGGGCCGGCGCAGTTCTTTCGCGCAATCATGGATGTCGTTCTCTAGGCGCTGCCGATACTCTGCCGGACTCATCCTGATCCTCGGGGCTTGTTCGTAATAGTGCGCGAGCATCACGCCGAGCTTGTGAACGTCTTCGCGGCTGACGGTATGGTTCTCAATCGCTCGATCAAGCATCCGCTCGGCTGGCAGACGGCGCATTTTTACCAGCCAATCGATGATCCGTCCTTCGCCGCCGAGCTTTATCCTGCCGTCCAGATCGATCACCAGAGGCACCATCCCAAGGTAGACGCCGGGCGCCAACCGGCGGTTCAGATCCAACTCCCGTGCGCAGTTGCACCGGCGAGCATCGACCGTAGTGAAATCGAGGTAACTGTTGGCGACGGGCTTCTTGAGTTTCCAGGCATGCTGGTCGGTCAGAAAGACGTATGACATGTGCGTCTCTTTCAAATCGACCTGCCTAACTTGATCGAGGTATGATTCGGGCCTACCTAGAAACGCAACCTTTTCGGCGAGTCCCGGTTCAGCCATAGCTTGCTGCTTCCACGATACGCGCGTGGATTGCTCCATTGCTGGCGATCACGCCGTTGAGATGGCGCAACTCAGAGCCGGCATACGGAAGCGGCATCCCGTAGAGGTCCGTCATCCGCCCTCCCGCCTCGCGAAGAACGGCTTCAGGAGCGCACGTGTCCCACTGGGATACGCGCTTTGCAGTGTGAAGGTAAACATGCGCGCGACCTTCGCAGATCAATCCGACTTTCAGCCCGATGCTGCCGGACCAGAGCGTTTTGGTGATCCCGACCCGCCGGCATATGCGATCCACGTCCGCGCAGTGGTGGGAGCGGCTCAGTGCCACGGTCATCATCTGCGGATCGGATTCCGCGGAAACGTGCAGAGCCGTGCACATTCCGCGCGTTTTCAAAAACGCTCCCTCGCCGGCCGCCGCGTAGTAGAGCTTCTGCCCAATGGGCTGATAGATGACGCCGAGCGTCGGCACGCCATCGACGGCCAGCCCGATCATGACCGCAAACTCGTCCCGGTGTGCGATGAACTCCGCAGTGCCGTCCATGGGATCGATAATCCAGACCCGCCGGTTTCGACAAGGCTCGTGGCGATCCGGCGCCTCTTCGGAGAGTATTCCATCGTCAGGGAATCGTTTCGCCAGTTCGCAGACCAAGAAATCGTTGGCGAGCCGGTCGGCGAGCGTAACAGGCTCGGCGTTCGCCTTCCACTCCACCGCATTTTCGCCAGCGTATTGCCCGGCGAGTATTTGTCCTGCGGCCAGCGCCAACTCACTGGCCGTGTCGAGCTCTCGATACGTGAGCAGAGCCATTTTGCGGCTTCATCCTCGCCGGCGCTACCGGACCGCTCAGCGATGTTTCCGCAGCACCGCAGTCCTGGCGGCGCTGCGAGCTTGCTTGGTCAAGCGGAGTAATGCGACCGAGCTCGCTTGTGGACCTTTGTCGCCAGGCTCTTCCGCAAAGCGCACTTCGCTTCCGACCCGGAGAAGATTGAAGTGCCCATCCAAGACGCTGTTGCGGTGAAAATAGATCTCGCGCCCATCCGGAGTCTCGAGGAACCCATAGTCCTCAAACAGCCTCCCGACTCTCGCCGCAACCGGATTCTCATGCTGCTTCGTCTGTCCTTGCAGCCGACGCGCATAATCCTGCAAACGGCGGCGCATCTCACGGAATGCCTGGTGAATCGCGCGGTTCACGTCGCGGCGAGTCCGCTTTGGCTCCGACTGCTTGGTTTTTTTCGAAGCCTCGATGTCCCGCAGAGTTCCGTGAAGGCTGGGCACGTGCTCAACCACGAGTTCTTCGTTGGGAACCCCGAGATCGATCCGCACGCGATACAAACCTCCGAAGCGGCGACCTCTCGGCCCCTCGATCATGACCCGGCAACTCATGATCCGCGCAAAGAATCGTTCGAGAACTGCAATTTCCTTCAGGACAGCCGGTTCCAGGTCTGCAATCGGGTCCATATTTCTTAACGTGATTTGTGGAGGTAATGTCATAGAGTCTCACCCGAGCCATTGAATTTCAGGAGCGCTGCGGCCATGCGACTTCGGCCACGCCAGAGGATATCCCAGCACGATGGGAGCCACCACATGATAGTTCTGCGGCAACCCGAGTTCTTTCTTGATTTCCGGCAGGTTGATCCAGGGACGAGCGAACCCCACCCAACAACTGCCCAGACCTTCGTCGCGCGCTGCCAGCATCAGATTCTCGGCAGCCAGGCAGCAGTCTTCCACAGCCTGAGCTTCTTGGGATTTTGCCAGCACCATCACCAGCGCGGGAGCGTGATGTAACAGTGTGTATTTCGGATCTTCAATCATCCCTCGGATCGACGGGCCGTACATCGTATCGGAGAAATTCGCGAGCAGCCAGCTCTTGATGCGTCCGGCAAGTTGATCGATCCGGTTCTGGCCCGTTAGCACAGCGAAGGCCCACGGCTGCAGATTCATGGCGCTAGGAGCGAGAGTCGCGGCATGGATCAGGTGTTCGATCGTGGGCCGCTCAACAGGCATGGGGGTGTAGTCCCGAACGGCGCGCCGACTTCCAAGAACATCCATCAATTCCATAGCGCTCCCGCAAGGATTGCCTTGGTTAGCTTGGCAACTGCATTTCATAGACCGAAGATCTTTCGCAACTCGCGTCGGATGTATGCGCTTTGAGGGACTCACTAGGTGGCTGAAAAAGAACTGGTTTGGTCCTGAAGAGTGATCATTCAAGGGCGCCGGGTTCTTCGATCGACATGGGTGTTCTAACGCAAGATGTTCAAAATCGGACTGTGCCCAGAATTGTGCCCACTCAGTGCCGCGCGCGCTTTCTCGATCGCAGCCCGCGTGCTGTGTTCCCGCGGGTGGACGTACCTTTTCGTGATCGACATGTCGCGGTGGCCGACGAGATACGCGAGCATCCACGCGTCCATGAACGGCGCCCGGCGCGTGAGACCAGTGTGCCGAAAAGTGTAGAGCGGGAAGTACAGCAACTTCGCCGGCGCGTATGCTTTCGCGTGTCGCCCCTGGAGCGTCGAAGGCTCGATGTGCCCTGCGGCCGTAAACACAGCGCCGCGTTGCTCCGTGCGCTGCGTAGCGCAGCAATTCGGTAAACCTGTTGATTTCACTCACACGTAGTTGGCATGCCCTGTGCTCGGTGCCTGTCAGGACCTGCCCGTTTGCATGAGCGTTACGGCGCGGCAGGGGGGCTCTTGAATGACCGGCCGCGACCGCGAGGACGACCATCTGCACAAAAGCGCGGATTACCTCGTTCCCCACAGGAACGGGGACGTTCTTTCAGAGGTCTTGGCGGTCGAGCGCGAAATCGGCGCGAAACTTGAGGCGGAGCGGCAGGCGGCGCGGCAATGGCTCGAGCGCACCCGGGGCGAGATCGAGCAGGCGAAACTGTCCGAGCTCACAGCTCTCAAGGTATCGGCCGCCCGCGAGGAGGAAGCGGCAAAGATGGCCGGCCACGACGAAGCGGCCTCGATCCTGCAACAGGCAGGCACTGAGGCTGAACGGATCCGTCGTCTCGAGGACGCGCGACTCATACCCATCGTCCGGCAGCATGTCCTACTGATCGCTCGAGGTCGTGCCGAGTGATCGTCACGATGTCCAAGGTCGAAGTCGCCGGGCCGCGGGAGATGCTTCTCCCGGTGCTCGAGACCATTCAGCGCGAGGAGATCCTACAGATCGAACCCGGCATCAGGGAGCGCATCCGTGAGGACACGGCGCATAAACTGAGGCCCCTCGCACTCGACACGCAAGTGCTCGCGGAACGGCTGGTCCTTGAAGATCTCGGCAACAAGATCGGGCGGCTGCTCACACTGCTGCCCAAGGTGCCGACGAAGGAGTCGAATCTGAGCCCGTCGCTGGCGGTCGATTCCATTGCCTCCCTGGTGGGTACGCATCTCGATGCCTGCAAGGAGCGATTGCAGCGAAAGGAAGCCCTGCAGTCCGAGCTCGGGCAATTGCAGCGCTACCTGGTCTTTCTGGGCGCAATCGAGTTGCTGGCGCCCAAGGGTGCGGCGGCAGCCGACCGAGAGCTCATCGGAATCGAGGCCAAGGATCCCGCGACTCTCGATCAACTGGCGAAAGTCGCCGACCGGACTTTGCCGGGTACGGTGGTGACTTCCGCGAAGATGGAAGACGGCTCGTACATCGGGCTGCTCACGACAGAGAAGCAACTCGCAAATAAACTCAGAGATGGTTTGCGCGGGAGCCAGATACCCGAGATCACGCTGCCCTCGTACCTCGACCGCCTCCCCCTGCCGGACAAAGTCAAAGCCGCCCGGGCGCGACGCGATGAACTGTCAACCCAGGTTGCCGCCATTGACAACGAACTGATCGATATGGCGAGGAAGTGGCGTGCGATCTATCAGCCTGTGCAGAGCTGGCTCGAGCAGCGCCTCTCGCTTTTGAAGACGAGTGCATCGCTCTACGAGACCGACCTCTGCTTCGTGCTTTTCGGATGGATGCCTTCGGCGACAGTTGCAGGCCTGCGACAGGTGCTGGCGGAGCAGCATGGGGATGCCGTCGTCGTGGAGGAACGAGAGATCCTCAAGCAAGACCTCGAGACTGTGCCCGTCGTGCTGCGAAATCCGGCCTACCTTCAACCCTTCGAGCTCCTGGTACGGCTGTTGCCGCTGCCGCGTTATACCTCGATCGATCCCACGCCGTTCGTCGCGATCTTCTTCCCACTATTCTTCGGGATGATTCTCGGGGACATCGGGTATGGACTCATCCTGCTCCTGGTCGCCGTGGGTGCAATCCTGTTTGTCAAGCGGCGGATCATACGGCAGGCCGGGGAGATCCTGCTGGTCTCCTCGATCTATACCATCGTCTTCGGCGTGCTCTACGGCGAATGTTTCGGCGACCTGGGCACGCGGCTCTTCGACCTAAGACCGTTTATCGACAGGCAAACATCGCTCGTGCCCATGGTGTATTTCGCGCTGGCCGTGGGCAGCGTGCACGTGGTTGTGGGACTCGTCCTGGGAGTTGTGTCGGCGCTCAAGGGCAGACAGACCAAAGAGGCGGTGTACAGGTCGTTGAGCATCCTCGTCGTGATCTGCGTCACCGGCATCCTTGCCTCCTATTTCGCGCCGGTCGCCGCTCTGGTGCGCGGGCCGCTGATCACTGCGGTCCTCGTCATCATCCCGATTCTGATATTCACCGGCGGATTTCTTGCGCCGTTCGAGCTGCTGCGGGATTTCGGCAACATTATCTCGTACGTGCGTCTCATGGCCGTCGGCCTCGCATCGGTGCTGCTCGCTTCCATCGCCAACCGCCTGGCGGGTGCTGCGGGCAGCGTCTGGATCGGTGTCGCGGTGGCGATCCTGTTGCATGCGTTCAACATCTTACTCGGGGTATTCGCCCCGGCCGTCCATGCCCTGCGACTCCACTACGTCGAGTTCTTCAGCAAGTTCATGGAGCCCGGCGGCAAAGACTTCAAGCCACTACGATTAGCCAAAGACAAAATGAAGGAGAAACACCTTGCAAACGGTCATGAATCTTGACAAAGTCCTGCTCGCCTTCGCTGCGGCGTTGAGCCTGGGCATCAGCGCGATCGCCACCGCCTGGGTTCAGTCGCGGATCGGTGCCGCCGGCGCTGGCGCACTCGCCGAGAAACCCGAACTGACTGCAACCATCGTCATCATGCTGGCGATTCCGGAAACCATTGTCATCCTGGGTTTCGTGATCGCGTCAATGATCCTCCTCGGGAAGTAAGTTGTGAGCCGCGCGGGATTGCTCCAAAGGCTCCAGCAAGGGGCCGCAGAGAACACGGCCGCCCTGTGGAGGGACGCGAGGGCCAAGGCGGACAAACTGCGGCTGGAAGCGGCCCGCGAGATCGATGCCGAACGGCTGGCGTCCGCGCAGCAAGTGGCCGCGACGACCCAGCGAATTGAGCAAGCGGAAACCGCCGCGGCAGAGCGCGAGGCGCGGGACATTCGCATGCGCGCTGCAATCGCGCTCGCAGAACGACTCCATGGCCTCGCGCTCGCGGAGCTTCCCAACCTGCGGGCGCAGAACCCGGAGAGTTTATTCAGCGCGCTCGCGGCCGAACTCCCCGTTGTGGCGTGGCAGAAAGTGAAGGTCAATCCTGGCGATGAGACCCTCGCACGGCAGCACTTTCCTCAGGCGCACCTCGAATGCGACCCGCGGATCAGCGGCGGCATGGCGACGGAGGCGGAGGATGGTCGCATTCGCGTGAACAATACTCTTGAGGCGCGCCTCGAGGCGGCTTGGCCCGAGCTGCTGTCGGGTCTGATCGCAACGATTCTTCGGGAGGCTTCCGGCCATGAATCTCCTGCGCGACATTGACTCGCCCGGCTTCCCCAACGACTACCTGATCACACGGATCAAGGGACGCCGGGCCGCTCTCATTACGGACTGGAAGGCCGTACGGGCACACGGACTCGCTGCCGGCATCGCCGACGAGCGCATCTGGGGTGCGCTTCTGAGCGAGCTCGAATGGCTGTACGGCCAGATGAACCGCGCGCTGCGGGAATGCTTTGCGCCCGTGTTCGTGCTGCTGGAGCTGAAGACCATCGTGCTGTGCCTGCGGAACAAAGAGGCGCATCGCGCAACGGAGATTGACACGCTGCTCACGCACACCTTACTGGCGGATTCCATTCGGCTGGTGCTGCGCGACCAGCCGGACGTCCCCGCAAGCATCACTACCCTCGTCGAGACCACGGCAGAGGCATTGCCCGGTCTTGGCGAGGCCGCTACCGCATACGCCGACCGTGGCCTTCGAGGGTTCGAGGATAGCCTCATGCGCGGCTACCTCGCGCACGCTGCTACGACAAGATCACATCCGGTCATCCAGCAGTTCCTCCGTGCGTTCGTCGACTTGCGCAACGTCATGATTCTCTATAAACAACTGCGCTGGGGAGTGGAGGATGCCGGCGCCTTTATTGATGGCGGGACGTTCGAGCTGTCCCGCCTGGTGCAACTCAACTCCTGGGAGGGGCTTGCCAAGGAGGCGGCAGGTCTCAGAGTCCTGCCCGCGGCAGCAAACCAAGGTGCACTCGAAACCGTGCTGCTCACGAGCCTCACCGGGCGGCTGCGTCAAAGCGGACGCGACAACCTTGGACGCAACAGCGACGGCGTGGGATTGATCCTCGATTACATCTGGCGCATTTACGTGCACGCCCGAAACGTTGCCGTGCTCTACCACGCCGCCGATCTGGGTGAGGCTACTCTCGAGCGGGAGCTCATCGCGTGAAGAAGATCGTCACGATCACGCCACCGGACGCCGCGCACGGCTTCGCGCTGGCGGGCGTCAAACAACTGGTCCGCACACCGCAGGAGCTGGACGACACCTTACTTGAGCTCATGGGCGATCCTGCGACGGGCGTCATCATCATCGATGAACGACTCGTCGCCGGATCCACACAGCGGAGAATCGAGGAGATCGAACGCCGCTGGCCAGGACTCGTGGTGGAGCTGCCGGCGCCGGGTAAGCCGCAACGACCCGAAGAGGACTATGTGCTAAACCTGATCCGCCGGGCCATCGGCTATCAAGTGAGGCTCACGCCATGAATGGGCGCGTCATCGGCATCTCAGGTCCCACGGTCAGCGTGGAGCTTGCCGGACTCAAGCTCTACGACCGTGTTACGGTCGGGCACGCCCGCATGACGGGCGAAGTCGTCAGGATCGAAAAGGGCCGCTCGATCGTGCAGGTCTACGAGAGCACGCGCGGTCTGAGTGTGGGTGAGCCCGCGGTCGCCACGGGCACGCAGCTCACGGTGAGGCTCGGCCCCGGCCTCCTCGGCCGGATGTTTGATGGTCTGCAGCGGCCGCTTGAGTCTCTGTACGCGGAGTTTGGACCGTTCATCCAGGCCGGACGGGAAAGCTCCCGTTCATGGATTGCACGATCGCTCCATTTCGTCCCCGTGAAGAAGCCAGGCGACAGCATCAGGATCGGCGAGGCCGTCGGCTACGTCGAGGAGGGGCCGATCCGGCACCACGTGCTGGCGGACCAGGCGGGAGTCATCGATCGGATTCGGGAGGGCGAACTCGACCCGCAGTCGCCCGTCGTCTCGCTGAGCGATGGCCGTCAGATTTTCTCGTTTCACGATTGGCCCGTGCGAGTGCCTCGGCCATATCGCCGGAAGTTGACTCACTTCGAACCACTGGTCACAGGGCAGCGCTGCATCGACTTCCTGTTTCCGCTCGCGCGTGGCGGAAGTGCCATCTTCCCCGGGGGCTTCGGCACCGGCAAGACCATCCTGGAGCAGACCATCGCCAAGTTTGCGCAAGCCGACATCGTCGTCTACGTCGGTTGCGGAGAGCGTGGCAACGAGATGGCAGAGATGCTCGACGACTTCACGCACCTTGCAGACCCGTGGACCAAGCGGCCGTTGATGAGCCGCACCATCGTGGCTGTGAACACGTCCAATATGCCGGTAGCCGCGCGCGAGGCGTCGATCTACACAGCCGTTACGATGGCCGAGTACTACCGTGACCTGGGATACAACGTGCTGTTACTCGCCGACAGTCTGTCGCGCTGGGCCGAGGCACTGCGAGAGATCTCCTCTGCCCTCGAGGAGATGCCGGGTGAAGAGGGCTATCCCACCTATCTTTCATCGCGGATCGCGGGCTTCTTTGCGCGCGCCGGGGCCGTCGAGACGCTCGACGGAAGGACTGGCTCGTTGACCATGATCCTGTCGATCTCGCCCCCGGGCGGGGACTTCACCGAACCCGTGACGCAAGCCTGCCTGAGGACCACGGGATCCTTCTTCATGCTGGACACCGATCTCGCGCACCGGCGGCACTTTCCGGCGATCAACTGGTTTCAAAGCTTCTCGCTCTACGAGCGCGACGTGAGTGCCCATTTCGAAGAGCGCGTCTCGCAGGAGTGGAGCGCGCTCCGTCAGCAGACCCGCACATTCCTGCAGAAAGAGGCGAGTTTGCGGGAGGTCGTGGAGATCGTCGGCACCGAGGGCTTGCAGGATGCGGATCGCCTGTTGATGAAAACGACGGAGGAGATCCGCCGGAACTTCCTGGTGCAGAATGCCTACACCGAGGATGCATTCTCGTCGCCGGAGCAGACGCTCGAGCGGATTCGCCAGATTCTCAAGCGCCACGCCGCCGCGAGTGAGCGACTGGAGAAGGGTGAGCTCCTCGATAATGTCCTGAAGGAGCGCGCCTGAGCGGGAAGCATGCGACTCGGCACACACATTTACTCGACCATCTTGAGCATCCAGGGACCGCTCCTGTTCCTCGATCGAGTCATCGAGGCACGAATGAGCGAAGTGGTTCGAATCACCTTTCCCGACGGCCACCAAGCCGAAGGTGAGGTGCTCAAGATCGAGGGCGATGTTGTCCTGATCCAGGTGATCGGCGAGAGCCGCGGCCTCGACGCCGACCATACGCAGGTGGCTTTCACGGATGCGATCAAGCGGGCTCCCCTGTCGCTTGCGATGCTCAACCGGGTGTTCGACGGCTCCTTCCGTCCGATCGACGGACGGCCGATGTTCATACCCGACCGATGGGCCCCGGTGTCGGGATTGCCGCTCAATCCTGTGGCCCGGCTCCGTCCTCAGGACTTGATCGAGACTGGAGTCTCGGCCATCGACGGCCTCAATACGCTGGTCAAAGGGCAGAAGCTGCCGATTTTCTCCTGCGCGGGACTTCCTTCGCGTGAAATCGCCGCCGGCATCCTCGAGCACGCTCGTGCCGGTGCCACTGACGCCTCAGGCGGGAGCGGCGGCTCCGTCGTCGTATTCGTGGCCCTCGGGCTCACCTTCCACGAGCACGCGTTCTACCGGCAGGCCCTCGAACGGATGCGCGGCGACTCGGTGGCCTTCATTAATCTCGCCAGCGATCCGGTGGTCGAGCGACTGCTTGCGCCGCGCTTCGGGCTCACCGTCGCCGAGCACCTGGCCTTCGAGCAAGGGCGCGACGTGCTCGTGCTCGTCACTGACATGACCAACTATTGCGATGCCTTGCGAGAGGTGTCCGCAGCTCGGGAGGAGTTGCCCGGACGGCGCGGCTATCCAGGCTATATGTATTCTGATCTCGCATCGCTCTACGAGCGCGCTGGCCGGATCAAGGGCACACCGGGATCGGTTACTCTGCTGCCGATCGTAACCATGCCAGAGGACGATATCACCCATCCGATCCCTGACTTGACCGGTTACATCACGGAGGGTCAGATCGTTTTGAGCCGGGAGCTGCACCAACGGGGCATCTTCCCGCCGGTGGACGTCCTGCCGAGTCTCTCGAGGCTCATGCAGCGAGGCATCGGTGCAGGCCGCACGCGCGAAGATCACCGCGTCATCGCGAACGCTCTCTATATGCACTATGCGACGGGTCGAGATCTACGCCGGCTCGAGGCCATCGTGGGCCGCGAGGGCATGAGTGATGCCGACAAGAAGATGCTCGACTTCGCCGATGCCTTCGAGCACGAAATCGTACATCAGGGCACCGTCCGGCGCACGATCGGCGAAACCCTGGACGCGAGCCGCGGGCTCCTCGCGAGATTCGGGCTGGTTACGCCTCAGCCAGCCGCGACCGGAGGGAGCGATTTAAAGGAATGATCCACCCAACGCGCACCGACCTGTTGCAGCTGAAGCAGAAGGCTGACTCGGTGGTGAACAGCGTGGCGATTCTCAAGGCGAGACGCCACGCCGTGATCCGGGCGTTCCTCGACTCGGTGCGGCCCTTCGTCCGGTCGCGAGACGCGATCCGGTTGGATTATGGCAAGGCGCTCGCCGAAATCCATCTCAGCGAGGGGCATGAGGGCATGGCCCCGATCGAATCGCTTGCTGCTACGGCTCCGCGCGAGGTCGGCGTCACGGTCGAAGAGTGCAACGCTCTCGGCGTTCGTTACCGCGATCTCACCATCCACGGGCCGTTCGTACGCTCGCCCGCGGAGCGCAATTACGGCTATACCCTTACCTCTCCGCACCTCGAGGAGTCGATCCACCTCTTCGAATCAATCGTGGGCACGATGCTCGAGATCGCTGCATTCGAGAGCAAGATCAAGATGCTTGGCCGGGAGATCACACGCGTGACACGCACGACCAGGGTGCTGGAGGAAAGGGTCTTGCCGAGGCTGCGAACAGATATCAGAACCATCGTCGAATCCATCGCCGAACGGGAAAGGGAAGCGAATTTCCGGTTGAGGCGATTCAAGACCAGCCGAGGCAGCCGCGGCGGAAGTTGCTGAGAATCCGAAAACACTCGTCGGGACCCGTCAACGGCCTGTTTCAATCTGACATCAAGCAATTCGGCGTGAATCGAGCCGCGATACGGTCCCCGCCGCGATCATATCGAAGAATTGCCGAAGAAGTCTGAGCTTTGGAAACAATTCCATTTGCGGACGCTCAGCATCGTCCCCGATTCAGAAGTAGCCTGATAACCCGAGTTGCGGCGGCGGCAGTGAGTCAAGTCACGAGATAGCGTTCCGGGAGATTAGGAACGGGAAGTCAGCTTATGTTCCCTTGTTGGTCACATGGGCGATTGCCCGTGGCGAGGACGTGCCATACGGCAGCCCTGTACATGGGCGCAGCTTCCAGCAGTTCCCTACGACCTTTGACGACAAACCGGCAACAGCGATCAGCGACGGCGATTACCAGTGTCCCCCGTGTGCGCGGAAACTTGAATGTCACGGATCATAGCGCAGAATGAACGCCTTCGTACGCGTACACCGTATGAAATGGTCCCTGACTTGCCCGTGGTCAATGAGCGAGGGTCCTATGATTAACTGTGATGAATGTAACCGCCTGGAGCGTTCTCTACTCGAGGCGATGGTGGCCGCCGACAAAGCCGAGACAGGTCTGCGGTGTTACTTGATAACACACGAGCGATTTGGCGGGGTTTCTGACATGGATGAATATGAGGCTCTGAGAACAGATCAGCAGAATGCGACCCAAGAGCGACACGGAGCCTATACCGGGTTGATTAGCCACAAGCGAAGCCACAGCGGGTGAACAGAAGGAGAACAATTTCTGAAACCGCGGAGGGGCTTCTCACATCAAAAACTATGGGGCGAGCCCCTTCCTCCGAGGGTTCGCGGCACTAAGCCAGCGGCAGGATGTCCTTACCCTGGACGCGCCTCCGCTCCCTTCAAGATTCCTGGACTGGACAATTATCCTTTGATGCAGACCATTGGTTCCAGCCGCGCGACTCGTCGTGAAAGCCCTGCTTTTTCTGCAGCCTCGACGACGGCCCTCACGTCTTTATAGGCTCCCGGTGCCTCTTCCGCCACTCCGCGGGACGAGGGCGAGCGAATCAGAATTCCTTGGCCGGCAAGATCGTCGATCAGCTGCCGGCCACGCCAGAGCTTGGTCGCCTGGTGGCGGCTCATCTGCCGCCCAGCGCCATGGCAGGACGAACTGAACGATCGCTTTTCACTCTCTGCTGTTCCCACCAGGATGTACGATGCCGTTCCCATCGTGCCGCCGATCAGCACCGGCTGGCCGACCGGACGCAGAGCTTCTGGAATTGCCGGATGGTTCGGGCCGAAAGCACGAGTCGCACCTTTGCGATGAATGAAGAGGCGTTTTATGTGCCCATCAACTTCGTGTTCCTCCACTTTGCAGGTGTTGTGAGACACGTCGTAAAGCACGCTGAGCTCCGCCTTCGGAATCACCTCCGCGAATGCCCGGCGGACCAAATGGGTAATGATCTGGCGGTTGGCCAGTGCGCAGTTGATCGCCGATCGCATTGCGCCGAGATACCTCTCCCCAAGAGGCGATTCGATCGGGGCGCAAGCCAGTTCCCGATCCGGTAGATCGATTCCGTAGTGAGCGGTTTCTGTCACCATGTCGCGAAGAAACTCGGTCCCGATCTGGTGGCCAAGCCCACGCGATCCGCAATGAATGCTTACCACGATGTCATCGAGATGGATCCCGAAGGCTTGCGCCGACAGTTCATCGAAGATTGAGACGACGCGCTGCACCTCAAGGTAGTGATTTCCTGATCCGAGCGTCCCCATTTCACGCCGTTGCCGGTTCTTGGCGAAATCGGAAACGGCGGCCGGCTGAGCGCCCGCCATGCGTCCCCGCTCCTCGATCCGATCCAGGTCAGCTTCGACACCGCAGCCGATGCTCAACGCCCATTGCGCGCCACCTTCGAGCATCTCATCCAACTGCGAATCCGTCAGGTCAAGTAGTCCCCGGCTACCTACGCCGGCGGGGATGTGCCGATACAGCGCGTCCGCGAGGGTTTGCTTGACAATCGTAACGTCGCCGGACTTCAGGCCGGTCAACAGAGTGCGAACACCGCACGAGATATCAAATCCCACACCTCCCGCCGAAACCACGCCGCCTTGTTCCGGATCGAATGCGGCTACGCCGCCGATCGGAAATCCGTACCCCCAATGGGCGTCCGGCATCGCGTAGGCAGCCTTTTGAATGCCCGGCAAGGTCGCGACATTCACGATCTGCTCATACACCTTCGTGTCCATATCGCGAATCAGATTCTCACTCGCATAGAGAACGGCGGGGACGCGCATCTTGTCATGCGGCTCAATCCGCCACTCAAACTCGGAGACACGAGTCAACAAAGTCGTTTCCATTGCGTCACACATCCACCACGCACTGCGCGATCCATTCGCCGGCTTCGTTGCGGCCAACGCGTAAGCTCGTGTATGTGGCCCCTTTCACTTCGACAGCCGGCTCATGACGGGCGACGTCGATATCTTCTCCCCAAGCGCTACCCTGCAATCGATCCCCTTCGATATGCACTTCAAACCGGCGAAAGATCATTCGACGGACCGCCATTTCGTAAATCAGTGCGTTCAACCAATCGACCAGCAAGGTTTCACGATTTTCCGCCTCGCATTGCACGTCGACTTTTCTTCGCGCCACGACGCGCGCAGGATCGGTGACCACCGCGGTGAGACTGAGGGCAGCCTGTTCAAAAGCGATTTCCTTCGTTGCGCCGATCCCCCGGACTCCAATATCCGCGCCATGCGCGAAATGCTCCCATCGCGAGGCGCATTCCTGAGTTAAATCACCCATGTCATCGAAGATCCTTGTCGTCCTTGAGATGAGCACTCTTCAGGCCAATGCGGTTTCGGTGCGCCCCAACATGGGAAGTGCGGGAGGTTGAGGCCCGCTGGACCTTATGGTCTGGCGTTCTTTATGGTCGACTTCGGTGTAGCGACTTCATCCCGTGATCGAAATGGGAGCCAGAGCAACCAAAACATGATGACCGCGACGACTTCGCATCCGACAATGTACAGCGGCCATGGACCGAGGAGATCGAGCAGTGATGGTCCGGCCGGTTTCCGGCAGAGATACATGTAGTTGGTCTTAAAGGCGACGTTGAAGATCCCCACTGCCGTGGCGTACGCATTGAGAACGCCGAACACTTTCCACACGGAACCCGGACGTGGCGCGGCAAGGCCGCTCCCGGCCAGCATGAGCAGAGCGACGACAACAGTCCCGTGCGCAAGAAAAAAGTAAAGTGTGGGATAGGAAAGGAATGGCGCCCACAGGTCCGGCGTGAGCAGCGCCATGCCGCTTCCACTCAAGCCTACGAAGTAGGCTATCTCGAATGTCCATGGGTGGAGGGTGAAGACCGCCGCTATCGTCAGCCACAGGGTCAGATCGCAGAGATTCAAGGGCAGTCCTCCCGGGAACTGGAAGCCTTCACTGTGGAGCCGGTAAGCGTACCAGGCGAGTTCATTGAGAGCCATCAGTGAGCCGAGGCCGAAGCGAAACCGTCGGCCCGCCCGGCTGCTTCGCCGGCAAGCTTTCGCCAGCGCCGCGCCGGCGCCGGGCACGACGGCAAGAATCAGCAGATGCGCGGGTCCGAAAAGCTGAAAGTCGAGGTTCATCTTCAGAGCCGGCAAGCGCCGGGGTCGCATTTGGCGAAATGCTCGCGCTCCTCCGGCGACTCGCCCAGTCCGAGCTGCAGAACACCTTGGGACTTCGATTCGTACCGGAACACGGTCACTCCCTTGCAGCCGAGCTCGTAAGCCAGGCGGTAAACTGCACTCACGTCCGCAGGCGAACAGTTTTCGTCCAGATTGACGGTCTTCGATACGGCATTGTCAACGTGCTTCTGAAACGCGGCCTGCACGCGGACATGTTGTTCCGGCGGAATTTCCAGGGCGGTGACAAACAGCTTTCTGATGTTCTCGTAAGCCGCACTCAGACGGCCGGTTGACGCGATTGATTCCAGCTCGGAATCCAGCCCCAACCGTCGCAGGTGACGGAGCAACAGAGGATTGAACTCAGCCAGCGTTTCGCCCCCCAGAACGCCTTGGCGCCGGTACGCCAAAGCGAACAACGGCTCGATACTCGGACTGGTGCCCGCGATGATGCTGATCGTGCCCGTCGGAGCGATCGAGGTTTGCGTCGCGTTCCTCAGCCGCATCCCCGAGTGAGCGAGCGTGCTGTTGCTCCAGTTGGGGAAAACGCCGCGATCCTTCGCCAGCCGCGCCGAGGCGAGTCTGGCCTCTCGCGCGAGGAAGGCCATCAACCCGTCGGCGAGCAGCGCCGCGGCATCGCTCGCATATGACACGCCAAGCAGAATGCATAGCTCGGCGAACCCCATCACGCCGATTCCGATCTTGCGGTTAGCAAGTGTGACGCGCGCAACCGCCTCCAGCGGGAAGTGGGTAACCGAGATCACATCATCCAAGAAACGGACGCCGTCGTGGACCTGGCCACGCAAGCGGCCCCAATTGATCTCGCCGTTTTCGACGAAATGCGTCAGGTTGATCGAGCCGAGATTGCAGGACTCATATGCGCAGAGCGGCACCTCTCCGCATGGGTTGGTCGACTCGATCGCGCAACCCGGCACTGGATTCGCGCGGTCGATTGTGTCCAGGAATATCAGGCCAGGATCGCCGGTGGCCCACGCTGCTTCACAGATCTGGTCGAACACCTTGCGTGCGGGCACGGTTCTCAGTACACGCTGCGTCCCCGGATGCAGGAGATCTAGGTCAGAGCCGCTCTCCACGGCGGCCATGAATTCGTCCGTGGCCCCGACCGAGATATTGAAGTTGTGGAGAGTCGCGCCGTCTCGTTTCGAGCGAATGAATTCCTCGATATCGGGATGATCGACTCGCAGCACGCCCATGTTCGCGCCACGGCGGCGGCCGCCCTGCTTGATGTTCTCCGTGGTGCAATCGTAGATCTGCATGAACGAAACCGGACCGGAGGAACTGCCTCCCGTGGAACTAACCAACTCACCGGCGGGCCTCAGGCGCGAGAACGAAAACCCAGTCCCGCCACCGGTACGCTGGATCATGGCGGCATCGCGGAGCGTACCGAAAATCGATTCCATGCTGTCCTCGATCGGAAGGACGAAACACGCCGAGAGTTGCCCGAGTGGCGTCCCGGCATTCATCAAGGTCGGGGAGTTGGGAAGAAAGTCCAGGGCAGCGAGCATCGTGTGGAAGCGATCCTCCCAATATCTGGCGTCTCCCGCAGTTCCGTAGAGCAGTTCGGCCTCGGCGATTGCGCGGGCCACCCGCTCAAAGAGTTGTTCGGGCGTTTCGATCACTTCGCCTCGCGCCCCTCGCCGGAGATAACGCGCCTCAAGAACACGTTGTGCGTTTTCACTGATCATGCCCGGCGTCAAGTTCGATTGGACCCAGAATTTTGTCGTGCAGCCCGGCTGCCATTGTGGTTCCGGCTTCCGTCCGACGGGGCTCCAAGCTTTCTTTCCGTCACTTGTTACGACCGAGGGAGAACAAGCCGCCCGTCAGCCTCTAGTGCGACCTTTAAGCCTTCGCGGTTCAGTCTGTCGCGTATCCAGGAAGCGTCCTGAGCGGCAGCCCGACGCAATTGAAATCGTTTGATCTCGAGAGGAGTCATTTGACCCATAGAGAACCGGGTCGCCCTGATGGACCTCGATCGCTTTCGGGTGATGGGAGGAATGACCATAAACGAGGTCGACTCCCGCGACGTCGATCAGTTGGCGGGCAAAGCGCCGCTGCTTGCGCGGGATTTGGTAGCCCCAGTTCTCGCCCCGGTGAATCGACAAGACAGTCAGGTCGCCGGGCCGCTTGACCGTGCGCAGCCGTTCATCGATTTGGCTCACCTCCTGGTCGGAGAGGTCCGGCAACAAGACCATTCCGGCCGCGCGATCGGTCGCGGCCCAATTTGGCGGAATACCGCTGTCGGATCAACTGCCGCTTTCCAGGCTGCGTAGGCGTAAGGCTGGACTTCGCACAACGCGATGGGACCGTCGGCCGGAGATCCGTCCGCATGAAAGATCGCGTCATCGGTGTCTTTCCAGCCCTGGTGCAGCAGTCCTCCCTGCGGACAAGGCCGGACGGCTCGCGCGATCGCGCTCATGCACCTCGTGCTTCTTTTGCGCGCAGTTCGCCGCTGACACAATAGAGATCTAGTCGGGCTCTCGAAACCGCCTTTGCCCCCACTTGAGCGTGATCCGTTTGAAATTGCACCCGGTCTACTTGATTGCGACCAGGAACCACCAGCGGTCTTCTGCGCTTCGGTCGATAAACGGATCCGCCTGTCTTAGAATCCGAAATCCATGCTGTTCAAGGTCTCGGAGCACAGCGTCGATTCCGATTCCGTGGGCGTGTTCCTGCTCCACGGATGTGTGCTCGATCGGAGCACTACGGTCGAGGATCAGTACTCGCCCGCCTGGACGAAGCGATTGGAATACATGTTCCAGCATCCGCCCCGGATTGGCGAATTCGTGGTAGGTGTTGGCAATGAGCACCGCATCCACGCTCTCCGAGGCTAAGTGAGGATCATCGGGATCTCCCACGACTACGTGAATATTGTGCGGACGTCGTATGGCCGCTCTGATCCATAGAAATGACAATGACAGCTTGCGAAGATCCACCGCGAGTACCTTACCTGTCGGACCCACAATCGGCGAGAGCTTCAGAGTGAAGTACCCGGCGCCGGATCCAAGGTCTGCAACGACGCTGCCTTCGTGCAGATTCAGCTCGGCGATCACATCGGATGGGCGCTGCCATGTGTCCCGTTGGGCCTCGACAACATCTAATTGCCCTAACGTTGCCACCGCAGAGTAAAGCACATACATCGCTCCGAAAACAGCGATTGCGGCGAACAGAAACAGGAACAGCCTGGCACGATGAGAATACAATCCATTTCGATTATCCACGGACTTACGACCTTAAGTGGGCCATTTGCTCGCGATCGGATACGATGACGATTTGAAGGTATCCATTTCCTCAAACACTCACGGAGAAGTTCGTCTGGTGGTTTGCCCCGGATGGCATCCGGCTTGTTTGCGCTTCGCCGCGCTCAATGGCATACTTACCCCAACACCACGAAGTGCCTGAGTGCCATCCCCTCCGTTCGTCGGCATGGCGAAGTTCTCTAACTGCAGAATGAGGAGAAATCGCATGAAGAAAACGTATTTGCTTCTTTCGATCGGCGCGGGGCTGGTGGGTGGACTTCTCTCCAGCGCGCTGCGGCCGATCGCCGCGCAGGCCCAATCGCAGGCCCTCGACGAAATCAAGGCTCAACGATTCACGCTCGTCAATCAGAGCGGTGTAACGATGGGAGCGTTCTCGTTCGACGATTCGGGACGGCCTCAGATTGTCCTTCGCGATGATCTCGGACATGAAGTCTGGAAGATGGTGGCCGAACATCGTTCGGACCATCCGGGCGACTATCATGTCACGAGCGGAAAATTCCATTCAAAGTGAGACGAGCGGAGTCGCTCAGACTCCGCTCGATGCGCGAATCAGAACTTGACCATCACTCCTGCGCTGATGGTCGCCTGGCCTCTGCGAAGATCCGGGAACCACACGCTGCCGGGTCCTCCGCAGTTCGTGTAAGCCGTCGCGAGGTCGTTGGTCCCGGCCGAACCGCCGGCGGCGCACACGTATTGCGAAGGCGCGCCGGTGTTCCCGCCCGGAGGCGTGATTCCGCCGCGGCCTGTCCAGTACGGCACGTCGGAGTGGCGATACCCGGTCTCGAACCACCAGGTGATGTACTGCCTGGGCATCCATTGCAAGTTGATGTTCGCATCCCACATGTGGGACGGATCGCCCGGATTCCCCGTAAAGTAAGGCGACCCGGAAACAGCGTCGGCGCCGTTGATCGGCGGCAGCAGCGTCAGATAGCGGCCGGGGTTGTTCATCTTGCCGCCGCCCATGGTGAGAGCGAACTGGTCCTTGTTGAACCAAATCCGGTTATAACCCATGACGCCCAGGAAAGACTGCTTCGGACCGCCCTTTCCTCCGTGGCAGGTCACGCCGCCGCCGTATTCGCAGCCGGCGTCGCCCGTGAGCGAGAACGCCATCTTGGAAATTCCCTTGGACTCCTTATCGTTGAAGTAGCGGACCTCGATGCTGTCGTCGGTGTGGAGACGAACACGGTTTGGATTACCAAGCGTGTCCGTTCCGTTCCCGTAGTTGTTGAACACCAGCGACAGCCATTCCGCCGGACGGTACAGAATCTGTCCTCCAAAGCCGTGATGTCCATTAGTCCTGTTATAAGATTGCCACCCGTTGATGATCCACGGTTCGATCTTCAGCTTATTGGTCGGAAACCACTGGATACGGACGCCATTGAAGAACCACGGCGTGTTCGACGACACAAACGACGGCTGGTAGGTCCAGTTGTCGAAGTTGTAGTAGCTGAACAAACCGACGTAGGACACGAAGATTCCCGCGTCAACGTTCAGACCGTGGTTCACGTTGAAGTGATAACCGCCGTATGCTTCAGAGACGTATCGGTAAGCGTTGCGCACGTCCCACTGGCCGACGCCGGAACTGGGGTCATTGCGAGGCGTTGTGACGCCGAACATGCCCATCAGAGTGAGTATCCTGCCGCGAACGTTTTGCCAGTGAAAATCGCCGCCGACGCTGATCTGCTCCACCTGGATTTCGCCGGAGCGAAACTGTTCGGTTGATCCGCCCATCGAGTGGTCTCTGGGCTGATTGAAATCTGTAATGAAGTTCGTGTCGAATCTGACTTCCGGAGTGAAGAAGTTCGTATCGAGTACGGTATCTTTGTTGCGGGACGTGCCGTTGAGCCAGGTAAAATCACCATACGCAAACGGGGTGAAATTGTCGACTCCGGGACTGGACGGAGGCGCCTGCAGAGCTTCGGGAATGGAAGGGACCGGCTGCTGAGGCGGCGCCGCGGCTTGCGGAGCGGGCACCGGCAAAGGCAAGGGCAGAGGCTCCGGTAGACGCGCAGGCGGCGCGGCGACGCCTGTAGTGGAGGCGACTAAAGTCGGCTGGTTGCCGCGAGCCTCCGGGGCTTCGCTTGCGTTGGCACCCTTCGCACCAGCCTCCATGACGGACAGGCGCGACTCCAGCCGCTCCAGCCGGTCCAGCAGCATTTTCTCCCGATCCGTCAGCGGCGCTTGGCTCGATTTCACGGCAGCTCCCGGCACCTCGGCGGCGAGCGTCAGATCGAAGCGCGCGGTCCGCCGGGCGGCGACTTCGATTCGCGCCGACGATTTCTGAAATCCATCCTTCGTCGCGGCAACTTCATATTGCCCGGGCCCGAGATGGGTGAACGTGAAGATGCCATCTGAGCTCGTAACAGTAGCCTGATCCTTCTTGGTCGCGATATTGTGCGCGACTACCTGCGCGTCAGCGATCGGCTTTCCGCTGGCCGCATCGCGGGCGACTCCGCCCACCTGGCCAACTTCCGCCTCATCAGATGCCCTGAGCGGCAGCGCGCCCGTTAAGAGCGCGACGTATCCCGATATCATCGTGACCGCAAGCAAATTCCGACGCTTCCTTAGCGTCCGCGCGAAGTGAGCAACCGGGCGCACTTCACGCACTCCCCCTTGACTCTTCATTTCATTCTCCTCAGTTTCTTGCTGCTACTTCTTTGGGAACTGCACGTCCAGCGCAAGATTCAGCTTCAGGACGTTGACTCGCGCTTCGCCGAGGATCCCGAGATCGGGCTGCTCTGTATTCTGCGCGACCAGTTGATTCAATTGATCCGCGCTCACGCCGCGAGTTGTAGCCACGCGGGCAAGCTGCGCCTGCGCATTGGCCGGACTGATATGCGGATCGAGGCCGCTGGCGGAACCGGTGACAGCATCGACCGGGATCGGAGCCTTCGGCGTGAATACCAACGGCGACTTGTCGTCGTTGAACGCCCTGATCAGTTTGACATCGTCAAGATTGCCGCTCGCGTCTTTGAATTTTTCGAGCGGGGTCGACGATTCGTACAGGATTCCGTTCTCGACACAGTAATGGACGATCCGAAGACTAATACCGTCGAAATCGACCACCTCGTTTCCCTTCTCATCTTTCTTCGTGGTACCGCGGATGAGTTTGGCGCTGGTCGGGCCGAGTTGCGAGCCGTTGCTCGCGGTCGCGTCATAGCCGCTGCCGGCTGACGAAGGCCGCGGATGAAAATATTCGGGCTTGGCGAAATTTTGGCCGATAATCTCCGATCCAATCACCTTGCCGTTTTGAGTGATCAAGCTCCCGTTGGCTTTGTGAGGAAACAGAAGCTGAGAGATGCCGGTCATCGCCAGTGGATACGCAACGCCCAGCAGTACCGTCATGAACAACTTAATTCGAAGTCCGGGCAAAATTTGATCCCACATAGTCTTTTCCTCCTAGGCAAGCCGGAGCGCCACCAGCAATTGATCGATCAGCCAGATGCCCGGAAAGGGCGCGATGATTCCGCCGATTCCGTAGATCAGCAAATTACGGCGCAACAGGCTGGCCGCATCGAGCGGACGGTATTTCACGCCGCGCAGCGCCAGCGGCACCAGCGCGATGATGATCAGCGCGTTGAAAATCACGGCCGCGAGCACCGCGCTTTGCGGCGTATGCAGGTTCATGATGTTGAGCTTTCCGAGCACCGGATACGTCGCCATGAACATCGCGGGGATGATGGCGAAGTACTTCGCCACGTCGTTGGCGATCGAAAAGGTGGTCAGCGCGCCGCGCGTGATCAGCAACTGCTTGCCGATCGCCACCACTTCGATCAGCTTGGTCGGGTTGCTGTCGAGGTCCACCATGTTGCCGGCTTCTTTCGCCGCAGTAGTGCCCGTGTTCATCGCGAGGCCGACATCAGCCTGGGCGAGTGCCGGGGCATCGTTCGTGCCGTCCCCGGTCATCGCCACCAGGCGTCCAGCGGCCTGCTCTTTCTTGATGTATTCGAGCTTGTCCTTCGGTGTCGCCTGCGCCAGAAAATCGTCCACGCCGGCTTCTCCCGCGATCGCCGCAGCCGTCAGCGGATTGTCGCCGGTGATCATGATGCTGCGGATTCCCATGGTGCGAAGCTGCGCGATGCGCTCCTTCATTCCGCCCTTGACGATGTCCTTCAGGTGAATGACTCCGAGAAGACGTTTGCCGTCGCACACAGCCAGTGGCGTTCCGCCGTTGCGCGAGATGCGATCGCTCATTTCCTGGACGTCGCCGCCCACCTGTCCGCCGCACTCGGCCACGAACTTGCAAATCGCGTCGGTCGCTCCCTTACGGAGTTTGCGGCCCTCAAAATCGACGCCGCTCATGCGCGTGTAGGCCGAGAAGGGAATGAAGGTCGCTTCGTGTTCGGGAATGTGTCGGCCGCGAAGACCATACTTTTCCTTCGCCAGCACGACGACCGAGCGTCCCTCCGGAGTCTCATCGGCGAGACTGGAGAGTTGCGCGGCATCGGCCAGTTCCTCGGGCGAGACACCGTTGACGGCAAGGAACTCGACCGCCTGGCGATTCCCTAGCGTAATCGTGCCGGTTTTATCGAGCAGCAAGGAATTTACGTCGCCCGCGGCTTCGACGGCTTTGCCGCTCATCGCGAGTACGTTGTGCTGCATGACGCGATCCATGCCCGCAATGCCGATTGCGGAGAGCAATCCACCGATGGTCGTCGGAATCAGGCAAACGAGAAGAGAGACCAGGACCGCGACAGTGGGGACCGTTCCCGCGCCGGCTTGCGCCACACTAAAGGCCGAAAACGGTTGCAGCGTGATCACGGCAAGTAAGAAGATCAAGGTGAGCCCGGCGATGAGAATGTTCAGCGCAATCTCGTTGGGCGTCTTTTGCCGTTCGGCCCCTTCCACCAGAGCGATCATTCGATCCAGGAACGTCTCGCCCGGATTCGATGTAATCCTGATCTTGACTTGATCGGACAGCACTCTGGTGCCGCCCGTTACCGCGCTCCGGTCGCCGCCCGATTCGCGGATGACCGGCGCACTCTCTCCGGTGATCACGGATTCGTCAACGGTCGCGACACCTTCGATGACCTCGCCATCGCCCGGGATGAGATCGCCGGCTTCGCAGGTCACGATATCGCCAATCCGCAATGCGGAACCCTGTACTTGCTCGATCTTTCCAGACGACGTAATGCGCTTGGCCATCACATCGGTCTTGGTTTTGCGCAGCGTATCGGCCTGAGCCTTGCCACGCGCCTCGGCCATCGCTTCGGCAAAGTTCGCGAATAGAACCGTGAACCACAGCCAGATCGAGATCTGGATTTCAAAGCCGAGACCGCGGGCGCCCGTGAAGATGTCGCGAGCCAGGTACAGGGTGGTGAGCGCCGCGCCCACCTCGACCACGAACATGACCGGATTCTTCAGCAAAGTCACCGGATTCAGCTTGGCAAACGACGCCTTGGTCGCCCGGCGAACAATTTCCGGATCGAACAGCGGACGCGCCCTGACCAGCTTCTTGGGCAGCAGGGATGTTGGGTCTTCGTGCGGATTGTTCACAGGTGCTTGCGGTGGCATAAGAGTTGTCGACATGGGTTAACTCCAGAACAGGTGCGGCGTGAGAATCGCCGAAAACAGCTTGCCGCTGTGCATCAGAAAATGTTCAACGATCGGCCCCAAAGAGAGCGCGGGGAAAAACGTGAGCGCGCCGACGATCAGAACGGTGCCGACCAGAAGTCCCACGAACAATGGTCCATGCGTTGGGAATGTTCCGGCTGTCGACGGAATCTTCTTCTTGGCTGCGAGACTTCCGGCAGCCGCAAGCAAAGGAATCAGGAACAGGAAGCGGCCGATCCACATCGCCAAACCGATGGTCAGGTCGTACCACGGCGTATTGGCGGTCAGCCCACCGAAGGCACTGCCGTTATTGCCGGTCCCGCTCGAATAGGCGTACAGAATTTCACTCAGACCGTGTGGTCCGCTGTTGCCCAGATTGGCCGTTGCGAGTCCCGCAGGATTCCAGTAGCCCTTGACGGGAAAGCTGATCACCGAACTCAGCGCGGTGAAGACCAGGATGCTGAACGCAGTCGCGATAACCGCCAGCATGGCCATCTTCACTTCCTTCTGTTCGATCTTCTTACCGAGATACTCCGGCGTGCGGCCAACCATCAGGCCCGCGATGAATACCGCCAGAATGCAATAGAGAAGAATGCCGTAGAGTCCGGCACCGACACCGCCGAAGATCACTTCGCCGGTTTCCATGTTGAACAGAGGGACCAATCCTCCTAGCGCGGTGTAGCTGTCGTGCCAGCCATTGATCGCGCCACAGCTCGCGTCGGTAGTCACGGTGGCGAACAAGGCCGAGCTGGCGATTCCGAAGCGAACTTCCTTGCCCTCCATATTGCCGCCAGGCTGGCCTCCTCCGGCGGTACTCTGCACGCCCAGATTCGCCACGATCGGATTCCCCGCCTGCTCGAAGTGGTAACAGACAAAGACCCCGATCAGAAACATCACGGAAAATGCGGCGAAGATCGCCCATCCTTGCCGCGTATCGCCGACCATCTTGCCGAACGTGTAGGTCAACGCTCCCGGGATCACGAAGATCAGGAACATCGCCAGGAGATTGCTGACCGGCGTGGGATTCTCGAATGGATGCGCCGAGTTCGCATTGAAGAACCCGCCGCCGTTCGTGCCGAGCTGCTTAATCGCTTCCTGCGACGCGACAGGTCCCTGCGCAATCACTTGCTTTGCGCCTTCCACGGTTGTCAATTCCGTGTACGGCTTGAAATTCTGGATCGCGCCCTGGGAGACATACAGCAGTCCTCCAAGGATTGCGATCGGCAACAGGACGTAAACCGTTGCGCGGGTGACATCCACCCAGAAATTACCCACGGTTTTCTTTTCCTGCCGCGCGAATCCGCGGATCAACGCCACGGCAACCGCCATTCCGGCCGCGGCCGACGCAAAATTCTGGACTGCGAGAGCGGCCATCTGCACCAGGTAACTCAGTGTTGATTCGCCGGAATAAGCCTGCCAGTTCGTGTTGGTCACAAAGCTTGTGGCCGTGTTGAACGCCAAATCTGGAGGCACCTGGCCTGCGCCGAAATGTTGCGGATTGAGGGGCAGAAATCCCTGCGCTCGCTGCAACACGTAGGTGAGCAGAAATCCGAAGATACTGAAACTCAACAGAGCGGCTGTGTATGTTGTCCAGCGCTGCTCGACGTCTTCCTTGATCCCCGACACTTTGTACGTCAGCACCTCGAGCCAGCGGAGAACCGGATGCAGAAACGTGCGCTCTCCTTCGAAGACTCGCGCCATGAAAGAGCCCAGCGGCTTGGCGCAGAGAAGGATCAATCCGAAAAAGATCGCGATTTGTAAAACCCCGATGCTAGTCATGTTCGTTCCTCAGAACTTCTCCGGACGGAGCAGCGCGTAGATCAGATAAATGAACAATCCAAGCGATGCAATTCCAGCGATGATGTAATCCATGACGTTCTCCTAGAGCTTGTCGCAGGCCCTGGTAAAGGCCCAGCACAGAAGCAGAAATCCACATCCGATAGCGACATAGAACAAATCGAGCATTTGAAATTTACTCCGTTTGTTTGAAAATGACCTCGAAGCCGGCTCGCTTCAGCTCTTTCGCCAGAGCTTCATCCCGGGTGGGCCACCACCGGCGTTTCCGCCCGCCCAAGACCACGATTGATCCCGGGCCAAGCACGGAGGTCAGGGTTTGAAATCGATCGCGACACAAGTACACGTGCACCTGAGTCTCCACCGTACTCTGACCCGCAATCACCCGGAATCGTCTCTCGTTGAATTCGACCAGGACCGGCGGACTATCGAGCGGAAGCGGGTGCGGAACAAGCTGAGGAACAAGGAGTGTGATCCGGGCCCCCAGGCGATTTGCCAGCGTTCCAGCCTCTTTCAGTGCCATGAGCGTTGGTTCGATCGAGGTGAACACGACCGAGATGTTTAACCTGTGATCCGTTTCTTCGATTCCAGAAACCACGGGATGTGCTGTTGCCGGAACCAAGGTCTTTGCAATTGCGGGCGACATGCTGCTTTCCGCTCCCACGCCCTTGAGCATAGTGGTTCGGACCTGAAGAAGTCATGGAAAATCCATGAAGAAGTTATGAAGATTTCGGTTTTTTAGAAACATGTAAGTGAGTGGAAATGCGCAGGTTTGACTCTGCCCCCTGCGCGGCACCACTCCGCGGTGCAGTATGGGGGCCTTCAGCCTAGGGGAACGTCAGCCCTGCACCCATGGAGAGATGCTCCGCGACCGGCCCGAGCGAGCATCACATTGAACCATGGCGTATTTGCGTTCAAACCAGCGAATGCAGCGCCGTTGGTCGCCACCGCGCTCGCGTTTGCGTAGCGGATCTCAGTAAATCCGGGCGGACCACGATTCGTGGCGCCGGGCGGATTTCAGTACCGTTCGGATGGAAATGAATGACGAGAGTTGCGGCGGTGACCACGAGGATCGGAACTGAAGTCGCGATGTACGACTACATCACCATCTTCATCTCCTTGGCTTCGATCTTCTTTCCCAGATATTCCGGCGTCCGCCCGACTCCGTTTCGAATGACAGCCCATGCAAAAGGATCAGCTACTCACGATTGTATGGGCAAATCCAGCGCCAGATCGGTTTCTTCATGTTTTCTTCCCGATTTTTCCGCGACTTCTTTAGGCCTTAGCGTGATGACACCACGCGTCGCCGGCTAACCTATCTGCCGTTCCAGCCACCATCGCCGCAGAGCCACGCCGGACCATACCGCTTCGACCAAGCCGAACGGCCATGCGCCCTGCAGGAACCCATACGCCGATGCCAGGACGCACGAGCCGGAGAATGCCAGGATGTACCAATGACTGCGCTTTTCGAGGGCGTAGGACACTAACATCGAACTGACGGCAAACAGGCCGAAAGCTGTGAGCAGGTCCATCCAGACATTCTCGCTGTTTCAGTTCTTTGCTAGCTTTGCACTGCTCCACGGCCCTTCTTCTGCCGCATCGCACGGACCACAGGAGCGGTTGGAATGTCCCATGACATCGATCGACGAGCGGGTGCCGCGGCGGGAACTCCCCGATTCTCCTGAAAGCGGTGCCACATGACAAGCAATGCGCTGGTCACGAAGATCGACGAGTAGGTTCCGACAACGATGCCCGCGCACAACGCGAAGGCGATGCCGTTCAGAACCTTGCCGCCCAGAAAATACAGCGCCACGCACGCGAGCAGCGTCAGTCCCGCGGTAAGCGTCGTGCGGCTCAACGTTTGGTTGATCGATTCGTTGACCAGCTCGAGGAATGAGCCGCGGCGGTTCGCGCGCAGGTTCTCACGCACGCGATCGAGCACCACGATCTTGTCGTTCATCGAATATCCGATCAGCGTCAGCAATGCGGCGATCACGGTGAGATCGATTTCACGCCCCGTCAGCGAGAACAATCCGAGCGTGATGATGACATCATGGATCGTCGCGATCACCGCCGCCGCACCGGAGATCAGCTTGAATCGGAAGGCGACGTAGATCAACATTCCGCCCAACGCGCAGAGGGTCGCCAGCATGGCCTGGCTCCGTAGCTCCTGGCCGGCGCGCGGGCCCACGATCTCGACCGATCGAAGATTGAAGCTGCCCAGGCCCGTTTCCTGTTTGATCGCGGCCATTGTTCGCGAATTGATGCCTGGAAGTTTTCCGATTTCGTCCAGGCTACCGATCAGGCCACCTCTTTCGCGATCGCGGTAGCTGAGAATTTGCGAAGTGAGATTCTTGACGTCCTGATCCGAGGCGAAAGGCAACGCTCCGCGCAGGCGCGATGCAAGGGCGGCCTGATTCGCGTTGTTCAAATCGAGCTTCCCGCCGAGGTTTGCATATTTCTCCCGGAGCGTATCCTCCACGGTCTGGCGCACGACGGCCAGACTCTGTTCATCGGCCAATTCCGTTCCGATGATGACCTCCCCGGTTCCCGGTGTTTCCTGCAGGCTGATTTCGCCTTTCACTTTGGCCGAGAGGGCCGACCGCAGATCGTCAAGCTTGGGAACCGCCGCGAACTTTACGTACATCAGCGTGCCGCCGCGGAAATCGAGCCCGTACTTCGGCCCACCGTGCAGGATCAAGCTGGCGAGGCTGATCACGATCGCCAGCACGGAAGCTCCAATCGTGAGGTTGCGCTTCGAAAGAAAATCGATGTTGACGTTTCTGAATAACTCCATCCGGGCCGAGCCGATGCTCAAGTGCGACATGCGCGGGTTGCGGAGCATTTCGACTTCAAAGATCGCGCGCGAAACGAAAACGGCTGTAAACACGTTGGCCACGAGTCCGATGACGAGCGTGACGGCGAAGCCGCGAACGGGTCCGGTCCCAAAGACGAACAAAAAAGCGCTCGCGACGACGGTGGTCACGTGCGTGTCGACAATGGTTCCCCATGCCCGGCCGAAGCCCGCCGAGATGGCAGCAGGCACGGCTTTGCCCGAGCGTAGCTCTTCTTTGATGCGCTCGAAGATCAGTACGTTGGAGTCGACCGCCATACCGATCGAGAGCACCAGGCCCGCGATGCCCGGAAGCGTCCACGTCGCGTCGATCAAGCTGAGCGCGGCGACCGTCATGATGGTGTTGAGCAGCAGCGCGAGAACTGCGTTAAAACCAGCGCCGCGATAGTAGACCAGCAGTGCTGCGATAATCAGCGCCAGTCCGAGAATGCCCGCGGAGACGCCTTTGCGGATCGAGTCCGCACCAAGCGATGGGCCGACGGTGCGCTCTTCAATGACCTTTACTCCAGCCGGCAAAGCTCCAGCACGAAGATTGAGCGCGAGATCCGCCGCATCTTCGCGCGTGGGTGCGCCTGTGATGCGGCCCTGATCGGAAATTTTGGCTTCGATGGTCGGCGCGCTCAAAACCCGGTTGTCGAGCACGATCGCGAGACGATTTCCCACATTGGATCCAGTGAATCGCTCAAAGCGCTTCGAAGCGTCCTGAGTGAGAACGAATCCGGTATCCCAGCCGCCGGACTTTTCGCTCTGCTGTGCGCGTGAGTCGCGCACATCGCGCCCGGTGACAATCGGCGAGCGCGCCAGCAGCCACCACTCGTCTTCGCCTCCGCCGCGCGGAGTTCCCCGCACCAGCTTCGTCGCCAACGGCAGGAGACCGCCGTTCTGCGCGAGCGCCGCGTCACGCGACGCGAACGGTCCGCCCTTCACCTCGGTCAGTTCGAGCTGTGCCGCCGTCTGCAAAATTCCTTTCACGCGCCCGGGGTCATCCACGCCGGGTAACTGAACAAGAATCTCCGCTTCACCGCTGCTGCCGCCGCGCTGTTGGACGCTTGCTTCGGCCACGCCGAGCCCGTTCACCTTCTTTTCGATGGTGCTCATGCTCTGCGCAAGCGTGTCCTGGCGAAGCTTCAGCGCAGCTTCCGTTCGCAAATTGAGTTTGTAGTCGATCGAATTTTCGGGCGTCAGAATCCATTGCTGACCGATCGTGTCATTTGCGATCCGCCGGAAATCGCCCGCCTTCGCTGCAGGAACGCCCTTCACGCTGATTTGAATCGTGTTGGCGGTCTCGATCGCGTTCGGCTCGTTGCGGTCCATCGCGGCATACTCGATGGATTCCTTCCGCAATGTCTCTTTGAGACGCTCCATCACCGCGTCCGCTTCCGCCTTGAACGCGTCCTGAACCTGCATTTGCAGGACGATGTGACTGCCGCCCTTGAGATCCAGCCCGAGCCGGATGTTCTTGCTCCAGTTCGCGATCAACTCTTCTTTCGAGGCCGGCAGCCCGATCATCCCGAAGATACAGGTCAGGATGACTACAAAAATAAAAATCCACTTCCAACGCAAATTGCTTTTCATGTTTTCCTTCTCCCATCGCATACCCAAAGCTCCGGAATTCCAGAGCGGTATGAGAGGCGCGGCATAGTGCCTGCGCCGTTCTTAGTTGGAAAAGACGAGAGATGGAGGAGCGCGTCCGAACGACTCGCGCAACGGATCGACGGCAAGGAACAGCGACCCTTCGTAGGTTGTTCTCGCCGAGAGCTGATCAGGCGGGAGATTGACGATCGCGTTGACGATTGCGTCGCCGGCATGAGCTCTGGTATTTTTTTCCACCGCCATCTGCGGCAGCAAGGAGCGAGCCCACACGAACGAAGGGAGGGAGGCGATGACTCTTAAAATCTCC
>JAIQFJ010000322.1 GCA_020073325.1 Terriglobia bacterium | reverse complement strand
CGAGCTTCAACATGCCGGGAAACACCGTTTTGCTGGCGATCCCGTCGACAAACGAGGGCCGATAATCGACCACCACCGGCTTTCCCGCCTCAAGCGATGCCGAGAGCGGCGCCCCGGTCTCGCACTCCGCCGCGTAGACCTTAACCTACGGCTTCAGCGCCTTCACCACCGCCGCGATTCCGCAAGCCAGCCCGCCGCCGCCCCATGGCACCACCACCGCGTCCAGATCCGGCAGATCTTCGATCAGTTCCAGCCCGATTACCCCGTTGCCCGCCATCACGTCCTCGTCGTCGAAGGCGTGGATGAACGTGGCGTCCACTCCGGGAAACGATCGTTCCTCGAAGGTCCGCCACCACTGGTCGAAGGGGACCTTAATGATCTTCCCGCCCATCCGTTCGACGGCTTTCAGTTTCGTTTCGGGAGCCGTTTCGGGAGTCACGACCGTTGCGGGGATCTCCATTCGACGCGCGCAATACGCCAATCCCTGCGCCATATTGCCGGCCGATGCAGTCAGCACGCCTCGCGCGATCTTCTCGCGGCCGGCCTTGGTCATCGCGTTCGCGGCCCCGCGCAGCTTGAACGATCCGATCGGTTGCAGGCTCTCCAACTTTAAAAAGACTTCATGTGCCGACTCCGCATTCAGTCGAACGAGGGGCGTTTTTAAGGCGATTCCCGCGATATTCTGACGGGCTTCTTCGGCGGCGCTCAGTGTGAGGGGCATCGACAATAAATTTACAACGTTCCCTGCAACAAGCGCACATCCGATCGCATCCATTGAATCGTAGTTAGGAATGAAACGCAGTCTCAAATGGATTCACGAGATAGTGAGCGCTACTGGACAGCAGTCGAACACCTGCCGATATGACACGAAAGCGCGTGGAAACACGCGTGCATGAATGAAGGCAGGAAGAAATGGGGTCGCCAATGATTATCGGAGCCGCAATCGCAGGTTTGTTGATCGTTTCCTTGTTCTTCGAGATGATCGCTTCATCGCCGAAGACCGCCAAGGAACAACCGGCGCGTGTAAAAAGTGTGAAGTAGTGTCACGCTGAGTGTGTCAAAATGGCGGGATGTTTTCCGCCCGCTTCACACTCGCGCTCTTCGCTCTCCCGCTTTTCGCTCAACCGAAATATGACCTGGTGATCGCCAACGGCCGTATCGTCGACGGCTCGGGCGATCCGTGGTTCTACGGCGATGTCGCCATCAAGGGCGACTCGATCGCCGCCCTCGGCAAGTTCGCGCCTTCTTCCGCCACCCGGTTCCTCGACGCCAAGGGGCAAGTCGTCGCCCCCGGATTTATCGACATCCATACTCACGCGCGCCGCGGCATCTTCCTGGATCCGGCTGCTCAGAACTATATCCATCAAGGCGTTACGACGATTTTCGAGGGCCCAGACGGCAGTTCGCCGCTGCCGATCGCGCCGTTTCTGGAAAAGGTAGCCGCGCTCAAGCTCGGTCCCAATTTTGGAACTTTCGCCGGTCAGGGCTCGATTCGCGAAGCCGTCATGGGGCTGGTGAATCGGCCCGCGACGCCGGAGGAACTCGATAAACAGCGGAAGATCGCACGACAAGCCATGCTCGACGGAGCCTTCGGGATCACCACCGGCCTGTTCTATGTTCCCGGCAACTTCACCCCGACCGATGAGGTGATCGAGATCGAAAAGATCGCGGGCGAGATGGGCGGTATGCACCACAGCCATATGCGGGAGGAGGCGAGCCATGTCCTCGACAGCGTCCGCGAGACGATCAAGATCGGCGAGGACGGCCACATGCCGACCCAGATCACCCACCATAAGATCATCGGCAAGACGAACTGGGGTCGAAGTGTCGACACGCTCCGCCTGGTGGAAGAAGCCCGCGCCCGCGGGGTCGACGTTACCATCGATCAGTATCCGTATACCGCCTCCAGCACCGGAACGGCCAGCCTGATCCCGCAGTGGGCGCAAGAGGGCGGTCAGAAATCGCTGGTCGAGCGCCTGGACGCCCCGGACACGCGCGCCCGGATCAAGGCGAAGGTGGTCGAAAATATCGAATTCGACCGCGGCGGCGGCGATCCGGCCAACGTCGTCATGGCGAGCTGCGCCTTCGACAAATCGCTGGCCGGAAAGAACCTTGCTGAAATCACCAAGGCCAGGGGCAGGGCCGTGACGCTGGAAAACGCGGCGGAGACGTTGCTTGAAATTCAGCATTCGGGCGGCTGTTCTGCGGTATTTCACGCAATTGCCGAAGAAGACGTGGAGCGGATCATGAAATACCCGTTCGCGATGATCGCCAGCGACGGCGAGGTCCCGCAGTTCAACGTCGCGGCCCCGCATCCGCGCAGCTACGGGACTTTTTCCCGAGTCCTGGCTCGCTACGTCCGCGAGCGGCACGTGATCAGTCTGGAGGAAGCCGTCCACAAGATGTCCGGCCTGCCTGCGCAGCGGACGAAACTCTACGATCGCGGCCTGATTCGTCCCGGGATGAAGGCCGATATCGCGGTTTTCGATCCGGCGACAGTGGAGGATAAGGCGACGTTCGAGAAGCCGCACCAGTATGCGGTCGGGTATAAGTATGTCCTGGTGAACGGCAAGGTGATCATCGAGAACGATAAGCTGACGGCGGAGCGGTCGGGGAAAGTGTTGTACGGTCCCGCTAAGCCCCGCCAGTAAGAGTCTGTGTGAAAACTGAACGTTCGCCGCTTCCTGCGGTCGCGGTTCATTGCCGGCATCCCGCTGAATCAGCCGTTTAAGGAACCGCGACCGCAGGAAGCGGCCGACGCCGATCATTTTCACACAGGCTCGTAAGGGCCTGGCAAGCTGGTGGGGCCGCTCGTCGAGCGGCGAGCCGGCAGCCGTGCCGGCTCATGTGGATTGGTTACGAAACTCCCGCCCGGAAGGACATGCTCGGTCAAATGATCGCGCTATCCGAGTTTTCATACGCACTCTCACTTACATGGCGGGCTTACAAGGCCGGGCTCGAAACAGGAGGATCGCGCCCGTCAACTGCGCGGGGGCCGCGCTCAGGCGGCAACGTGCCGCTCCTCCGGTGCCTCGCACGGCGGCCGGTCGTGAGCTTTTCTCGCAGAGTCGTGAATAGGCAGGCTCACAGCGTGTCCGCGAACGGCTCGGCGACGATCTGATGATCGTCTTCGTAGACGATGTAGCCCGGGCGGCCGGTGCGAACGGTCTCGATGTGGATCCCGTGGCGCTTTCGCGGATGCGCGAGACGTGCTCGCGAGCGGACCTTTTTTGCGCGCCAGGGAGGCTTGGCGGCCGTGAAGCGGTCGGGGATGCAGAGGTGATCGCTGACCCATTTCAGATGGCCCTTGAGGGCCGTGTCTTCGAAGTCCGCAAGCGTCCATCGTTTCTGAGGCGGTAGGCGGCTGAAACACGCCCTCCTCCCGTTCGGGCTGTGTGGAAGCGGACGTATTGCAAGCCCTCAATTGTCGTGGGGCCGGCATCCTTGCCCGCCCCGCAGACAGATCATTTGAAGCCGAAAGACACGATCGGCAATCCTCGCGTGCCCGTTGCCGGGGTCACGTCGAAGGTCACGTCGACCGCGTCCGCCAGCCCCGCCGGCAAGGTAAAGCGGACCGTCTGCGGCTCCGTGCGATTGAACACAGCGGTCCCGATCGAGGACCCGTTCAGCGACACACCCACGCGATACTCCGCCGACTGCTTCAGAAAAACATCCGGCACAAACGCCGTTATCTCGAATGTGTTGCCCGCGCGGCTCAACCGAGCCTCCGCATGTGGGCCGATCCAGCGGTAACTGAAGTCGACGCCACTCCATCCCTCGACCAACTGCCACGGTGGCGTGAAATAGTTCAACTCCAGAAACGACCGAGCCGGCTCGCGCTCCATCACTTCGGTGGTGCCCAGCACCGGATTCCACAGCAGCAGCGCCGCTTGCGGACTGGCCATCGCCGCCGACCGAGCCGGTGTATCCGCATCGACGATCTTCGTTTCCGTCGATACCGGCCGCAGGGACTTGATTGCGCCGGTCACGCCGAATTCGGCCAGCGATTCCGGCCGGTTCTGATACACATACGTGTCGACGCCGGGATGCAGCGGAATGAATCGTGCGACCGGGGCGAACCATGCCGCACGCTCGCGGGCTTCGGCCAGTTCCGTCGATCGATCGATGCGGAATTGCCGGTAATTCCATGGAATCCACAACGCGAAGAAAACCGCGAGCCACGCCGGTCGCGCGCACGCCGACAGGGCCAGCGCGAGTCCGATGAATCCGCAATAGAGATACGCGCTATAGAGCCGGCCTGGAAGCACCAGCAACACCAGCATCAGCGACACGAACGTCGCCAGCCCGATTCGGACCAGCGGATTTCGAGTGAACAAGAGGACTGCGGCGATCGCGACGAATCCGATCAAGGCCGGCGCCAGCACCAGCTTCGAGGCGTAGAACCGCGCGCAGGTCGAGAGAGCTGCGGCGGTGAAGCGGAGCGAATAGTCGTTGTCGCGGCCGGCGTTGTGGAGGAGCGCGGAGATTCCGAACAGAGCCGAGATCGCGAAGAAGGGAAGTGTGGGGAGGAGATCGGCGGTGGCCGCGCCTTTGACCCGCGACCCGAGGGAGCGGCGCGCACTGACCATCGCGAGCAGTGCCAGCGGCAGAAAGATCGCGAGCTCTTTCGACTTTAGCGCGAGCCAGAAGAAGACGAGGCTCGCGATCAGCCGGCCATGGGCGAAGGCGAGCAGCGTGGCCAGAATGCACGTCGCGCAGACCAAATCGAAGACGTACATGGGGCGCAAGTAGATGGTCAGCATCGCGGCGTGAAATGCGAACAGCGCCGATGCCGCGCAGGCGCCGATGCGCGTCGCTCCCAGCGATCGCGCCAGGAAAAACACCAGAGCGACATTCAGCAGATGGATCAACTGAATCACCGCGACGTACGGCGCGAAGTGCAGGCCTGCCGTCCGCGCCATCACCCAGTAGTAGAACGCGGGCACGGGGCGAAACACAGTGTCCGCCTGGCCGATCGGATTCACCAGCGTTTTCGCGTAATAAGAAAGCTCCGCCTCGCGCGCGTTGGCGATGTTGTCGAGATCGTCGGAAGCGAAGAAGCTGTTGTACGCGGGTCGATTCGCGGCCGCGAACAGCACGACGATCGCGAGAAAAAATATCGCGACCCAGCGGTTCACGGCTGCTCGCGCCGCCGCCACAGCCATAGCGCGATTCCAAAGGAACCGAACGTCAGCAGCGCCCCAAAATACACCGACCACGGCCGGTAGCGATACTCGATCCGATGATGTCCCGCGCCCACCACGACGCCGCGCAGGAACGAATAGGCCGGATAGATCGGCACGCTTGCGCCATCGACGGTCGCCACCCAGTCCTTCGAATACGCGTCGGCCAGGATCACCATGCCGCGGCAATTCATGTCGGCGTCGATCGACACCGTCTGCGCTTTATGTTTTTTCAGGCTGACCCGATCGCCCGAGCAACTCTGCAAATCCGGCAGCGTTCCCGGCAACACCGTGCGAGCCGGGAGGTCGAGCTTGCTCAACACCGGCGCGACCTCGGGATTCGTGTACCGTTCCGCTTCATGCACGGCCCACACGCGCGGCATCGCGTTCGGGACCTCGAACACTTTGACGCCGCCCGATCCGGTGAAGACCTCGTGCTGATCGGGACTCGCCGGAGCCTTTGCCAGGTAGTACCGCACGCCGAGCAGCCGGTGCGCCGCAGGCTCGCCCAGCACCTTCACGAAGGGAGTCATCAGCGACGCTGTGTAGCCGATAAACGTCTCAATGCCATACCAATCGCCGAAGCTGTAAGGCACGTCCTCGGTTTTCACTTCGACGCGGAAATTTCCCGGTTGGAATTTCAGGAATTGCGCGATGTCGCGGTCGCGCTCGACCTGCGGCCAGAATTCCCAGCCCTGATCGCGATTGGTCATCTCCATTCCGTTGAGATTGCCGATTTCGAGCATCACGAGCACGACAAACCAAACCGCGGTGTTGCGCGGCTCGAGCGATCCGTTGCGCATCGCGAAAAGCATCGCCGCGATCAGCAGCGCGGCCAATGCGGTCACCGGCGTGGTGTACAGGTGGTAATCGATCTGCGCGCGGTCCACCTGTACGTGGACCATCAGGAGGAATAGCAGCGCGCCAATCGCGGCGCTCAGGATCCCGGCCAGCTTCACCCAGTTCGATCGCGGCATTTCGAGCACGCGGTCGAGCCCGAAAGCTGCCAGCGGACAGATCCCCAAATGAAAAACAATGATCGCGACAGCCGGCGTGCGCGCCTTTTCGACCACCGGCACGACGGCATAGAGGATCGAATGCAGCGGCGTAAGCGGTCCCAGCGACAGCAGCAGTCCGCCGATCGCCAGGAATGCGAGTAGCCGCGCGGCCAGATCGTCCCAGGCGAGCGCGACCGCCGCGATCGCCAGCAGCACCACCGTAAATCCGACAAACGGATTGGCATGATGGAAAAATCCGTTCATGAACGGGCCGAGCAGAACGATCCCCGGCTGCGAATACGTCTGGTGCACGTGATAAGGAACCGATTCGTCCCAATGCACTTCGTGGCTCGCGCCGACCCAGCGGACCGAATCCTGTCCATAGGAATAGGCCGGAAATAACTGCAGGGCTGCGGCCATCGCCATGACGGCGACCACCAGAACGAACATGCGCGCGTGCTGAAACTTGATCGCCCATGTTTTGCCGCGCAGGATGTGGAACGCCCAAATGCCCGACACGCCGAGCACGACGAACAGCGGCACCTGATGATGCCCTTGCAGCCACATCAGGCCGAGGAAAAATCCGGCGAAGAACGAACTGCGCCAGGGCCGTTCTCCGCGGATCGCGCGAAAGGAAAACAACAGCGCCAGCGGCGCGAAGATCACGGCCTGCACCTGCTGTGGCCACCACGTCGTGGCGACATAGCCCCCGAACGCGTACGCCGACGCGCTCAAGATCGATGCAACCTGCGATCGCTTCAAGTCGCGGCAGAGAGCGTACGTGGCCAGCGCGGCGAAGAAATGCACCAGCGCCATGTACCAGTGCAGAAATCCGACTTGGATGAATCCTTTATGCAGCGGCGCGAGGAACAGCAGCCAGTTCAGCGGAAACGCGGTGGCCGGCTGCGCCTGTCCGATCAGCGATTGTCCGCCCGCGACATAGGGATCCCACAGCAGCGGAAAATTTCCGTGCTGCCACGCGTAGGCCTGGGCCTGAAGCCATGGAGCCACCTGATTCGCCAGGTCGGGCGAATCCAGATACGTATATTGCCTGGTGAGCAGCAGCTTCCAGAACACGCCGACCGTCATCGCAAACAGGATGACGGGCACCAGGAATCGTCGCATGGAATCTCCTAGGGTATCAGCCCCGGAGAGTCTACTTCGGATGGGCGGTGTACTGCGCCTGCGGAGGATTCAGCTTGATCTCGATGGTCTTTTCTTCTTCGGTGACGTCGAACGTGTTGCCGAAGGTCTGGTAATTTTTCGCGATTACCTGAATCAGGATCTTGCCTTGCGGGATGGCGGGAATTTTCGCGACGCCTTCCTGATTGGTCTTGAGATTCCATTCCTTCCGGATCTTGGCGCCGAACTTGGCCACCGATCGTCCTTCCACGAATTTCACGACGATTCCCGCGTTGTCCACCGGCTTGCCGTGCTGATTCATGACGACGATCTGCAACTTAGTCTCGTCCGCCGCCGCCAGCGGCAGCGCGATCAACGCGAGCAGAAGAAGCATGTTCCGCATTGCCCGTATTATCGCAAACTGAGTTTGCGTGGGGCAGGTCGTCAGACCGGCGAGCCGGTTGT
>JAIQFJ010000321.1 GCA_020073325.1 Terriglobia bacterium | reverse complement strand
TCTTCTGAATGTTCTGCTGTCGCGGCTGGTCGCGACGCAGCGCGGTCAGGTCGCGGTTCTCAAAGCCTTCGGCTACACGAGCGTCGAGATCGGCGTTCACTATCTGAAACTCGCCATCGCGGCGGTGCTGCCGGGAGCGGCCGCGGGGGTCGGCCTGGGTTTGTGGCTCGCCTCGGGAATGATGAATATCTACGCGCGATATTTCCATTTCCCGTCGCTGCGATTGCAGGCCGACGCCGCGCTGATTCTGATTGCCGTGGCGATCGCCGCCGGCTCGGCCTGTCTCGGAGCGATCTCCGCGGTGCGCCGCGCGGTCGCGCTCGCCCCCGCCGACGCGATGCGTCCCGAGCCTCCCCCCACTTTCCGCGCCGGTCTGCTGGAGCGAATCGGCCTGCGAACTCTGCTGAGCCCGGCCTCGCGCATGATCGTCCGCAATCTCGACCGCCGCCGCTGGAGAGCCGCGTTTTCCGCGCTCGCGGTCGCGCTAGCCGTGGCGATCGTCGTATCCGGGCGATACGCGATCGACGCCGTGGAGCGGCTGGTCTCTGTCCAATTCCACACAATTCAGCGCGAAGACGTGACCGTGGTATTCCAGGAGCCGCGGCCCGCGCGGGCACGCCACGAACTCGCGCAGCTTGCCGGAGTCCTTCGTGTCGAGCCTTTTCGTGAAATTCCGGCGCGGCTTCGTCTCGCACACCGGTCGAGGCGCGTCGCCGTCCTTGGTCTTTCGCCGGACGCGGAGTTGCGCCGGCCCGTAAATCAGCGCCTGCATCCAGTGGAGGTGCCACCGGACGGATTGCTGCTGAATGCGAAGCTCGCTGAAATTCTCGGGGCGCAAATCGGCGATGTCGTGACGCTCGAAGTGCTGGAAGGCGCACGGCCCGTGCGGCAGGTGCCGGTGGCTGCGATTGTCGACGAGCCCGTGGGGCTCGGCGCATACATGGATGCGTCCGCATTGCACCGGGTGATGCGCGAGGGCGATACGATTTCGGGCGCCTACCTGAAAGTCGATTCGGCCGTGGCGCCGAAGCTGTATTCGGTGCTGAAACACACGCCGTCGATCAGCGGAGTCGCCGTGCGTGAAGCCATGCTCGCCAGTTTTTGGAAAACTTTCGGCGAATCGATCTGGGTCTCCACCGCGTTCATGGTGGGATTCGCGTGCGTGATCGCGTTCGGAATCGTGTACAACGGCGCGCGGATCGCGCTCTCGGAGCGCGGCCACGAACTCGCATCTCTACGCGTGCTCGGCTACACGCGTCTGGAAATCTGGCGCATCCTGCTGGGCGAGCAGGCCCTGCTCACGCTGGCTTCGATTCCGGCCGGATTCGCCTTGGGATTCGGGTTGTCCTTCATGCTGTCGCACTTTTTTTCGCGCGAACTTTTCCGGCTGCCGCTGGTCGTGAATGCGGCGACTTACGCGTTCGCCGCGATGGTGGTACTCGGGGCAGGCGTGTTTTCCGGACTCGTCGTCTCCGGGCGTTTGCGGCACATGGATCTGACGGAGGTCCTGAAATCCAGGGAATGAGGGCTGCATGAAAAAGTGGACCAAACGGATTGTCATGGTGCTTGCGGCGATCGGAGCGGCGGCGCTGATCACCGTGGCGTTTCTTCCGAAACCGATGGAGGTGGAAGCAGCGCGAGCCGAGCGGGGTCCGCTGCAGGTGACCGTCGACGAAGACGCGGAGACGCGCGCGCACGATCGTTTCACGCTGGCGGCTCCGGTCGCGGGCCGTCTGTCGCGCATCGAATGGCATGAAGGAGACGAGGTCCGGCCGGAGACCGTGCTGGCTACCATCAGCCCGCTTCCTCTCGATGCTCGCGAGGCGGCTGAAATCCGCGCGAGGGTCCAGGCGGCCGAGGCGCGCAAACGGGAGGCCGATGAAGTGCTGGCGCGTTGGGAGACGGATCATGGACAGGCCGAGCGCGACCTGAATCGGGCGCGCAGGCTGGCCAAAGACGACATCATCTCGCGCCAGGATCTGGAGCAGGCCGAAAGCAAAGAAGCCGCCACCGCAAGAGAAGTTCAGGCAGCGACATTCCGCGTTCGGTCAGCCGAAGCGGACGTCGAACGCGAAAAGGCAGGGCTGGTTTCGGCTGAGGCGCAGCGCGGGCAGGCAGGGAAGGTCATCGAGATCCGGGCGCCGGCGCGCTGCCGGGTTTTGCGCATCCTCGAAAAAAGCGAACGCGTGATTCCTTTCGGCACTCCGATCGTCGTGTTGAGCAATCCCAACAAAATCGAAATCGTGGTCGATCTTCTGTCGACCGACGCCGTGAAGGTCAAACCCGGCGCGCCCGTGATCATCGAAAACTGGGGTGGACCCGCGCCGCTGCGCGCCCGCGTGCGGAACGTCGAGCCGTACGGATTCACGAAGGTCTCCGCGCTGGGGATCGAGGAGCAGCGCGCCAACGTCATCGCCGACTTTGTCGATTCGCCCGACGGCCTGGGCGACGGGTATCGCGTCGACGCCCGCATCGTGATCTGGGAAAATCCCGACGTGCTCAAGATTCCCGCCAGCGCGCTGTTCCGCATTGGCCCGCAATGGAACGTTTTCGCGGTGCTCAGCGGCAAGGCCCGTCTTGTGCCCGTCGAGGTGGGGCATCGGAACGCGGCGGAGGCCGAAGTGACCAACGGAATCGATCCGGAGACGCAAGTCATCCTGCACCCCGCAAACGAGCTCAAGAACGGCTCCCGCGTCACGGTGCGCTGACCGGATCTACGCGGCGCTGCGTCGAGTCTCGAAGAGCTCGCCGCCGGAATAGATCTCGCGCAACGTGCTGACGACGTCGCCATAGGAAATGCTGGCGCCCATTCTCGGGTCGGCCTCCGCATTCAGAACAACGTCGTCCATCGAAAGGATTCCTTCCAGCCCGCCGCGGTCGCCCATGACGGGAAGTCTGCGCACTTTACCGTCCCGCATGGTTTGCAGGGCGACGTGAATATCGTCGTGCGGCCTGCAGAGCAGAACGTGGTCGCGCGCCACATCGCGCACCAGCACGTCCGACGAACGCACATTTCTGGTTCCGAGCGCGACCCCGATATCGCGATCCGTAATCATCCCCAGAATTTCGCCGCGATCGCCCAGCACCGGCAGAACGCCGCAATCGTTTTCCCACATCAACGCGATGGCCTCCGCCAGGTTCGACTCCGGCCGGCACGTCGCCACTTGTCTCGTCATAACTTCTTTTACCGTCATAAATCTCCTTCGATTCTTATCGGGCGGTGATGCCGCGGATGCATCTTGAATTCCAGAGCAAAATCCGGCGGATCTTCTAAGGATCGAGCGAGACGGCTCGCGACGGCGGTCCAAAATATCGAACACATGCCGCCTCGCCGTCAAATTTTTTTACGGACGAGTTGCCGCTCGAACGCTTTGGTCGTTGATCGCACAAGGAAATCGGTCTGGCGCGCCGATTGCCTTGATTCCGGCGAACGGTCCAACAAAGCAAGACTGTTCAAATGAAGATCCTAGGGAGGACTCTATATGAAACTTCATCGTGGACTGATGAGTCTCGTTGCGCCGGCGCTCGTCGCGGCTGGTTATGTTCTCTTCCCGGCGGCGGTGAAGGGCGCGGATTCCGGAGACTCGCCCGAAATCACCAAACTTCTGGGGGACGCCAAAACCGAGGCGTACGAACTGAAGCAGGACTCCGACGAGCTGAACGGCTTCGTCAAGTCGCGCCTCAGTTGGGAGAGTCATGCCACCAAGATCGAGAGCATCAAGGAGCATGTCAACGCGACCGGGAAACTGCTGGCGAAGATGAAAGACGCGGAGGCGCTCGGCTCGCCGTGGCAAAAAGAGGCCATTGTGCGGATCGAGCCGCTGCTGAAAGAACTCGCCGCCAACACGGAGATGACGATCAATCATCTGAACGAGAACAAGAGCAAGATTCACTTCACGGAATTCAAAGATTACGTGAAAGCGAACTATGAGCTGGCCACCGATCTCGAGGCCCTGATTCGGGACTTCGTGAACTACGGGGAAGCCAAAGACAAGTTCGAGCGGCTGCGGGGCAAGCTGGAAGTGACCGGCTGATCTCGATGCTCCCGGGGGGCGATAGAGGGCAGAGCGCCCCTCCGGATGTTTCCGCCCGTTGGGTGGGTACTGTATGCTGATTGCGAATGTGCTGAAAAAGCTGATTCGCGAATCGCTTCTCCTGGCGCCGGACCTAGCCTCCTTTAAGCGCCAGGAGTCTCTTTTTATCGTCCTCAATCTTTTCGTTCTCGCGATTCTTCTGCTGATCCAGACGCTTTTCTCCTCCTTTTTCGGACCCCCTCCGCTGTTGTCGGTCGTGGTGCTGGCCGCGGGCTTCCTGATCAACGTCGTCGCGTTGATCTGGCTCCAAAGCGTGAACTCGCTCAGCGCGGCAGGCATCGTGGTTCTCACCTGGTGCTCGGTCGCGCTCAATATGCTGCTCGCCTTTACCATGGCATCGCTGTCATACCGGCAGGACACGCAGTATTTATGCGATTGTCGGAATTCTTGTGTGGACGCTGGTGGACCATCTTCGCTCCAAGCAGGCGGATCTGGAACGCGCAAGGGAGCAATTGCTGACGGAAGAAAAGCTCGCGGCCGTGGGACGCTTCTCGAGCGCGATCGCGCATGAGATCCGCAATCCGGTCGCGATGATCTCGAGCGCTCTTTCGACCGCGTTGCACAGCCCGACCGCGGCGGAACGCCGGGAAATGTACGAAATCGCGGCGAAGGAGGCCTCGCGTCTGGAGAAGCTCACCACGGATTTTCTGACGTATGCGCGCCCCCGGCCTCCAGCGAAGCAGCCTGGCGACGTCGCCGAATCGATCGCCTATATTGCCGACATTTGCGGTCCTCGCGCGGCCGAAAACTCCGTGAAGATCGCGACCGATGCTCCGGACGGGCTGCGCGCCGACATCGACAGCGGCCAGGTGCAGCAGGCTCTGCTGAACCTGGTGATGAACGCGGTGGAGGCATCGCCCGCGGGCGGACATGTCGTGTTGCGGGGCAAGCGGGAGAATGGAATGATCGGAGTTGACGTCGAAAACAGCAGCGGTCCGATTCCTCGCGAAGCCGTCGAGCACGTGTTCGAGCCGTTCTTCACGACGAAACCTTCGGGAACCGGATTGGGTCTGGCGATCGCCCGCAACATCGCCCGGGCGCATGGCGGCGATATCGTGCTGGCGCGAAACCAGGACAGCGTGCGGTTCTGCTTTACTCTTCCGGCCTCCAATGGAAAGGCGGAGCACTCGTGAGCCGAATTCTGATCGTCGACGACGAGCGCAACATGCGCAGAATCCTGGCGTCCAATCTGGCGCAGGATAAACACACCGTCACCGAAGCCGCCGGCGTGAACGAAGCGCGCGCGAGCCTGGCCGCGAACCAGTTCGACGCCGTGATCACGGATCAGAAAATGGCGGATGGCGCAGGGCTGGACGTCCTGGCCACCGCGCGCGAAACGGATCCCGCGCTCTCCGTCATTTTCCTGACCGCTTTCGCCACCGTCGAGCTTGCCGTCGAAAGTATGCGCCAGGGCGCTTTCGATTTCATCACCAAGCCGTTCCAGCCGGAAGTGGTCCGCGCGACCGTCCGCCGCGCCTGCGAACGCACCGATCTGCTGCGCGAGAACGATCTGCTGAAGCTCACTGTCGACAGGCTGGAGGGCTCCGCGGAAATTTTTGGAGCGAGCCCCGGCATTCTCGCCGTACGGGAAATGATCGCGCGCGTCGGACCCACCAACGCCACCGTGCTCATCACGGGCGAAACGGGCACCGGCAAGGAACTGGTGGCCCGCGCGATTCACCGGAGCAGCCCGCGCGCGCAGAAGCCGTTCATTCCGGTCAACTGCGCCGCCTTCACCGAAACGCTGCTTGAAAGCGAGCTGTTCGGCCACGAAAAAGGCGCGTTCACCGGCGCCGACCGGATGCGCCAGGGGTTGTTTGAAGCGGCGCACGAAGGCACGCTGTTTCTTGACGAAGCGGGCGAAATGTCGCTGGCGGCGCAAGCCAAGCTGCTGCGCGTGCTCACCGATGGACAGGTGCTTCGCGTCGGGTCGAACAAGCCGCGCGCGGTGGATGTCCGCGTTCTGGTGGCGACCCATCGCGATCTGGAGCAGCGCGCAAGGGAAGGCACGTTTCGCCAGGATTTGTATTATCGCCTCGCCGTGATTCCCATCGCGCTTCCGCCGCTGCGCAAGAGGAAGGAAGATATTCCCGGCCTGTGCGAGCTGTTTTGCCGCGACGTCGCAAGAGAACTGAAAACTCCGCCGCGGCGCGTCAGTCCCGATGCGCTCAACAAATTGGGGCGATACGACTTCCCCGGGAATCTCCGCGAGTTGCGGAATCTGATCGAACGGGCGATGATTCTCTCCGCCGGATCGGAAATCGGTCCCGACGATCTGCCGCTGGCTGGATTCGCCGGCGCGAAAACGGCGCAGGGGAACGGAAAACTTTCCTGGATCGCGGCGATGCCCGCGCAAATCGACCTCCGCGAGCTGTTGGAAGAAGTGGAGAAAAATCTGATCGTGCGCGCCCTTGAATCCGCCGCCGGCGTGCAGGCCGAAGCCGCCCGGCGGCTGCATTTATCGCGCAGCGACCTCGCCTACAAATTGGCGAAATACGAAATCAAGGCCGAACGCGAGTAGAGTTATCTGTGATTCGCCGAATGCATCAGCGTGCTTTCCGGAGGCATCCGGGCCTTGATTCCCAACTCATAAACCAGGCGGCCGCCCTGGTGCGCGGTGTTCGCCAGCGAAAGGGCGCCCGTCGCATAGAAAACCAGGAAGACCGCCGGAAGCCAAACCGACACCGCGCGCGTGGCCGGCACCTTGAACACGCGCGGCACAAATAAGATCGACGCGAATATCAGCGTCAGCGACGTGAACGCGAGTTCGGTGGTCACGGCCAGTTCCTCGTGTTCCTCCAGCACCGCGGCGGCTTGCGGATTTCTTTCCGCCAGTCCAGCGGCTGCTTCGCCGCTGGCGGAGGCAACATATGTCGCCGCCGTCCCCATCCCCATCAGGATCAGCGCGGCAATCAGAAACGGAAAGCTGCGCTCCGGCTTTCGAAACATCCCGATGACCACGAAAAGGGGAGCCGTCAGCAGCAGGGCGATCGGAAAATGAACCACCAGCGGGTGAACCGCCTGCCAGGTCGGGATGGGAGGAACGGTCAGCATAAGGCAACTCCTCAACTCACCTGCTCGAACAGTTCCTCGGATGTGGCGCAGGTCGGGCAGGAATCCACTTCTGGATTGCGGGCTGTAAATCCGCATACCGGACACACATAGAAGGTCCTGCGCGACGTCATCGACTCGAGGTTTTCGAGGGCATCCGAATACAGCCTGGCGTGCTCAGCCTCAGCGGCCAGGGCGAACTCGAACGTCTGGAGCGCCTCGGGATTGGCTTGAGCCTGGCGAATGAAATCCGGGTACATCTGATCGCGCTCAAAGGTCTCGCCTTTGATCGCCGCCTCGAGATTCTCGCGAGTCGACTTGACCACCGGCGTCTCGAGTTTCGCCTCCGCCGCGCCTCCGGATTTCCGGATCACGGCTGCATGATTGTTCGCGTGGATCTCCTCGGCTCGCGCTGCGGCCCTGAACAGGCTCGCGACTCCGGCATACCCTTCTTCGTCCGCCTTTTTGGCGAACGCGAGATATCGTGCATGCGCGTTGCTTTCGCCGTTGAGGGCGGCCTGCAAATTGTCGAGCGTCACGGCCGATACTTTCTCGGAAGCCAGGACACTCGATGTGAAAAATCCAAGTCCGGACATGAGAGCGAATGCTTTCAACATGGCGTTGGCCTTTCTGAATCGTCGACAGGATAGAGGCATTCCGCCCGCCACAAACCCGGCTTACAAACGATTGGAGATGCATCGAGAGCGACGAACTCACGCTCAAAATCTTGGACGGGCGGTCCGGCGCCGTCAAAGACTTCGTACCCGCGCGTCGCGAGTCGTGCGGCTTTTGACGCTTCCGAGTGGAACAGGTCTGTGTTGTTTCGCCCAGCAACCATCGCGCAGGCATCTCACTGGCACGTAAACGCCATGGCCCGAGGACTGCACTAGCTGAGGCATAAACAGCGAGGTCCCTCATGCGAAATTCATCTTTTCCTGTGATCGCGGTTACAGTTCTGGCTCTGCTCGCCTTGCCGGCATGCATGCTTCCGGCGTCGCCGGAGCAGCCCGCGCCGCCGCGCGATGTCGACCCTCCGTCGCGCGTCGCGCGTCTCAGCTATTCTCAAGGTCCCATCTCTTTCGAGCCGGCCGGCTCAAATGAGTGGGCGACGGCGGAGTTGAACCGGCCGTTTACGTCCGGCGACCAGATCTGGTCCGGATCGGGCGCGCGCGCCGAGTTCGACCTGGGATCGGCCGCGTTGCGCGCCGATCACGAAACCAGCTTCGCCATTTTGGATCTCACAGACGATGCGGCCCAATTCAGGCTGACCAGCGGGGTGATCAACATCCGCGTACGTCGTCTCGATGAGAGCGAGACGATCGAGATTGACACGCCCAACGCGGCGATCAGCCTGCTGCGTCCCGGCGAATATCGCTTCGAAGTGCGTCCGGCCGACGATCTGACCAGCGTCGTCATTCGAGGCGGCGAGGCCCAGGTGAATGGAACCACGCAGTCCTTCGCGCTGCACGCCGGTCAGAGCGCGAGCATCTACGGCGGCGAATCCACCGGATATGAAATCGCCAGCGCCCCTGGATACGATCCCTTCGACGAATTCTGCGCCACGCGCGAGCGCCGCTTCGAGAGCCTGGAAGCGCGACGCTACGTATCGCCCGAAGTCATCGGCTATGAAGATCTGGACGAGTTCGGCGCCTGGAACGTCGACGTCACCTGGGGACCGGTGTGGGTTCCGCGAGCCGTCCCGTTCGGATGGGCTCCGTACCGCTTCGGGCATTGGGTCTGGATCGAGCCGTGGGGCTGGACCTGGATCGACGACACCCCGTGGGGCTTCGCTCCATTTCACTACGGGCGCTGGGCCTATATCGGCGTCAATTGGTGCTGGGTGCCGGGCCCGATTCATGTTCGTCCGGTGTACGCGCCCGCGCTGGTCGTCTTCGTGGGAGGAGGGCGGCCGGGTTTCGATTTCTTCTTCTGGGCCGGCGGAGGCGCGGGAGTCGCATGGTTCCCGCTCGGGCCGCGTGAGGTTTATATGCCGCCCTTCCACGCCAGCCCTCGTTTCATCACCAACATCAACATCAGCAACACGGTGATCGCGAATCCCGACCGGATTCACGGCATGGACATGACGCGACAGCCCTACATGAATCGCGCGGTGCAGGGCGCGGTCACCGCGGTTCCTCGCGACGCGTTCACCGGGGCGAAGCCCATTTCGCGCGCCGCCATCGACGTGCCTGCGCGCGACGCGATCGCGGGAAGAATCGCGGGAACCGCGGCCCCGGTCGCTCCGAGTCGCGAGAGCCTGCACGCGCCGGGAACGGTGAGCCGTCCTCCCGCGCCTGCTCAGCAGCGCCCGGCGGTCGTACGGCGCACGCCTCCACCGGCTCCGGTTCCGTTCGAACAGAAACGCGGCGCGCTCGATGCGCGTCCCGGCAAACCGCCCGACCAGGGCACGCTCGATCAATTGCGTCGAACGCAGCCCCGAACGCAGCCATTGACGCAGCCCGATGTTCGGCCGGCGCAGGGAGGAATGGTCCCAAGGCCGCAGGCGGCTCCTGCTCCGCAACAGAGCCAGCCGCGAGCCGCGCAATCGGACGTGCGGCGTCAACAACAGACGGACGCGAATCGCACACGGTCCATTCAGACTGAGCGCAGCCGTGAACAAAAGCAGCAGCAGGCGCCGAAACCCGCGCGGCGTCCGCCGGGCAGAGGGGAATAAGAGGACCTCAGGCGATGGATTCGCCGACAGGCTCCTCCGTCGCTTCCCCGGAGTGCGCGGCCAACTGAGCAAACCAGCCGCCTTGTATCAACAGGGCGGCTGGCGTGCCATGCTCGATCACCTGGCCTTCCTTCATCACGTACACGTAATCGGCTTCCTTCATCATCGTGTAGCGATGCGCGATCACCAGCATGGTGGGGCGCGGCGACAGCAGAGTCAGCGCGTGCTTCACTTCAAGCTCGGTCGCGTAGTCCAGATTCGCCGTCGCTTCATCCAGGACCAGCAGCCGCGGCTGATCGACCAGGATGCGCGCGATCTGCAATCGCTGCCGCTCGCCCGCGGAAAGGCCGACGCCGTCTTCTCCCACTTCCGTTGCCAGGCCTTGCGGCAGACGCTCCAGGGTACGGCTCAGGCCCGCAGCCAGCGCGGCGTTCAGAACTTCCGCGTCCGTCGCATGCGGACGCTTGTAGCGAATATTATCGGCCAATGTTCCGCGAAACACGACGCCGTCGGCCGCCACCAGTCCGATCGCGCGCCGGACCGAGTCAGGCCCGGTCTCGGACAGCTTGTGGCCGTCGATGAAGATGTCTCCCGCCGATGGTTCGTACAACTTCAGCAGCAGATCCGCCGTCGTCGTCTTCCCTGCTCCCGAAGGTCCCGCGAGCACCGTAATCTTGCCCGGCTGAAGGGTCAGGCTGAGCGACCGAAGAACGTCGCGGCCCGGAACATATCCGAACCGCACATTGCGAAATTCGACTTTGCCGGGACCGGGCGGCAAATCGGTGCCGGGCTTCTCGGTCGGCCCAGCCGCCAGCAGCCGGACGGCGCGCAGCAGCGACGCCATGTATTGCTGCAGGTTCACCGCGATCTCATTCAGTGTGTCGATCGGCGAATAAAGCCGGTCCAGATAGGCGACAAACATCACCACATCGCCCGGCGTCAGGCTGTGCCGCAACACCAGGAAGCCGCCATAACCGAGTACCATCGATTTGCTCAGATTGCTAAGCGCGCTTTGCGAAATGTAAAACCTCTGCGCGATGGACATGCGATTCAGATACACATCGTAGGCATGGCGCGATTCCGTCCTCAGCCGGCGCTCCTCGCGCGACTCCGCTCCGGAGAGCTTCACGGTCTTTACCGCGGAGATCGAATCGGCGATGTGCGCCGAAATGTTTTCCCACATTTCGTAGTACGGATCGAGGTTCGTTTTCAGACGCAGCGCGGAGCGCCGCGCGAGCCACAGATAAAACGGCAGCAGAACGAAAGAGACCACCGCCATCCGCCAGTTTTGCGTGAACATGATGGCGCAGATGCCGACCAGGCGCACCGCCTCCGGCATGATCTCCTGCGCGAACGCGGACACGATCGGCGATACCTGATCGCACTGGTCGATGCGTTTCGCCAGGCCAGCGCTGGCGGTGTGGCTGAAGAACGAAAGCGGCAGCCGCAGCACGTGGCCGAACGTGTTCACGATAAAGGTCGATTCCATGCGGCTCGCCACCCGGGCCCCATGGAAACGCGATCGCAGGGAAAAGAAATATCCGGTCACGCTGATCAGGAACAGCAGGACCACGGAAACCATCAGCGTGGTCAGCGTCTCCCGGGCGCTGCGGGCCTGGACGCCTAACGCAGTCGCAGTCGCGCTGTCGCCGACGAACAGGCCCGCAACGTCGTTGATCGCCCGCTTGTATATCAGCGGCTGCAAGAGATCCGCGCCGGTCGCCAGGAAGGCGAACAAAGCGATGATCACAAACTGGGCTTTGTAGTCCCGGGCTAATTGCAAAAGCGTCCGGAAAACACGTGCGCTAAACGGCGACTCGTTTTCTTGCGTCTCTTTCGGTTCCACAGACAACCCCGGGCCGGAATGATCCGAAACCCCTTTTCTTCTGAAACGTTAGCCCTTCATGCGGACCAGCGGCATGTCCGCCCCAGCTATATCGCCAGCAGGAGAACAGCCACAATTTGGCATGCCGAATGCTCTCAGCAAAGCGTGCTTCGTCCTCACGGAGATCTATGCCGGGAAAACGCCCCGCCAAATCTGGCTCCCCGCAAAAGCTGAATCTGCGATTTCTACGGCGCACGATTCGTCTCGCGAGGCCTTACTGGTTTTCCGAAGAGAAAGCCAAAGCCCGCTGGTTCCTGCTGCTGCTGATCCTGTTATTGGTCGGCTACACCTGGTTCTCGGTGCTGTTCAATCAGCAGTCGGGCGAATTCACGTCGGCTCTGGCGGCTCGCGACGGACGCCGTTTCTGGCACTCCATCGCCATCTTTTTCGGCTTGCTGCTGATCGGTGTGCCGATCGATGCCTACTACTATTATGTCGTGGATAAGCTTGCGCTGAATTGGCGGCGCTGGCTCACCGAGCGTTTTGTGGGCCGCTATCTGCACGACCGCGGCTACTATCATCTGCTCGCCAAACCCGAGATCGACAACCCCGACCAGCGCATCGCCGACGA